>JADQBT010000008.1 GCA_016278485.1 Halanaerobiales bacterium
CTTTAAGGAATCCTCGTTCGTGACTGTTAACGAACGGGCGGGGAGGATGTCAATTGGGGTGTGGCACTTTCCATAGTGCCATATGAGTCTCGTAATATTAAATATTTTGTACTATTTAAACAGTCTGTAGCAATACTTTGAGTAATCATATTTAACCCCTCCTCTAATGCTTATAGTTTAGCTTGTTTAATTTAATATATTTCAATATTGGTAGTTATTGTAACAATATATTGCATGCTTAGTGACCACTGGGTTCTGCGAAAAATGTCGAATAGTTAGAAATAATATAAATTTCAAAAAGGGTTTGGTATTTTTATGTAGAATAGATATTGTTAAATCAATAAAATTATTTTTAACTAATTTTAGAGGAGGCGACCTATTTTATGCTAAAAAAAATCAAACAAAGCATTAAGTGGAAATTAGTAATAATCGTGGTTTTAATCATTACTGCCCTTATATCATTTTTAAGTTTTATATTTTATCAAGATTTGAAAGAAAATTTATATAATGAAAAAAGGCATCGGCTGATGAATTTAACTGACTCAGCTATGGGTGTTCTTACATATTATCATAACCTTGTTGAAAATGGTGAGTTAACAAGTGAACAGGCAAAGAATAAAGCTAAGAATCAAATTAAAACAATGTTATATGGAGATAATAATCAGGATTATTTTTGGATTAATGATCATCAACCTAAAATGATCATGCACCCCTTTAAACCGGGATTAATAGATGAAGATTTATCTAATATTAAAGATAAAAAAGGAGATTTTATCTTTAATAACTTTGTAGAAGTTGTAGAGGAAAAAGAGCAAGGGTTTGTTGAATACTACTGGCAATATTATGATGATGTGGATAGAGTGGAACCTAAATTATCTTATGTTAGTGGTTTTGAACCATGGAATTGGATTATAGGAACAGGAATATATATAAATGATATTAATGAAACACTAGATGCACTTAGGAATAGATTAATCATTATGGCCCTTATTTCATTGTTGCTCAGTACGTCTTTAGTATATTACTTTTCCAGAAAGATTACAGTTCCGCTAGTTAGTCTACTTGAACAAGCCAAAGTAATATCAGATGGTGATTTAAGTAATAAGGTCCCAGATGAATTAACTGATAAGAGTGATGAAATAGGATCATTGGCACAAGTGTTTGAACAGATGAGGGGCAATTTAAAAAATATCATTGGAAGTATAGCTGATATTGCAAATAATCTTTCCGCATCTAGTGAAGAACTTTCGGCTTCTAGCCAGGAAATTTCGGCAGCTTCAGAGCAGGTAGGTACCGCAATGGAAGAGGTAGCCTCAGGAGCGGAAGAGCAGACAGCTCAAGTTGAAGGAACTACAGTAAATATGGAAAATTTGGATGATCAAATAGATTATGTAGAAAATATGTCCAATGATATGGAAGAACAAGCTACTAAGGTAATGGAAAATATAAAAGAAGGTAATCAATCAATTGAGCATTCAATTAAACAGATACAAGATCTTAAATCCCAATCTAAAAAAATATCTATTGAAATTAATAAGCTTGGAGATCTTTCTTTGAAAATTGGAGAGATAGTCAAGTTGATAAGTAATATTTCTGAGCAAACAAATTTACTTGCACTTAATGCAGCTATTGAGGCTGCCCGTGCTGGTGAAGCTGGCAGAGGATTCAGTGTAGTTGCAGAAGAAATAAGGGAGTTAGCAGAAGATTCATCAGAAGCAACAGAAGAAATTGCAAGCTTGATAAAGCAAATACAGAATGGTGTTGAATCGACTGTATCTCAAATGGAAAATACTGAGCAAGTGGTTGAAAATAGTGTTGATTCCATTCATATTACTGAAACCAACTATAAAGAGATAAAAGAAGCTGCAAATAGTTTGGAAGATTTAATTGAAAAAGTAACAACTAAAACGCAAGAAATGTCTGATAATGGTGATATAGTTAGGAAAGCGATGGCTGAAATAGCTTCAGTTAGTGAAGAGGCTGCTAGTAATTCTGAAGAGGTCGCAGCATCAAGTGAGGAGCAAAGTGCCTCAACTTATGAGATTGTGAAAGCTTCAGAGAGTCTTTCAGAAATGGCGCAGGAGTTATCTGAAACGATAAATCAATTCAAACTGTAAAAAACTATACTAAAAATTTAATATAATTGCATTTAATGCAAACTGGACAATAGATTTAATCTAACCCTTTAAGGTAATCTGTTGTCCAGTTTTTTTATTTATTTTTTTAATTGTAGGGTATTCTCTTCAAATATATTTAGACAAGCAGCAACCACTTTTTGATTGAATTTTTCATTACTATATTTTTTAATTTTGTTTAAAGCATAGTTTAGACTAAATGCTCGTCTATGTGGTCTATCTGAAGTCATAGAAACAACTACATCTGCTACTGCTATAATTTTTGATTCAATTAATATTTCATTTTTAATTAAACCATGTGGGTATCCAGATCCATCTATTCTTTCATGTTCCTGTAAGATTATTTTTGCTATCGGTTGTTCAAAATTAATCTTATCTATCATATTGAAACCAAATTTAGGATGATCTTTAATTAAATTATATTCATTTTTTGTAAGTTTTCCAGGTTTATTTAAAATGTCATTTGGAACTTTTAACTCACCAATATCGTGCAGTAAACTAGCTATTTTAAGTGTTTGTAATTCTTTAATAGGTAAGCTAAGTTTTTTACCGATTTCGCAAGCTAAATTCGCAACATTCTGGGAATGGTTCTTTTTATAAGGATTATAAAATTCAGGGGTAGTTGCCAGGGCATTTATTAAAGAACTAACAGGAGTAGTACTTTTCCCGATTTTTAAATTTGTAATATCTTGTACTGAAGAAACTAAGATAATTTTATCATTAAATAATAAATTAGTTGTTGTTGTTTTTATATCTTTAATTTTACCGTTTGCTATTTTATGTTTAAAATAAAACATCTGGTTATCCTTCTTTATTGCTTCTTTCATTATATTCAATAATTTATACTTGGGAAGTGTATTAATATCAAAAATTGTTTTATTTAATAATTCCTTCCTGCTATAACCATAAAAAGTTAGGGCTGCAGGACTATGGTCAATTATCTTACCATTATTAGGATCAATAAATAATAAGATATTAGGGGTGTTTTTAGAAAAGTAATCCTCGGCACTAATCCGAATATTTGACCTACCAAGCAGATAATCTAATGAAACATCAAAATAATTAGCAATTTCAATTAAAACATCTGCGGAAGGAAGTCGAGTATTTTGTTCATAATTGGAGATAGTTGATCTACAATACTTCAGTTTTTTTCCTAAGGCATATTGAGTTAAATTATTTTCTTTTCTTAGTTTTTTTAATATATTTGCGAATGAATTTATCATATTATGCTCCTTATCAGTTTTTATCTTATGATATATAATTTTCTGTTTTGTAGCAATGTTATATAACACGAATGGCAGGAATGCATACAAAATCAGTCATATATTTTGCATTTTGCTAATTTTAGATAAAAAAACACAAATTGTGTCAATAAAGTTTATAAAATTAATGAACCATTTTTAATACTATAGTATAGTACTACATGAAGGGTTATATTTGGAAGATTTTAAATAATTAAAACTTTTTTCGACAAATTTTGACATGAAGTAGATAATCCAGTTATTTAGACTAAATTATAGGTGGTTTTAGATATGAAACAGGTTTTAGAGAAGAATAAAAATAATAATCTTAAACACTTAGCAAATCAAAATTTAATTCAGAAATTAAAAAAAAGCGAAAAAAAATACCGGGCTCTTTTTGAAAACACAGGGACAGCGATTTTTGTAACAGAGGAAGATACTACAATAACAATGGTAAATAGAGAAATGGAAAAACTAAGTGGCTTCAAAAAAGAAGAAGTTGAAAATAAGATGTGTTGGACTAAATTTGTAGCTAAAGAAGAAAAGGCCAAAAAGATGTTGAGATATCATAAAGAAAGACGAAGACTACAAAATAATAATCAAATTCCTATAAAGTATGAATTTATATTTAAAACAAAATCAGGATTAGAAAAGTTTGTTATTGCTAATATAGTTTTACTTTCAGACAGTTCACAAAGTATTGTATCACTTGTAGATATAAGTGGACAAAAAAAGTTTGAACAAAAAATTAATTATATAGCTTATCATGATAATTTAACCGGTCTTTATAATCGAGATTACTTTGAAAAAAAAATAAAAGAAATGGATAAAGGAAAATATTTATCCTTGAGTATCATTATGGGGGATGTAAATAGTTTAAAACTTGTTAATGATGCATTTGGTCATAAAAAAGGAGATCAATTATTAAAAACAATTGCCGATATAATTAAAAAAGCTTGTCGAAATGAGGATATAATAATTCGCTGGGGAGGAGACGAATTTTTAATTATTTTGCCTAATACTGACTATAAAAAGGCTACTAAAATTAGAGAAAAAATAGTTGATGATTGTAGTATCGCAAAATTTGATTTAATTCAGCCAAGTATAGCGCTTGGAGTGGCTACAAAAACAGATATTAATCAAGATATACAAAATATAATCAAAAATGCAGAAAAATGGGTTTATAAAAATAAATTAGTTGAGAGTAATAGTGTTAGAAGTTCAATTTTAAAAACTTTAGAAGAAACTCTTTTGCTAAAAAATTATGAAACTGAAGAACATGCTCGCAGAGCAAAAGTTTTGTCAATTAAGATGGGAAAAGCCTTAAATCTTTCCAATAACGAAATAGATGAGTTAATCTTGCTTGCTGGATTACATGATATAGGTAAGATAGCTATTAGTGAAGAAATTTTATTGAAACCAGGCTCTTTAACTAAAAAAGAATGGGAGATCATTAAAAAACATTCTGAGATAGGATATCGAATAGCTAATGCATCTCCAGAGTTGGCTTCTATTTCAAAGGGGATTTTACATCACCATGAATGGTGGAATGGATCAGGTTATCCATCAGGATTAGAAGGTGAGAAAATACCTCTTGTTTCTCGTATTATATCAATAGTAGATGCCTATGACGTTATGACACATAAAAGACCTTATAAGGAAGCTTTAACTATTAAATGCGCTATTGAAGAATTAATAAGCTGTGCAGGAATACAATTTGATCCCAACTTAGTTACAATCTTTATAAATCAAGTGGTAGAGTATAAAAATTTAAGAATGTAAAGTTTAATAATAAATGAGCAATAGAATGAAAAATATATTTTTAATAGTTAGTGAGGTATTGAATATTTTTTTACAAAACTAATACACGATTTGTGTAGTTAAGTTTTTATGTAGTTAAAGGGGGAAGTTAAAAATGTTAAATAGTCTAAAAAGTAAAATGATAATTATTATAAGTATTTTGGTACTGATATTAATGGGAGGAAGTTCGCTAATATTATATAATCAGACTTCTAATATTATGCAACAATCTACATTCGATAGTGCAACTAATAGTGCTAAACAGAATGCAAAAATTGTATCTGAATGGTTATCAGGAATCAAAATACAAATAGAAGGTTTTGCCAATATAGATAAAATTAAAAGTATGAATTGGGCAAAACAAGAAGGTTATCTAAAGCAAATAAATAATCCTAACTTAGAATCTATTTTAGTAACTGATAAAAGTGGACAAGGAAATGTACTTAGAGGAGGGACAGTAGATATATCTGACCGTGATTACTTTAACAAAGTAATACGTACAGAATCTACCGCAATATCTATACCGACAATAAGTAAAATTAGTGGTAAAAATGTGATTATAGTTGCAAGTCCTATTTTTAATGAAAATAATAAACTGGTAGGGGTTATTGGTGGCACCGTTAAAAGTGAGTATCTTCAAGAACTTATTAAAGATATGAATATAAAAAGCTTTGGGTATGGTTGGATAATTGATGATAATATGAATACTATTGCTCATCCTGATGAGAAATATATAGGTAATAAAAATATATTTAATGGAGCACCCCAATTAAGAAAACTAGCTGAAGAGATGGTACAGGGGAATACTGATATTGGCCAATATGAATATAATGGTGTTGATAAACAATTAGCTTATGCCCCTATTGATTTAAATGGATGGAGTATTGCTATGACTGCTAATACTAGTGATGTCTTATCGGAACTTAATACAATCAAAAATTTTAGTCTTTGGGTTGGTATTATTGGTCTATTAATTGGGATAACAATTTCATATTTTATAGCTAACAATATAGCTAAACCAATTACAGACGCCACTGAACATGCAGAAGTTCTCGCAGAAGGAGATTTTACTAAGAATGTACCAGAAGTATTTTTAGCTAGAAAAGATGAGATAGGGAGATTAGCCAAGTCATTTCAAAAAACAACAGTGAATTTAAAAAATATGGTCGGTAAAGTCATGGAAATTTCCAATCAGGTAGCTGCTTCTAGTGAACAATTATCAGCTTCAGGTGATCAGGTGGGAGAGGCAGCACAGGAAGTAAGTAGTGCTATTCAGGATGTGGCTTCTGGTGCAGAAGAACAGTCTGCACAGATGGAAGCTACCAGCGATAATATTAGTAGCCTTATACAACAAATAAATGATGTAGGGGAAACTTCTAGTAAAATGAATAAATCGGCAGATGATGTTCTGGGTAGCATAAAAAAAGGTAATAATTCTCTTACTATTTCTATTGAAAAAGTCAATAATGTGAAGCAAGATTCAAATGAGATAGCCGAGACTATCCATACTCTTGGAAAGTTATCTGAAGAAATAGGGGATATTATAGATTTAATAAATGGCATTGCAGCTCAAACAAATTTATTAGCCTTAAATGCAGCTATAGAGGCAGCTAGAGCTGGAGAAGCTGGAAGAGGTTTCAGTGTGGTAGCAGATGAAATTAGGGAATTAGCTGAAGAATCTTCTAATTCAACAGAAAAAATCGATGGATTGATTAAAAAGATTCAAATTAGTGTAAATAGTGCAGTAGTAAAAATGGATGATAGTGCAAAAATTGTTGATCAAAGTGTTGACGCGATAGAAGAAACCGGAGAATCATTTGCTGAAATTAGCACTGCTTCAGAGAAATTATTAAATTTAATTGGCAAAATTTCAGCCATGGCTCAAGAGATGTCTGCAAATAGTCAGGAAGTTAGTGATGCAGTTCATCAGGTAGCGTCTGTTAGTCAAGAAGCGGCTAGTAATTCAGAAGAGGTGGCAGCTGCTAGTGAAGAACAAAATGCTTCAACGGAAGAGATTATATCAGCATCCAATGAATTAGCTGAAATGGCCAATCAGTTATCAGAGACTATTAATCAATTTAAAATATAAATGGTCATTACAAATCCTTAGTTTAATTCATAAAAAATAAATGTTAATTATCGATTTTTCGTGTAAAAAGTCATGAAAAACTAAATTTTCAAAAAAAAGCAGGAACCCTTTATAAATAGTAGAAGTAATTATTATCGATAATTCTGAAATTTGTGGTTTTCTTTAGAAGTGAAATTAATGAAAAACCAATATTTAGTTAGAAGTTGAACGAGTAAACTTTGATGAATATATTAAAATTACGGCATTAAAAGTAATAGTTGATGGGTATTTAGGCTTATGGAATCCAGAAGAGCCTATCGAATTATGTAACAGTAAATTAACAACGTTATAAAGGGGGATATCAGAGAGAATGAGTGACTTAGAAGTTGATCATAAAGAAATACAATTAGACCATGTACAAAAGTGGCAAAATATTGTTGACAATCTAGCTGATATTATGGGAGTTGCTGATGCATTAATAACAAGAGTAGATCATCCTTATCTTGAAGTCTTTAAATCGAGCAATAATCAAGATAACATTTTTCATGAAAGTTATCGGGTTGAACTTACTGGACATTATTGTGAAGAGGTTATTAGAAATGATAAAAAGATAATTATTTCTAATGCTCTACAAGAAGTAAAATGGAAAAATTATCCTGAAGCGAAAAATGGATTAATTTCATATTTAGGTTTACCACTTAAATGGCCTGATAATTCTATTTTTGGAACCCTCTGTGTACATGATACAAAAGAAAATAACTTTAGTCAAAAATTACAAATACTAATGGATCAATTTAAAGAACTCATTGAATCTCATTTGAAAATAATATATCAAAATGAAGAAGTAATAAAAACTAGCGATAAATATAAAACAATATTTAATAAAGCTCCGATTGGAATTTTTAAAACAACATCAAAAGGAAAAGTTTCTTCTATTAATCCAACAATGGCAAAGATGTTAGGGTGTTCAAGTGTAGCAGAAGCATTGGAGTATTATCAAAATATTTCACAAGATCTCTATATTAATCCTGAACGAAGAGAGGAATTTATATATCGATTAGAAAATAAGGCTGAAGTAAAGAGTTTTGAATATGAAGCAGTACAGATAAATGGAAGTCGTATTTGGATAAGTATGAATGCGAGAATTAGCAAGAGATTTAAAGATGGATCTTACGAAATTGATGGTTTTGCATTTGATATCACGGAGAGTAAATTAGCTGAGGAAAGATTAAGAAAGCAAAGGGAAGAACTACAAATAGCTTATGAACAATTAACAGCTTATAGTCAAGAAGTAACTGCAATGAATGAAGAACTTGACGAATCAATGCAGGAAATAAGAAATTATAACAAACGTTTTACAAATATGATAAATATTGTTTCTAATTTAGATGAAAGTTATAGAAATGATGATAAAAGTTTTCTGTCTTATTTATTAAAGAGTGCAATTTCAATAGTTCCTGAAGCAGATTATGGAATGATAGTTACTTTTGAAAATGAGAATTGTGACTTTATAGATTCAGTTGGACATGATGTATTATTATTGAGGAGATGTGAATTAAAAAAGGAAATATTTATTAATAATAGTAATAGTGATGTTTATACTTCAGCTGAATATCCAATTAAATTTGATTATTTATCATCTAAAGAAAAAATATTTAGTAAAGCATTAAAACCAATTAGTAGATCTATTTATATTAATATAACCATTAGAAATAATGTAGTTGGTAGAATTAATCTTGATATAGCAGCAGGAAGTAATAAAGATTTTACTAAAAATACAAAACAATTGTTAATTTCATTTGCCACTTTAGCGTCTTCGTTTTTTTCATTTCAACAATATAGCAAATTACAGAAGGGCTTTAATAAAGAATTAATAACTTCAACCACTAAACTATTAGAAATTTATGATGGATACACAAGTGGACACTCAGAAAATGTAGCGAATTTAGCAATAAAGATTGCTGAAACTATGGGACTATCTAAAAAAGCGATTGAAGATACTTATTGGACAGGAATGTTACATGATGTGGGCAAATTATTAATTCCACTTGAAATTTTAAATAAAAAGGGACCTTTAACAGAAGAGGAATATGAATTAGTGAAAAATCATCCTGTATGGGGATATTTGACATTGAGCAAGTCAGATACTTTGGGACATATTGGCAAATATATTTTACATCACCATGAGAGATGGGACGGGACAGGATACCCTGATAATTTGTGTGGCGATGAAATACCTTTGGTCTCTCAAATTTTATCTCTAGCTGATAGCTGGGATGCAATGACTTCTAATCGTGCTTATAGAGATGCACTGCCAAAAGAAGCTGCGCTTAAAGAGATTAGGAATAACAGAGGTAAGCAATTTATGCCCGAAGTAACTGATGTATTTCTTAAAATGATTGACAGTTGGCAATAATTATCTCCCGGTTAATTTTTAATCAGGAGATTTGTTGTGTAAATAAAGGACTTTTTTACTAATTAGCGAATAAATATATAAGAACAGAAAAATACAAAAAAGAATATTTTTCGATAAGAAAAGGCAAACCTATCGTGAGGTAGGGACGCAAAGCTATGGGTCTAAAAAACTATGATTGCCAGGCTACCGATTACTATTCCCTTTGGCATTATTGGCTTTAGGGATTTTTTATTTTAGCAGAATAGTTGGGGGTATTTATTATGGAATCTAATAATCATTATGGGCAGTTTAAATCGCTATTTGAAAATAATATAGAAGCAACATATATGATTAATGATCATAAGAAATTTACTTTAGTTAATAAAAAAACTGAAGAATTAACTGGTTTTTCTAGAGATCAATTATTAGATATGACTTTTGATAAATTAATAATTGATGAGGATATTAGTTTTGTTATAAATGCTTATTACTCTGCCTTATCTGGCAATATAGAGGAATTTGATTGTCGATTATTAAGAAGTGATAATAAGACTATTGAAATAAGAGTAAAAATATTTCCGGTTGATCTAAATAGGAGTGAAATGGGTATTTGGGGAATTGCTAAAGATATTAGTACAATCAAAAATATGCAAAGTAATAAGGATTTTTATAAACACTTGACTCTATTACCTGGTCGTGACTATATTTATGAATATTTTAAAAAAATATTTCCATATGAAATCGAAAAAGAAATGGGATGTTTGTTTATTGATATTGATCATTTCAGTGAAATAAATGATTATTATGGTTATGAAAAAGGCGATCAGCTATTGACATCTATTGCCAAAAATCTTCGCAACAGTGTTCGGCCAAAAGATATTGTTGTTCATGATAGCCGGGACAAATTTATTATAATTTTAAAAGGTATTGGACAGAACAAAATTGATAAAATCATAGATAGGATTAAAAATTCAATAGAAAAAAGTTATCTAATAAATAATAATAATATTTATATATCGGTAAGTATTGGTATTAGTACATATACTAATTCAAAAAATAATGTAGATAAACTATTAAAAAATGCAAATGCAGCAATGAACTTTGTAAAAAAACTTGGTGGAAATAATTATTTGTTTTATTCAAGTGAACTGGATGATAATTTAAAAGATAAAATAAAAATGCAATCTGATATAATTAAAGGAATAAAAAATAGTGAATTTATGGTTTACTATCAACCACAAGTAGATATAAAAACAGAAAAAATAATTGGTTTGGAGGCATTAGCAAGATGGAAACATCCTGACTATGGTTTTATTTCACCTGATAAATTTATACGTTTGGCAGAAGAAAGAAATTTAATTAATTATCTGGGCAAATATCTTGCTGATTATGCATTAAAAGAGTTTAAAAAATTATTAAATTTAAATAATCCAAACCTTAAATTAGCTATAAATTTTTCTAGAAAACAACTTTATGATAGTAATTTTATTGATGAATTTATTAAATTAGTCAATAAATATAATATTCCTTATCAAAATTTAGAAATAGAAATAACCGAAAGTATGATTATGAAATTAGAATTTGCTCTACCAATTTTGCTAAGATTAAAGAAATTAGGAATTAAAATTGCTTTTGATGACTTTGGTACTGGTTATTCGTCTTTAAGTTTATTAGGAGAACTGCCTTTAGACAGTTTGAAAATTGATGCAACATTTATGAAAAATATTGGACAACAAAATAAGAAAAAAAACCTTCTTAAAATAATTACTGATTTAGGTCATAACTTTGATCTGTTGGTTTTAGCAGAAGGGGTTGAACATAAATATGAGGTTGATTATTTAGAGAAAATTGATTGTGACCAAGTACAAGGTTATTACTACAGTAAGCCGAAGCCATTTGTGGAGATGAAAAAGATATTGAAAAATTCTAAAGCAATAGCTGGAGTTGAAAAAATATGAACAGGGAAATCTTAAATGAAAATATATTTTTAAAAGAAAGTAATTATCTATTACAGACCACGCTTAACTCTCTTACAAGTGGAATTATTGTCTTAGATAAAAATGGTGAAATAGTCTTTAAAAATGCAGCCTTTGCTGAATTTGCTGAAAAAAACAACTATGAATCAGCTTTTGGTAATAATTATTTAAAAGCTTGTAAAGAAAATCCTGATGGAAGAAAAATTGCTGAAGCAATAGGGAAAATTATTTCTGGTAAAAAAGAAAATTATTCTTATGAATACAAATATCATATTGGACAAAAAAGACGCTGGTTTAATGTTGAGGTTATTCCGTTTAAAGGGTTGGGTTCATTTCATGTATTATTAGTACATAGTGAAATAACTGAGAAAAAACTAATTGAAGAGTCCCAAAAAAATTTACTAGATAATCTACCTTACATTATATTTAGAATTGATAATAGTTATAAAGTGCATTATATAAGCCCTGCATATGAAAGAATCTATGGGAAGGTAAATAAAAATTTGCCTATAGATATTACGTCTTTATCATTACCAGAACCATTATTAATTAAAATTAAATATAAGGTAGAAAGTGAAGTTAATGATAATGGGAAAAATATAATTGACTTTAATTGGGAGAGTTATCCTGATGGTGATAAATTATATAATTGCAAAATAATACCTGAATTAGATGCTGCAAATAATGTTGAGACATTTTTATTAATTGTGAATCAATTTGGTAAAAAATCTATTAAAGAATCAAAAGATATTATCCATTATAAAAATTGGAAACAACTATTTGTACATTTCCCAGATGGAGTAGTATTAACTAATAGTGATTTAGAAATAATTGATTTTAATCATGCTTTTACAAATATTTTTAAATACAAATTAAAAGAAGTAAAAGGTAAAAAAATAGATGATTTACTTGTACCTGAGAAATTGAAACATGAGTCTAAAGCATATAATCAAAAAATTTTAACAGAAAATTATATGCGAGAAAAAACCTGGCGATTAAAGAAAAATGGCAGTCTAGTCAAAGTTAAAGTTCAGGCATTTCCAATTATTTTTGAAAATAATCAGTTCGGATTTTATATAATATATTCCCTAATAGGAGGCGGTAATGATGGCTAATGTAGACTTAAATAGTCTCCTTGATGAAAGTAAAGAAGGTAAAGTAGGTATCAAAGATGGCAAGATTAGTGTTTTTGATCCAAAAGGTTTAGGAAATTATCCGCGGATAGAACCAGGAGAAAATGTTAAAATATATCTTGACGGAAAATTAGTTCAAAATGAAATTGTCATCAATTCTACTAACATTAACAATATTAAAATTGAGAAGAATAGTTCTATCTCAGGAAAAGAAATGTCTTTAGAAATATCAAAGGATTTAGTTAAAGCATATCTTAAAATCAAATTGATTCCTGATTTAGAACTTCGCTTACAAGATGTGAAACCTAGTTCATCTATCAAGATATCAGCAAAAATTATGGAAAAAATTTATCCTAAATTAACTTATCAGGAGATAATGGATTATTTGATAGATAATAATGTTAAATATGGTTACAAGGAAGATGTTATTGAAGATATTATCAATAATCCGCAAGATAATTACTGTGAATTAGTAGCTGAAGGAAATTATCCGGTAGAGGGTAAAGATGCTAGAGTTAAAGTCTTAGATAAGCAAAGTGGAGATCCTACTAAGTATAATTTTATTGCATCATTTAGATCAGGTGATGTGATTGCTTATCTTGAGCCAGCCAAGTCAGGTATGCCAGGGATAAGTGTGTCTGGTCAAAAGATTGAGCCAAAACCTATCCGAAAATTAACTCTGGAATCTGGAAAAGGTGTTACAATATTTAATGATAAAGCAATAGCTAATCAAAAAGGACGACCGAAAGTGGAAATAAAAAAAGATAAAGCGATTGTTTCACTGGTGAAGGAATATATAATTAAAGGTGATATTGACAAAAGTACTGGCAATTTAGAATATGAAGGAGATTTAATAGTCTTAGGAAGTATACAAGATTATTTTAATGCCAGAATAGGGAATAATTTAAGGGTGCACGGTAACATAGCTCAGGCACAGGTTGAAATTGGTGGAAATATTTTTGTAAGTAAAAGTATAATAGGTAGCCAGGTTCGAGCCGGGGTTTATTTTTCTGAAGAGATATTTTCAATACTAGTTGATCTAGAAAAAGAATTGTCTAAGTTTCTTAATGCTAGTGAACAATTGGCGTCTGAAGCTAGTCAAAAGTTAAAATTAAAACTTGGAGATATTAACCGTGACAAAATATTTAACCTCTTATTGCATAATAAGTTCACACAATTAATTCCAAAAATAAAAAAATTAAGTGAAAAAAGTAAAAATAAATATAAAATAATTGAAAATTTAACTAATGATTTTTTTAATAATTATGCTCTTCCAAGGAAAATGACTTTACTAGACGGAAAAAACATTTTCCAAATCTTAGATGATAAAATAATGGAGATCATAGTGGTACAAAAAAAAGATGGTAATTCATCTCACATATTTACTGATTATATACAAAATTCTTCAATAGCTGCTTCAGGTGATCTGGTAATTGGGAATAAGGGTTGTTATAATTCAACAGTAAATGTAGGTGGTAATATTGTAGTTACTGGTAAAGATAGTTTTATTAGGGGAGGAGATTATACAACAAAAGGCATAGTATTTTCTCCGGCAATAGGTTCACACTTAGGTAGGACTAATTTTTCAATTATGGAAGGAATCTATGCTGATCTAATTAATGGAACAGTATTTATAAAAACTAAACATGATAATTTATTATTGGATCCTGGAGAGCAAAAAATAATGCTCAGAGTAGATGAAGATGGAAAATTAGTAAAAACAAATAAAAAGCCTGAAATTAGTAAATATATTATGAATAGAAAAAAATATTTGAGTAATTAATCTGAAAAAGGTTGTTGGTTTTTAAACCAACAACCTAAAGAATATTACATTATATTTACTGGTTGATAACTGTTAAATAAAGTTTGAGTTGTGTTGGACTGCATGGTAGGCACTTGATAATAACCTTTTTGATTCATATATTGAAATGTTTCATAGGCCATCTCGACTTTATTTTTTATACAATTTTTCATTATATTTCTAAGATTTGGATCTGTACATTCTAAAGCAGCTAAAGTTGAAAATACTGCTGCTGCTTTAGCCTGGCCTAACATTCCAGAAGCAATATCGCGGTCGTTGAGTTGATTAATGGTCATGTTAGGATTTTCAGGAGAAGGGTTTCTGAGACCAAATTTAGGGCTAAAATTATTTTGGACCCTATATGGTTGACTCTGGTTTTTACCAGTGTTGTGTAAAAAGCTGACAATATCGTTATATCCTTGAATCATAAAATTGAGTTGAGTTTCAAGTATTTTTGCCAATTGTTTATCCTGGACATGGGGACGATACAATTCAAATAGATTTATTCCGTTAATTGCATCTGATAAAATTTCGTGAACTTCTAAAGCCTCATGTGCTCCATAATTTGCTACCTGTGCTTGTTGATTTGTTTGTTGACTTGACTGTTGATTAAATTGCTGCTGATTAAACTGTTGTTTAGGCTTTGGATTTGATTGATTTAAATTATTATCTAAAGTAAATCTCATTTAAACACTCCTTTTTTAGTCATCATTTCTGACTGTTGACTGTGCTTTTTGAAATACGTCATTTAACTGCTGAGTTGGACTTGAATAGGGTTTTTCCCATTCTTTTTTTACAGCTAATTCTGTTAAGGCTGCTTGTCCACCTAAAATTTGATTTAGACTTGCAGTATAAATTGCTCTGATTTCAGGTGTTGCGCAAGTAGTTGCTGCATTAAGATATGCGTTGGCTCCTGCGGTTGCAGAGGCTATCATATTATTAGCCAGCACTTCATCATTAATATCTGTATTATCTTGGACTGTTTTCCCAAATAAATCCATTTTATTCAACTCCTTTAGTATGGGCTATTTGATTTTCATTGATAAATTGTTGAATACCTTTAATTCTTCCTTCGGCTGCTAAAATACCTGCTTCTGCCTGCTTTTTAAGATCATCATCAGTAATTAAAGTTTTAGTTACTTTTGATACAGCCAAAGTATCCTTTTCCATTTTCAATAAATTGGTTAGACTTAATATTTCATTATCAGCCAGTTCTCTCATCTTTTTTAACCCTCCTTTTTTCTTTACTATTTTATCTTCAATTTACTTATTTTATTAATATAATATATAGCAAAATTAACTGTTTCTTACTAGAGTAGACTTTGACATTACTGAATAGATATTATATGATGATTACCAAGCAAATATGTATCTTTTATGAGGTGAGAAAATGGATAAAAAAAATTTGATGGAACCTTCTGTGATTGAGGATCTTCCTCTTTCTGTTTTAGAAGGAATTTATGAAGATATGGTGGAACGAGAAAAAGAATTAGTTGAGGCAAGGATCAATATTCAGGTTGTTGTTGATGATCCGGATTATCCTTATGATATTAGAAAAGCTAATAATATGGGTGGAAATGATTTGGAATATTATGATTATATGATGACTTATTTAGCAATTAGATATGAAATAGAAGGACGCAAAGAAAAATAAAGAAAATAACCTAAAATAACTCGGCGTTGATTTGTAACAAAATCAATGACGGGTTATTTTTTTATCTTGGTATAATTGACATTATTTAAGATTATAATATTCTGTCATTTGTAACAACTGACATATGTAGTTTTCTTTAACTTGTAATATCAACACTTAAGGAATAAAATATAATTAGTAACAAAGCTTGAACTTGGAGTAAACGAATCACTTTAAAGTGACAGAACTAAATAGGAGTAGATTAATATGAAAATTAGTTCGAGAACTAAAAAAATCCTGAATATTCTTACGAATCATTATGACTACATTACAGTTAAGTCTATTGCAGAAAAACTTGAGGTAAGTTCAAGGACGATTTTACGTGAACTTAATTTGGTGGAAGAATGGCTGCAAGAAAATGATTATCAACTAGATAAAAAGAAAGGAACAGGAATAAGACTGAACTGTGATAATCAGGAAAAAGCGAATATCAAAAATCTACTTAAAATTGAAACAGTTGAGAAATACTTTACTCCGGCAGAAAGAAGAACTATTATCTTAACTGAGCTTTTAAAAAAGCAAGAACCAACAAAACTATTTAATTTTACAGTTTTAACCAATGTCTCTGAAGCAACAATCTGTCACGATCTTGATGAGATTGAGAATTGGATTAAAGCTTATAATTTAAAATTGGTCAGAAAACCTGGGTTGGGTGTTTATCTTAAAGGGGAAGAAAAAGATATTCGCCAGGCCAGCATTAATCTGCTTTATGAAAATATTGACCAACAAGAAATATTTAGATTAATTCAAGCCAAATTTTCTGATCAGTCCAGTTTAAATAGAGAAACTATTTTTCAAAATAGATTATTAGGTTTAATTGGTGCTGATACAGTTAATATCTTGGAAAGTTTTGTTCAGGAAATTGAAGCTAATATTGATTATCAGTTGGCTGATGATTCTTATGTGGCTCTAGTTGTACATTTAGCTATTGCGTTACAGAGAATAAAAAATAATGAAAAGATAACAATTGACCCAAATCTTTTAGAACAACTCAAACAGACAAATGAATATGTGATAGCAACTGGGTTAATAAGTAGCATATCACGTGCGTTTTCTGTTGAAATTCCTGTAGCTGAGATTGGTTATGTAGCAATGCATCTTCGCGGTAGTAAAGGTCGAGGAGCATTTTATAATAGTGAGGTTTCGATGACCGAAGATTATAAATTAGTGAACTTGAGTCGTAAAATGGTTGAGGCAGCAGAGTTGGAATTAGGAGTTTATTTAGAGGATGATGAAAAGTTTCTGGTGGGATTAGTACGCCATTTGGAACCAACCATTAATAGAATTAAACTCGGCCTTGAAATCAGAAATCCATTACTTAATAAAATTAAGGAGTATTATGCAGATCTTTTTGCAGCTTCCCAAAAATGTGCTGCTATAATAGAAAATGATGAAAATATTACTGTGCCAGAAGCTGAAATCGCATATTTAGCAATGCATTTGGGAGCAGCCGTAGAAAGAAAACGAGGAAAACCTGTTAGTGAATATCGGGTTGTAGTTGCTTGTACTAGTGGGATTGGCGCTTCCAGATTGCTTGCTTCAAGAATTAATAAAGAATTTGATAATTTAAAAATTATTGATCTGATTTCAACAATTGATTTTGATGAAGGATTACTCAAAACTTTAAACATTGATTTTATAGTCTCTACTGTTCCTATTGCTACCAATGAACTTCCGATAATTGTGGTAAATCCACTTTTAACAGAGAAACACCAGCAAAAAATCAAAAACTTTCTGGCTACACATCCGGTCAGACAGAAGAAAAGAAGCAGAGAAGATAATAAAATTACACTTAAAGAGAAATTGGCGATTGTAAATAATTATAATAAAAGCATTCTTGAAATACTTGAAAATTTAAAGCTAATTAATGGCTATAATTTTAAGAATCCCAACCAGTTAATACTTGATGTTAGTAAAATTATAGTGAAAAACTCAGCAGATCAGAAAATACTTGAACATGATTTAAAAAATAGAGAAAAAAAGGGTAGTACAGTCTTAGAACATCATCATATTATGTTACTCCATTGCCGTAGTAATGCAGTCAAAGAACTAAATTTATTAATTTTACATCCAGAAGATTCTTTTGAAATTGTAAATAAACCAGATGATAAGAAGAAGATAAGAATAGTTGTGGTGATGGTTGCTCCATTGGCTAGTAGCCCAGAGAAATTAGAAGTTATGAGTGAAGTCAGCAAATTATTAATTGAGAATGAAAGATTTATACAGGCTATTAATTTCGGCAATGAAGAAGATGTTTACTATGAGTTAGATAACTATTTTGATTATTTTTATCAGCAGAAAAGTAAAATGAAATTTCAAGAGGAGGATTATTAAATTGGAAAAGAGTAATTTTCAAAACAATGTGCAAAAGTTTGGACGGTTTTTAAGTGGTATGGTAATGCCTAACATCGGTGCTTTTATTGCCTGGGGTTTGATAACAGCATTATTCATTCCTACAGGCTGGATACCAAATGAAAATCTAGTTAATTTGGTAGATCCAATGATTCTTTATCTCTTACCACTATTAATTGGATATACTGGTGGTAAACTAGTAGCAGGTACTAGGGGAGGAGTTCTCGGAGCAATTGCTACCATGGGTGTGGTAGTTGGGGCTGATATTCCAATGTTTATTGGTGCAATGATTATGGGTCCTTTAGGTGGATATTTAATTAAAAAAGTTGATAAAATGTTTGAAGGAAAAGTGCGAGCCGGTTTCGAAATGTTAGTTAATAATTTTTCAGCTGGAATAGTAGGGGCTATCCTTGCTATAATTGCTTATCGAGCTATTGGACCAGTGGTATTAGCTTTAAATAGTGCCTTAGAGTTAGGTGTAAAAACGATAGTTAATGCGGGATTACTTCCGTTAGCTTCTTTATTTATAGAGCCAGGTAAAATTTTGTTTTTAAATAATGCCATAAACCATGGTGTATTAGGTCCACTTGGTATTCAGCAAGCACAGGAACTTGGCAAATCTATTTTCTTTTTATTGGAGACAAATCCTGGCCCTGGTTTAGGAATACTATTGGCTTACTGGGCTTTTTCAAAAGGGATGGTCAAACAATCTTCACCTGGTGCAATCATTATACACTTTTTCGGTGGAATTCATGAAATCTACTTCCCTTATGTTCTGATGAATCCAATTCTGGTATTAGCTGCAATTGCAGGTGGGGCTAGTGGAGTATTTACTTTTAATCTATTAGGTGCAGGCCTTGTTGCAACACCTTCACCAGGTAGTATTTTTGCTCTAATGGCAATGACACCAAAAGGAGGCTGGCTACCAGTACTGATGGGAGTAGCTGTTTCAACTATTGTATCATTTTTTGTGGCTGCATTTTTTATTAAAAGAAATGACAATGTTGAAGATGCAGATGATCTGTCTGTAGCTCGCGGTACTTTGCAAAATTTAAAAGGCAAGAAAATAAATGCATCCCATGAAAAACTAGTTAAAGATAAACAGTATAGTGGTGATCAAATTAATAAGATAATTTTTGCTTGTGATGCAGGCATGGGGTCAAGTGCGATGGGTGCCAGTCGTCTGCGGAATAAATTGAAAAAAGCTGGTTCTGATATAGAAGTTAGTAATAAAGCGATTGAAGATATTCCTAATGATGCACAAATAGTAATTACACATGAAAATCTGACTGAAAGAGCAAGAGATGTTGCACCTCAGGCAGAACATATTTCAATACAAGATTTTATGCAAACAGCAGCTTATGATCTTTTGGTTGAAAGAGTCTCTAAAATGCAGTCCGAGTCTGAATCAAAAGAGCAAAAAGATAATAACAAAGTGGAAGATAACTCAAACATTCAAGTACTAAGGAAAGAAAATATCAAACTTGGACTTGAAAGTGTAGATAGAGATAAAGCTATAAAAATGGCTGGTCAATTATTGGTTGACAGTGGTTATGTGGAGCCAGATTATATAGATGCTATGCTGAAAAGAGAAGAAGAGTTGACAACTTATATTGGCCAGGGAGTCGCTATTCCGCATGGAGTAGGTGCTGCCAAGAAAAAAATTAAGAAAACAGGTATTGCAATCTTACAGTTTCCTGAGGGAGTAAGTTTTGGTGATGATATTGCTTATTTAGTTATTGGGATAGCAGGTTTAGGTGATGAACATCTCAAAATATTAGCAAATCTCTCTGGACTACTTGAAGATAATGATACTGCAAAAAAATTGAGGAAGACTAATGATCTAGAATATATTTACGAACAATTTACATTATAAGAAAAAGTCAAGGGGATAAAAATAATGATTAAAACAGTAACTTTGAACCCGGCTCTAGATAAAACCATTATCCTTAATGAATTCGAGGTGGGCCGGGTCAACCGAGTAAAAAGCATCTATAAAGATGCAGGTGGAAAAGGAATAAATGTCTCAAAGTTGATTAACAATCTGGGAGGAAAAAGCATTGCTACGGGGATTTTAGCCGGGCAAACTGGTGCTTTTATCAGAACAGAGCTTGATCACCTGAAAATTGAACATAATTTTATTGAAGCAAATGGTGAAACCAGAACTAACATTAAATTAGTTGATTTAAGTGCTGATAATTTTACTGATATTAATGAAAGTGGTATCTTTTTAAGTCAGGATAAATTAGCTGAATTGGAGCAGACAATCTTTCAGAATCTTGTTAAGGATGATATCCTGGTGTTAGCTGGAAGTGTTCCGCGAGGAGTCAGTAAGCAAATATATGCTAAGTGGATTAAGATGGCAAAAGAAAATGAAATCAAGACAGTATTAGATGCGGATGGGCCACTTTTTCAGAATGGAATTAAAGCAGGTCCAACTCTTATTAAGCCAAATAATCATGAGTTAGCTATGTTTTTTGATAGAGATCTAACTAAAAAGGAAGATATAGTCTCACATGCAAGTAAATTATTTGAATTCGAGGTAGAAATGATAATGACTTCATTGGGTGCGGATGGTGCTATTTTTCTAACAGAAGAAAAAAAGATAATGATTGAACCACTTTCATTAGATGTAAAAAGTACTGTTGGTGCCGGTGATGCGATGGTAGGTGCACTTTCTCTGGGAGTCGCTCAGGGGTTGGGGTTAGAGGAAATGATTACTCTGGCTGCAGCAGCCAGCAGTGCAACTCTTTTAAATGAAGGAACAAAGATGGCTTCTCTGGAACAGGTGATGGCTTTAAAAGATCAAATTAGATATTACTATCTGTAGAAAGGTGATTATAATGAAAACAAGAGCAGTTAGGTTATATGGAGAAAATGACTTGCGCCTGGAAGAATTTGAACTGCCAGAAATTAAGGAAGATGAGATTCTGGCCCGGGTTATTTCAAATAGTATTTGTATGTCAACTTATAAAGCTGTCATTCAGGGCGCTAAACATAAACGTGTGCCTGATGATGTAGCAGAAAAGCCGACTATTACTGGTCATGAATTTGCTGGTGAAATAGTAAAGGTGGGTGCTAATTTAGAAGACCAGTTTAAAGTAGGGCAAAAATTTGCTATTCAGCCGGCTCTAAACTATCAAGGAAGTCCTTATGCACCAGGTTATTCTTATCAATATTTTGGTGGGAATACGGAGTATACGATTATTCCATCTGAAGTTATGGAACTTAGTTATTTATTAGACTATCAAGGTGAAGCTTTTTATGAAGCGTCTCTGGCAGAACCGATGTCCTGTATTATTGGTGGCTATCATGCAGTTTATCATACAGAAAACAATAATTATGTTCATCAGATGGGTATTGTAGAAGGTGGGAAAATAGCACTACTGGGGGCAGCAGGACCGATGGGCTTAGGAGCGATAGATTATGCCTTACATGCTGAGCGTAGACCTTCATTGTTGGTAGTGACTGATATTAATCAGGCTAGACTCGATAGAGCGGCATCACTCTTTACTAAAGAAGAGGCTGCTAAGCAGGGTGTCCAACTACATTTTGTAAATACATCAGTACTTGATGATCCAGTTGGCTCATTAAGAAAAATTACGGGTGGATCGGGTTTTGATGATGTTTTTGTTTACGCACCTGTTAAGAATCTAGTTGAACAGGGAGATCAGTTGCTTGGTAGTGATGGTTGTCTGAACTTTTTTGCTGGTCCAACAGATAAAGAGTTCTCAGCAGAGGTCAATTTTTATAATATCCATTATGCTCCGACCCATATTATGGGTTCGACTGGTGGTAATGATGAAGATATGCGTGAGTCTTTAGAAATGTCTGCACAAGGAAAATTAAATCCTGCTACTATGATTACCCATGTGGGAGGTTTAAATAGTGCTATTGAGACGATAAATAATTTACCAAAGATTCCTGGTGGAAAAAAACTAATCTATACTGGTTTGGATATGGAATTGACTGCTATTGAAGATTTCACCAGTAAAGGTAATAAAGATCCTTTATTTGCTGAATTAGCCAAAATTGTTAAGAAAAATAACGGGCTCTGGTCGGCTGCAGCAGAAAAATATTTATTAGACCATAAGTGTAAACAATAATTACTATATTAGATCTATATAAGACCTAGAAAAACTGATTGCAAAGAGGAAGTGACTAAAATGAAAAAAGTTGATATAATCTTGAATAATGAAGAAGGATTACATGCAAGACCGGCCAGCATTTTTTCTAAAAAAGCGGGCAAGTTTAAATCTGATATTATTGTTTTAAAAAATGATGCTGAAGATAAAGAATATAATCCGAAAAGTATTCTCTCAATTATGAGTATGGGGGCAGCAATGGACGATAAAATAACTATTATTGCAGAAGGTGAAGATGAAGAAGATGCAGTTAAAGCATTACAGGCATTGATTGAAAGTGGATTTTCACTAGAGGAGGAGTAAGATGCAACATTTGCAAGGAATAGGTGTTTCTGCAGGAATAGCAAGTTCTAAGGCAGAGCTAATTAAACCCAGTCTGATTGAGGTAGAAAAGAAACAAGTTGAGGATACTGCAGCAGAATGGCAGAGAGTAGAAGCTGCAAAAAAAACTAGTATTGAACAACTAGAAGAAATCTACCAACATACATTAAATAATATTGGTAAAAAAGAAGCAGAAATCTTTGCTGCTCATTTGATGATTATGCAGGATGAAGAATTTTTTGGACCGATTAAGCAGTTAATTGAAAATAATAAATGCAATGCGGAATGGGCTTTAAAAGAGGTTGGAGAACGGTTTATAAAGATGTTTGCCGATATGGATAATCTCTATATGCAGGAGAGAGCAGCAGATATTAAAGATGTTGTGCAACGTCTGTTACGAATCCTTTCTGGAACTGAGAAAAGCAAGTTAGGGACTGAAAAATCTATCATTGTTGCTCATGACTTAACACCTTCCGAGACAGCCCGGTTTAATAAAAAAGATGTACTTGGTCTGATTATGGAAGTTGGGGGAAAGACATCTCATTCTGCAATTATTGCCCGTTCTTTAGGTATACCTGCTGTAGTAGGTGTAAAAGGAATTTTAGAAAAGATTAATAAAAATGATGAATTAATTATAGATGGAAGTAAAGGTGAAATATATTTAAATCCTGATCAAGTAACGTTAGCTAAATATCAAGAACTAAAAAATGATTTTTTACAAGAACAGGAAAAATATATGAAGATAAAGGGTTCAAGCGCAATTACAAAAGATGGGCATAAATTTGAGTTAGCAGGAAATATTGGTCTGCCATCAGAAGTAGAGATGGTATTAGAAAATGAGGGAGAGGGGATTGGTCTTTTCCGGACTGAATTTTTGTATATGGAACGCAATAGTTTTCCAACTGAAGAGGAACAATTTAAAGCCTATCAGCTTGTAGCTAAAAAAATGCAGGGTAAGCCTGTAATCATTCGTACGTTAGATATAGGTGGTGACAAGGATCTTTCCTATTTTGATTTTCCCGAGGAAAGCAATCCATTTCTTGGCTTTAGAGCAATCCGACTCTCGCTAGAACGAACAGACCTTTTTAAAACTCAACTGCGAGCTATTTTAAGGGCTAGTAACTATGGGCATATTAAAATCATGTTTCCAATGATTTCTACAGTGCAGGAACTAAGGGGTGCTAAGTCATTTGTAAACGATGCTAAAGAAGAATTGCAAACAGAGGGTATTCCATTTGCTGAAGATATAGAAATAGGAATGATGATGGAAACACCAGCAGCAGCGGTTATGTCAGATGAATTTGCAAAATTAGTTGATTTTTTCAGTATAGGTACAAATGATCTAATTCAATATACAATTGCTGTAGATAGAATGAATGCTAGAGTAGCAAACCTTTATAGTCCATTTAATCCAGCTGTCTTGAGGCTGATCAAAGAAATTACTGAAAATGCTCACCAAGAAGGCATCTGGGTAGGAATCTGTGGGGAAGCAGCGCGGATACCCGCTTTAATTCCTTATTATGTTGGGCTTGGAGTAGATGAACTGAGTATGAGTGCAGGTTCAATTCTAGAAAGCAAATGGATTATTCAACAACTTGATACAAGTAAGCTTGTGAATATGATGAGAGATATTGAGAATATGGATAATACAGCAGAAATTAAGAGTTTTCTGGAAGCATCTTTGGCTAAACTTAGCTAAAGATAAATATAAGAGTTAGTAGTTTATTATTAAGTCTACCTAAGTTTAGTGGGTAGACTTATTTACTATTGATACATTAAAAAGATAATTTTGGAGAAAATAATTATAATAAATACTTTAAAAGGAGGCGATGTAATGGGGAAGTTAACTGTTTTACTGGATTTTGATGGTGTAGTTCACTCTTATAAATCTGGTTGGCGTGGCGTAGATGTAATTACAGATCCACCTGTAGATAAAGTCGATGAAGCGATTCAGCAGTTGCGCAAAGATTATAAAGTAATGATCTATTCTTCTCGTTGTCGGCATGCTGGTGGAGTAGAGGCAGTAAAAAAATGGTTAGCTGAACAAAATATTAAAGTAGATGGGGTAGCAAGAGAAAAAGTACCAGCTTTGGCAATCATTGATGATCGTGGCATTACCTTTGAGGGTAGTTGGGATCAAGAATTTATTGATAAGATTAAAAACTTCAAACCCTGGTATAAAAGATAATCAATCTTTTAAAAAATCAAATTTACCCTGTGCAACCAACTGTAAACATGCATCAACTACATTTTGATCATATTTGCTCCCTCGATAGTCTATTAATTCCTGGCAGACGGCCTCCATATTGAATCTATCCCTATAGGGGCGTTTGTTATTCATAGCTGCAAAGACATCTGCTACAGCGAGTACCCGAGCTTCAATTCTTATCTGTTCATCCTTGAGTCGGTCAGGATAACCAGATCCATCTAAACGTTCATGATGCTGTTCAATAATCTGAGCAATATTTTCATTCAAATTATTAAACAACTCATAACCATAACCTGGGTGTTCTTTAATAATGTTGTATTCATGTTCTGTAAATGATGGTTTAGATAGTAATTCAGTTGGTAGATGTAAAAAACTGATATCATGTATTCTTGCACTTGCGGCTAGTAGATCAATTTCCTTTTTAGCTAGATTTAAGTGGTAAGCAATAGAAGTTGCTACTTTAACTACATTATCATGGTGGTCTTTTAGAAAAGGAAATTTAGAATTAAAAATACTTAAAAAAACATGGGCAGCCTGGTTAGTATTATGTATTGAATGATCAGACTGAGTGAAGTCGAGTACCGCCGAATAAAGAACTGTTTTCTTATCAATTCTAACTGGCCCGGAAAATACAATAACATTTCTCACTTCCCCGCTGGCTAATTTATGAGGAAAGGAAAAAGTCATTTCTTTTTTGGCAAGAACCTGTTTCATTTTTTGACTTATAATATACTGGTCAAGCTGATTAATTTCCAGAATATTCTTATGAAACATTTCCTTTTGCGAATAACCATAGTAATTTAAGGCAGTATCATTAAAATCAATTATTTTGCCATTCTGGGGATCAATTATCAGAATAGGTATATTAAAATTATTTAATAAAATATCTTGAAGAGTATTTTTGATTTTTGTTCTGCCAAGCAAATAATCTAGTGAAACATCAAAGAAATTTGCAATTTCAAAAAGAGTATCAATTGGTGGGAAGCGGGCAGCCTGTTCATAATTTGCAATTGTTGTGCGGGCATAACCTAAAATATCAGCCAAGTTTTTTTGTGTAAAATTATGTTCTTTGCGTAATGTTTTGAGTCTTTTCGCGAATCTCTGCATATTTAACTCCCCTTTAACTAAAGGTTATAAAAGTGTTTATATATTAACTTAAGGTTAATTATATAATAAATAGCAATAAAAATAAATAGATTGGCAGATATTCTTGACATAGTACTGTTAAGAGTAATATACTATAAGTGAACATATGAATAGTTGTTCAAGTATAGTATATTAATGGAGGTACAAATATGTCAAAAAGCAATGATTTTATATTAAATGGTCTTAGTTGCAGTAGTTGTGCTGCTAAAATAGAAGCTGAAGTAAAAAAGATTGAGGGAATTAAGCATGCTGACCTGAATTTTGCCAGGAGTTTAATTAGTGTAACAGGTGAAGAAGAAACGATGGCAAGGTTGGAAGTAGAGCTCCAGGAGATAGCAGACCGAATTGAGCCTGGACTTGAAGTAGAGAAAAATTCAAATAAGAATAAGAAAAATTCACAAAAAAGTTTTTTAAGTCAATTACCACGTAAACTTATAATAGGGACAGGATTGTTTTTCATTGCTATATTAACAGCTGAGTTGCCGGTACTGCATGGTTTATTACCTAATTGGTTTATGTTAACTTTATTTTTAACAAGTTATTTTCTAATAGGTGGGAAGGTATTAAAAATTGCATTTAGAAACATACTGCGAGGCCAGATTTTTGATGAAAACTTCTTAATGACCATTGCTACATTAGGTGCTTTTGCAATTGGTGAGTATCCTGAGGGTGTAGCTGTCATGCTTTTTTATATGATAGGAGAACTATTCCAAAATAGAGCGGTGGCTCGTTCGCGTAGTTCTATTTCTAGTCTTATGGATTTGCGACCTGATTATGCTAATCTAAAAGATGGAGAAAAAGTAAGCCAGGTTGAGCCTGAAATGGTTAAGCCAGGCGAGTTGATAGTTGTTAAGCCTGGTGAAAAGGTTCCGCTTGATGGGGAAGTGGTTGCAGGGGAAGGTATGTTTGATACTTCTGCTTTAACAGGTGAGTCAGTGCCTCGTCGTCTAGAAAAAGGTGATGAAATTCTAAGTGGAATGATAAGTCGTGATGGTTTATTGACTGTCAGGGTAGCTAAATCCTATCAAGATTCAACTGTAGCCCGTATTTTAGAATTAGTAGAAAACGCAAGTGCTAATAAAGCTCCTACAGAAAAATTCATTAGCAAATTTGCCAGGTATTATACACCTGTTGTGGTATTTGCTGCAGTTGCCATTGCTAGTTTACCACCACTTTTTATTGAGAATGCTCTTTTTGCTGACTGGTTCTATCGGGCATTAATATTTTTGGTAATTTCTTGTCCTTGTGCACTGGTCGTTTCAATTCCACTTGGATTTTTTGGTGGTATTGGAAGGGCTTCCCGTCAGGGTATCTTAATTAAGGGGGGTAATTATCTGGAAGCATTAAATCAAGTTAATAAGATAGTTTTTGATAAGACTGGGACTCTAACTGAGGGAGTATTTGCTGTACAAGAAATAAGACCTGAAAAAGATATGGAGCAAGCAGAGTTAATTGAGTTAGCTGCTTTGGCTGAAGCTCATTCTAATCATCCGATTGCTAAATCTATAGTTGAAGCTTATGGAGACGAAATTAGATTAGCCCGGATTGCTGATTATCAAGAGATTGCAGGGCGTGGCATTAAAGCTATTATAGATAGTAAGGAAGTTTTAGCTGGAAATTATGAATTTATGCAGGAAAAGGATATTAGCTGCCAGAAGGCTAATAATAATGGTACAGTAGTTTATCTGGCCCAGGATGGAGAATATTTAGGGTTGATAACTATTGCTGATCAGCTTAAAAGTGATAGTCAAGAAGCTATATCCAGGTTGCGTAGTCTTGGGGTTAAAGAGTTTATTATGTTAACTGGTGATAGAGAAGAAGTTGCGATAGCTGTTGCAAAAGAAGTTGGTATAGACAAGTATTATGCTGGGCTTTTACCAGCAGAAAAAGTAAAAAAAGTGGAAGAATTATTAGTTAGTAATAAAGAAGATAAAGTTGCATTTGTAGGTGATGGTATTAATGATGCTCCTGTATTGGCTAGATCAGATATTGGTATCGCGATGGGTGGACTAGGTTCAGATGCGGCGATTGAAGCAGCTGATGTAGTGCTTATGTCAGATGAACCATCTAAATTAGCTGATGCTCTTGTGACAGCAAGATTTACAAGAAGGGTAGTCTGGCAAAATATTATCTTGGCCTTAGGTGTAAAGGGAATTGTGCTGTTACTTGGTCTTTTTGGGATGGCATCTATGTGGTCAGCAGTTTTTGCAGATGTGGGTGTTGCCTTACTGGCAGTCCTAAACTCAATGAGAATTTTAAGGGGGTAGTATGATGACAGTAAAAAGTGAATTCTGTGATATGTGTGAAATTTTTAATCCAGATCAAGATATTGTTGGTATGCTGAAAGAAAATGAACTGGCTACTGATGTTGTTTATAAGTTGGCTGAAATTTTTAAAACGATAGGTGATCCTACCAGAATTAGAATTCTATATGCTCTGAAAGAAAGAGAATTATGTGTCTGTGATCTTTCTGAGTTACTTGAGATGAGTTCTTCAGCTATTTCTCACCAATTACGTGTTTTGCGTAATCATAAATTAGTTAAATTTCGTAAAGAAGGAAGGACAGTCTATTACTCACTTGATGATGATCATGTAATGTGTCTCTTTGGGCAAGGTTTACAGCATGTTCTTGAAGATTAAATTATAATATCTATTGGAAGGAGCGGTGATGATGTCAAAAAAATATTCTGTGGAAAAGAGTAGAGATGAATGGAAAAAGGAACTTAGTGAAGCTGCATTTAGAGTTTTAAGGAAAAAAGGGACTGAACCAGCTTTTAATAATGATTATTTTGCTAATGATAAGCCTGGTATTTATCATTGTGCAGGTTGTGGTCAGGAACTCTTTAGTTCTGAAGATAAATATAAATCAGGTAGTGGTTGGCCTAGCTTTACCAGACCAGCTAGCAAAGAAGTTGTAGAGACTGAAATTGATAATACGATGGGTATGCAACGTATTGAAGTTCATTGTAGTCAGTGTGGTGGACATTTAGGTCATCTATTTAAAGATGGTCCTCAGCCAACCGGTTTACGTTATTGTCTAAACTCAGCTGCTTTAGATTTTATTGCTGAGGTTAATAATTGATGGATATTTCTATTAAGGCCTATAAATTCTATAATCTTGGACATCCTTAAGAAAAAAATAAAATATATGAAAACATTAAAGATTTTTCACTAGATGAAGTAGGTAGATATGCTTATCAGACAGATGTAAATGAGCCAGAATTTATTAATTATCCTGAGCCGGTTACATTTATTGTTAATCAGACTTTTTCTTATCAAGGAAATGATTTAAGTATAAAAGGTAAGATCTATACTTTTGGTGCCTTATCATTTGAGGTGGAGATTCCTTATAAGTTCTCAGAGTTAGCTGATTTATTAGTTCAACTGAAAAGTAGTCATTTTGAGCAAGAATTGGAAGAAAAGTTTAATCTAATTTATAAAGAAATATCGACTCATTTTGAGGGACTTGCTGAGAAGAAGATTAGAACTAATTTTAATCATCTTTATTATGTTTATTGTTTATCAGATACAGGTTATACTGATGCAAGTGAAATGATTACAGATAAAAAACAGCAGTTGACTGCTCTACTAACTGGTATGTATGAGGCTGATAATTTCAACGATTCGTATATGGATGATGTGCTCGAACATCATACCAGTATTTATAGTGATGATTGTACAGTTATCCACTGGTACAGTGGTTTAATCATTGATGAGCAAGGAAATTTTCAAGAAAAACTATTTATTATAGAACTCGCCAATATTCAGTTTTTTAAGTTACGAGTTTATGATGATTATATTGATAATTACTTAAATAACTATTTGCGCAAAGCAAATCAGGCATTTCATAGATTTTTAGCTAATTTTTTGCCTGGAGTTAGAAGTCAGATGAAAGAAATTACGAGTATCAGAGTTGAGTTAGAAAAAATCACTGATATTATGGATAACTTCGAAAAGTTCTATGGCAATTGGTATCAGGCAAAAATATATTATTTGGCTAGCGATGCTTTTGCTATCCAGCGTTGGCGTAAATTGATTAGATCCAGGATGGATATCGTAAATGAGTTATACTCTCTCCTTAATGAAGAGGTTAATCGTAGTAGAATGCTTTTTCTTAACTTTTTAATGTTGTTGCTCTTTCTTCTCTGGTTTATTAATCCCTGAGGCAGGAATTATTTAATTTTTGTCAAATATTAATAATATATATTAACTGATAATTCATTATTTTATTAATATTAATTTGTGGGGAGTGGAAGATTTGATGCGGATTGATTATCACAATCAAGAGCGATATATTAAAAAGACATTGACTAAAATAATTAGAAAGATGTGTTATAACTGGTTAATTGATGATTATCCATTAACTTCCCGTTTTAGATTGAATAAGGCTGTTCATGACAGGGGTAAAGTAAAAATGGAACAAGTAAAGAGATGCGTATATGAAGAAGTTTTCTTACATGAAAATGCTTGGAAAATTCATGATAAGATTAAAGATTTTCAGGTATTAGATGATCTATTAAATTATTTAGCAGACGAAAAATATTGCAATCCTGAGCATGTTTTATTAGATATTATAAGGGCTACAAATGGTCTGCTAATTATGAATGATGAAGAGCGAGACTGTTATTATGTGAAAAAAATTTATCAGGATAATCTACCGGCATCAAAAGAAGAATTAAAAACTGATATAAAAAAATTTATTATTTCTTATGTACGGATTGTTTTTGATATCAAAAAAACAGTACTTAGTTTAAACGACTTATATCAGGCATTGATTCAAGAAGAAATACCATATTCGGCTGCACGGGAAGGCCGGTATATAGAAGAATTATCAAGAATGAATAATTTAGCTATGAAAGAAATCATTATGTTAGCAAATGAAGGTAAATGGCTGGCTCCTTTTGCCATTTTTTCTGATATTATTACACATGATTATCATCATTTTAAAAAAGTAAAAGAAAATTATTATCTGTGTAAGGACTGGGATGAAGAGTTGATGGAGACTATTTGTCAAGAAATTAATTGTTAGAATATAATTATTTGTCATAATAAGTAAAAAAATTAATTAATAAGCAGGAATTTTTAGTTTTATGTATAATATAAGTATTAGATACTGAAAATTTATAACTTTTGTACTATTGACTTTATCTAATTGTATATTTGGCAAACCCATTGAAAAATGGTGGCGCAAAGCTCTGGGTCTAAAAATCTAGTTGATTTATGACTGCCAGGCTGCTGTTAGTTTGCAGTCTGTAGATATATATCTACAGACTTTTAGTTGTATCAGTCTGTATTTCTTGAAGGGAAGATTATGATGGATTTTGATGAGTTGAAGTTAGTTGAAAAAGAACGTTATGAGTTAGCAGTTAGAGGAGCTAATCTGGGTCTTTGGGACTGGAACGTCTTGACTGGGAAAGTAACTTATAACGATAATTGGGCAGAAATGCTTGGTTATACCCTAGATGAAGTTGAAGGAACATTGATGGAGTGGAAAAGGCTTGTTCATGTTAATGACCTTAAAAGGGTGGAAAAAAAACTGCAAGCTCATTTGTCTGGAGAAACGGAAGTATATAAAACAGAACACCGTTTAAGAACAAAAGATGGTTCCTATAAATGGATTCTTGATATGGGTAGAGTCATTAAACGTGATGAAAACGGACAGGCTTTACGAGTAGTTGGAATTCATCATGACATTCATCAGAAGAAAACAGCTGAACTTAATTTAAAAAAACAAATAGCCTATTTCCAGGAGTTATTTGAAAAATCACCAGAAGCTATAATTCTGCTTGATAAAGAGGCAAAAGTTATTAAAGTTAACAAAAGTTTTGAAAACTTATTCGGTTATACGGAAGCAGAAGTAAAAGAACAGCTTATAAATAATTTTATTATTCCATCTGAAGAAATAGAAACTGCAGAGAAAATTGATGAGATGATAAAGAATGGTAAGACTTATTTTGGAGAAGGAGTTAGAAAAGATAAAAATGGCAGAAGAATAGATGTAGCTATCCATGCCTATCCGATTAAACTTGATGAGGATCAATTAGGTATTTATGGTGTCTATAATGATATATCTGAGCGGAAAATAGAAGAGGAAAAAATTAAGTACCTTTCTTTTCATGATCAGTTAACTAGTCTATATAACCGTCGCTATTTTGAAAATGAGTTGGAAAGATTAAATAATAGTCGGCAAGTACCGATCAGTATTATAGTTGCTGATCTTGATGGTTTGAAAGAAATTAATGATAATTTTGGACATAAAGAAGGAGATATATATATTAAGATAGCAGCAAATGTAATTAAAGCTTCTGTAAGGGAGGAAGATATTGTAGCCCGAATTGGGGGCGATGAGTTTGCAGTTATTTTACCTGGTACAGAGCATGAGGCTGCTGGAGAAATTATTGCAAGGATTGAACAATACTGTCAGGAAATTAATAATCAGATGGAACGTGGTCTAAGTATTTCCTGTGGTTGTGAAACTTTAGCTGATAGTAGTCAAGATTTAAATCAAATTTTCAAAGAAGCAGATGATATGATGTATGAAAAGAAAAAGCAGAAAAAATGTCGGAGTTAATTGACGCCTTAACTATTTTATTATATACTATTAGTTGACATAGCAACTGTTGATAAATCAACTAGTTTTAGGATAGGAGTAGATTTGATGAATAATAATAATTGTAAGAAAGAGTTTATTCCAATTGGCAAGTATTTATCTATTGCTCATCGAGAATTTAATTCATATTTAAAAGCGAAACTCAAAGACTATGATATAGACCGAGGAGAACTACCTTTTTTAATTGCTTTATATCATAAAGAGGGTGTATCACAACAAAATCTTTGTGCATATTATCAACTAGATAAAGCAATTGCGGTTAGAATGATGAAAAAATTAGAGGACCAGGGTTATGTTGTAAAAAAAAGAAATCCAGAAGATCTTCGCCAATATAAGATTTATTTAACAAAAAAAGGCGAAGATTTACGTCCAATATTAATGGGGATTTTCCAAGAAATCAGTTCAACTATGACTGAAGGTATGGATGAAAGAGAACAAAAGGTTTTAGTGAAATTATTAAAAAGAACTATTAAAAATTTAGGGCATTATGACCCTGACGATATTATACTATAATTTTATAAGCAAACAAGGAGGATACATGAAATTAAGTAAAGAGAAATTAATAGAGAAAAATTATATTACAGAAGGGCCAATTTTACGTTCAATGCTTAAATTATCTCTTCCAATTATGATTAGTCAATTTATGCAGACATTATATAATCTAGCAGATACACTTTGGGTTGGAAAGTTAGGAGCTAATGCAGTTGCCTCAATTTCAATTAGTTTTCCGCTATTGTTTTTAATGATTTCAATAGCAGCAGGGATGACAATTGCTGGAACAGCTATTATTGCCCAACATAAAGGAGCAGGGAATGAAAATGAGATTAATCAGATGCTTGGTCAGTTGGTTAGTTTTATAGGAATTTTGGCTATTCTTTTAGCCGGTATAGGTTTTATATTTGCCAGACAGATGGTAACATGGATGGGAGCAGATCCATCCATTATAAGTGATTCTGCTGGTTATTTAAGGATTATTTTTTCTGGTATGCCATTTATGTTTGGATTTTTTATTTTTTCTTCTGTGTTAAGAGGTATTGGAGACACAGTAACTCCTGCTAAAATGATGTTTGGATCAGTATTTTTAAATATTATTCTTGATCCAGTTTTAATCTTTGGTCTAGGCCCCTTTCCTGAATTGGGAGTTCAAGGGGCGGCAGTAGCCACAATTTTTTCCCGAGCGGTCGTAACAATATATGCGATCTATTTATTAGTTTCTGGACGGAAAGGTATTCGGCTTACTTGGGCAAATATGAAGCCAGTTAAGGAAAAAATTATGATGATAGTAAAAATTGGTCTGCCTTCTTCTGTTGAACAGTCAATGATTGCATTAGGACAACTATTTATGACAACATTAGTTACCAATTTCGGCACGATGACTCTGGCAGCCTATGGAATAGTTAATCGAATTATTAGTGTCCCGATTATTTTGGCATTTGGAATTTCAGCTTCTGCCACAACAATGGTTGGTCAAAATATTGGTGCGGATAAAAAGGGTCGGGCAGAAAAATCAGCAAATTTGAGCATGATTGTTGTTTTTGCATCTCTGAGTATGATTGGGATTCTAACATTTATAAAACCAACATTGTTTATTAGCTTTTTTAATAATGCACCAGAAGTATTAACAATTGGTAGTACTTATCTTAGAATTTCTGGCTTGACTTTTGGATTTATTGGTTTAATGAATGTCATTAATGGTATCTTTAAAGGGGCGGGTAGAACTGTACCACCGATGATTATTTCTACTGCTTCACAATGGGTTTTCCGTGTTTTATTAGGATATTTATTAGCAGATCTATTAAATCTTGGCCAAACTGGTCTCTGGTGGGCAATTGCAACGGCAAATGTTGCTGGTGCATTAATTGGTTTTGTCTGGCTAAGGTTAGTAAATTGGACCACTAAAATAGTAAAAAAGAAAAAAGTTGAGTTAGAATTTGAAGTTCAGACCAACTAATTAAAAACTATCTGTAAAGTTGACTGTCCATTTTATGGATTAGTCAACTTTTTTTAATAATCCCATAGGTTAATCCGGCTAGCATTAATAGTCCGGCATAGCCAACAGCCGGATACAGGTAGCGGACTAGATTGGAAAATCCGAATTGGCTTGCTCCTAAGGCTAGTAAAGTTGTGATAATCACAATGGGTCGATAATTTTTGCTGGAATTTTTAACTAGTCGGGCACCAAATCCGTAGAGATTGCCAACAGCGGTAGTGTAAATTTCTGCTATTAAAATTATACTATATATAAATTGTAATTCAGAACGAAAACGTCCGGCAACATAAATCATAGGTATTTCATAGTTAGCTGCTTGTGGCATATTAAGCATTATACTGATCAGAATGGCAGTTGCACCAATACCAAGTCCAATTCCACCCCAGATAGCACCTTTTTTTAATCGATCTTTATTTTTTACTTTTGCACCTAATGGAGCTAAAACAGCAACAGCTATGACCAGATTATATGATGTATAATTAAATGCAGCTAAAAACCAGTTGGGAAGAGGAGCAGCAGCGGTAGGTGTAGAAATCTCTGCTAAATTAAAAGGTAAACTATTAAATATTGTTAAGATACCAAGTGATAATACTCCAGTTAATAATAACGGGACGACAAAACTAATGGCAGAAATTACCCCTTCAATTCCCATTAATACAGTTAGTAATGACGCTAAGGCCATTATAATGTTTCCCCAGACAGAACTAATACCTAACTGTTCGGTAAAAATAGCACCTGAACCAGCAATCATAGCAGTTAAAGCTCCAAATAGGAAAAATGTAATAACGAGATCGATGAATAGGCCTAACCATTTTCCAGCGGCATGTCGAATAACCTCCAAATGGGATTGGGCTGCAAACTGTTGGCCCAATTTTAAAATAATATATCCATAAACAACAAAAAGAAAAGTAGTTAAGAGTAAACCAAGAAAACCGTTTAAACCATAATAACCGAAAAATTGTAAAACTTCTTGACCTGAGGCAAATCCTGCACCCACAATTGTACCAATGTAAGTAGCTGCTATTTTAAAGGTTGATATATCTTTTTTAGTTGTTGTATGTTCATTTTTTGTTTTTATCATTTTTAATCACCATTGATATTCTTATACAACTTTCATAATAATATACCTAATTTATAGATAATAGATAATTTGTTATTTCGTTTGACAGACCGGATTATCTTTGTTATTATACATGTTGGTGATATCACTCACACTTTAAGAGTGATAAAAAGTAAATGGTTTGGAAAGTGTGTGCAAGAACATACCTTCTGAGCCATTTTTTCGTGCTATATAATATTTAATAAATTGGAGGTGAATATAATATAATGATTGAGGTCAAGAACCTCTATAAAGTGTTTGGCAAAAAAACAGAGAGAGTGTTTCCTCTATTAGCGGAAGGTCTTAATAAAGAAGAAATCCTTGATAAAACAGGCAATACAGTTGGTGTTAATGATGCTAACTTTAAAGTTGAGGATGGAGAAATATTTGTTATTATGGGTCTTTCCGGAAGTGGGAAATCTACTTTACTCAGATGTTTAAATAGATTAATTGAACCTACCCAGGGAGAAATTCTTTATGATAATGTAAATTTGACTGATCTTAATAAAAAAGAACTTAGAGAGTTTAGAAAAGATAAATTTGGTATGGTTTTTCAACATTTTGCGCTTTTTCCTTATCGAACGGTACAAGAAAATGCTGAGTTTGGATTGGAGATGCAAAATATTCCAGCTGAAGAACGTCAGCAACGAGCAAAAAAAGCTTTAGAAAGAGTAGGATTAAGTGGTTATGAAGATCAAATGCCAGATCAATTAAGTGGTGGCATGCAACAAAGAGTAGGGCTGGCCAGAGCATTGGCAGTTGAAACTGATGTCTTGCTTATGGATGAACCCTTTAGTGCTCTTGATCCACTGATCAAAAAAGAGATGCAGGATAAGTTACTTGAGCTATATGAAGAATTGGATAAGACAATTATTTTCATTACTCATGATCTTGATGAAGCCTTAAAATTAGGTGATAGGATAGCTATCATGAAAGATGGAAAAATTATTCAGATTGGTAATCATGAAGAGATATTAAAAAATGCCGAAAATGATTATGTACGTGATTTTGTACAGGATGTTAATCGGTCCCGGGTATTAACTGCAGAGGATATTATGATTAGGCCCTTGGCTCAACTCTACCCACAGGATGGTTTTCGTACTGCTATTCATAAGATGAAGAAGGCAGGTATTAGTTCTATTTTTGCTGTAGAAAGAAATCGTACTCTGCGTGGTATTGTGTATCTGGAAGATGTAGTTGAGGTTTTGAAGGAAGATCTAGAAGATGATACTAAAATTGAAGATTTAGTCAAGGAAGTACCAACAGCTGATCCAGCTGAAAATTTGGATGAACTTTTAGCGGATATTGCGAATCTCGATATTCCACTTCCGGTAGTTGATGAGAATAATAAATTACTTGGGGTAATTGTTAAGACAAATGTACTTGCAAATCTTGCTGGTGAAGACGTTATATAGGAGGTATAAATATATGAACAATTTAGTTAAAACTTTTGTTATATTGTTGGTTGTATCTACAATGCTTGCAGGTGGTTTTAGTGGATTACAAGCAGCTGATCAAAAAGAAATAAAATTTGGTTATGTGCAATGGCCAGGTGTAACAATTAAGACACATGTTGCCAAAAAAGTAGCCGAGTATCTAGGTTATGAAACAACTATGACAAGTGGTTCACAGGCTATTGTATTTAAAGGTATGGAGACTGGTGATATTGATGTCTTTTTGGGTAATTGGATGCCAACTATGAAGATGCACTTTGATAAATATGAAGAAACTGGTGCAATTGAAAATGTAAGGGTTAATCTTTTAGATGTTGTCTATAAGACTGCTGTACCCAAATATGTATGGGATGCAGGTGTTCATTCCCTGGCAGATTTAAACGAACATGCAGACAAATTTAATAGTAAAATATATGGTATTGAACCTGGCAATGAAGGTAATTTAATTATTAAAAATGCGATTGATAATAACACATATAATTTAGGTGAATGGTCATTACAGTCAAGTAGTACAGCTGGAATGATGACAGCTGTAAAGAGAGCCGTCCAAAGTGAAGAGTGGATTGCATTTAACGGCTGGAAACCACATTATATGAATGTGTTATTTGATATTAAATATTTAGAAGATCCAGAAAATATCTGGGGTGAAGGTGAAAGAGTACTCACCGTTGCTAGAACTGAATTTAAAAATGAAAATCCAAACTACTATAAGTTCTTGCAACAGTTCAAAGTAACTGCTCCTATGCAAAATCAATGGATTTATAATTATAAGCAGGAAGGTCAGGATCCAGAAGTAGCAGCAGAAGAGTGGATTGCTGAAAATCTTGGTATAGTAAACCAGTGGGTTTATGGTGTAGAATCTGTTGATGGCCGTATGGCTCGTAAAGTAATTAAAGAGAAAGTTGGCAAGTAAAAATGGCTTTTGTTGAGAATATATTGGGTATCCTTGCTACAAGGATACCCATTGGTAACTGGATTCAGTCTCTAGTAGATTTTTTGGTAATTAATTTTAGTGGTTTATTTAACGGCTTTGCCGAAATTATCGATAATCTAATCAGTAGTTTTCAGGCAGTTTTATCATATGGCCATCCATTTTTGTTAATTGTGATCTTAGGTTTAATTGCCTGGAAGTTGAAAGGTAAGGGTCTAGCGCTTTTTGTTGTGCTAGGTCTCTATTTGGTCTGGAATATTGAAATGTGGGATCCATTAGTAGTCACTCTTGCTTCAATTATCACTTCAGTGGTAGTGGCCTTAGTAATAGGTATTCCCACAGGGATTTTAAAAGCTCATAACAGGGCCGTTCATATTATTACCAGGCCGATTTTAGACTTTATGCAGACAATTCCACCATTTGTTTATCTAATTCCAGCCTTGATGTTTTTTGGTCTGGGAAATGTTCCAGGAGTTATTGCAACAGTTATCTTTGCAATTGCTCCACCAATTAGGTTAACCTATCTTGGTATCAAACAGGTACCAGAAGAGTTAAAAGAAGCAGGTATAGCCTTTGGTAGTAACTGGTGGGAGATGTTATATAAGATTGAACTACCTGGTGCCATGCCGTCTATTATGATGGGTATTAATCAGTGTATCATGCTCTCTCTTTCTATGGTTGTAATTTCAGCTATGATTGGAGCAGGTGGACTTGGTAAACCGGTTTTACGTTCACTTTCAGTGGTTGATATTGGGCTAGGTTTTGAAGCAGGACTTGGTGTTGTAATTATTGCCATGATTCTTGATAGAATGTTCGGCAGTAAGAATTAATTCAAATTATCCAGCGAATGAAAGGTTGGTTTCATTTTATCAAAAGTAGTTAGGTATTGAAAACCAATCTCTTTTAAGAGTTGTACAGTTTCTTGAAAGCGAAAAGCAATTTGTTGAGTATAATGACTGTCAGAGCCAAGTGTAATAATTTCCCCACCCAGTTCGTGATATAATTTTAATATTTTCCTTGAAGGGAGCGGGTCAGCACCATTACCGATGTAATAACCGGAGGTGTTGACTTCGAGCCCTTTTTCTTTTTTGATAAGAATTTTCAAAATTTCTTCAATTATTGTCCGAGCTTCTGGGTCATCTACTAAATCAGGGGCTGTACCGTAATCACCATAGCGCCGGACCACATCTAGATGTCCAATTACACTAAAATTATTATAGGAATCGATAATTTGATACATCTCAATTAGATATTTTTGATAAGCTTCCCATTGCTGATAGCCTATAAAAAAATCTCCTTGATAAAGATCTTTTCTCTCTGCTGTATGAATAGAAGCAATTACATAATCAAAATCATTGCCAATGAAAGCTGTGCATCTTTTACATAAATGAGGTTGCATACCTAACTCAATACCACGCTTAATAGTGAGTAAATTACTATATTCTTTCTGTAAATTATCTATTTCCCTTAAATAATTATTTTTATTAAAAAGAAATTCAATCTGATCATCTTGATAGTCAAGATCATAATGGTCTGTAATGGCAATTTCGGTTAGCCCTTTATTAATAGCTGTAGTGCAAATTTCATCCAGACTCATTTCAGAGTCAGAAGAGAAATGAGAATGTAAGTGATAGTCAAAAAACATTATTTATCTGCCTCCTTTATTCTAGATGTATATATCATAGCATATTTTTGCAAAAAATTCAGGTTGCGTTCAGCCTTGATAATGGAATATAATTAAATATAAGAAGGGTGGTATCTGGCTATGAAATTAATTGAAACAAAAAATGACCACTGTCATGAATGCTTTGCTTGTGTACGAAATTGTCCAGTTAAAGCTGTTTTAGTAAAAGATGGACAAGCTGAGGTTGTTGCCGATAGGTGTATACATTGTGCAAGTTGTGTGCTTGTTTGTTCTCAAGGCGCAAAGCAGATTAATGACCAAACAGAAAAAGCAAAAAAACTATTACAGCAAAATAGAAGAGTGATAGTGGGGCTAGCACCAAGTTTTCCATCCTTTATACCTGGAATGAGTCTGTTTGATTGGCAACAATATCTTAGCCAGATTGGTTTTGCCCAGCTTTATGAGGTTGCATTTGGCGCTGAATTAATGCTTGCTGAGTATGAAAAAATACTGGCTGAAAATGATGACAAACTTCTGATTAGTTCAGCCTGCCCTGCTATAGTTAATTATGTAGAAAAATATTTTCCCCAGTTTATAGAAAATTTAGTACCAGTAGTTTCTCCCATGCAGGCTTTAAGTAGATATTTAGAAAAAGTTGAAAGTAGTGCAGAATTGGTAATGGTTGGCCCATGTCATGCTAAAAAGTCAGAATTATGTGAAGAAAGTGGAGTGACCGCAGTTCTTACCTTCCAAGAATTAGTAAAACTAGGAAAAGAACTAGTGGGAATTGTGCCAGAAAATGATAATTTTAAATCTAATAAATTAGCAAAGCAAGGATTCCCTTTAGGAATAAAACCTACTCAGCTTGGCCGACAGATTCCACTTGCAGGTGGGATAATAAATGCTTTACATGCTGGTGAAAGAAAAGATTATATTAGTGTTGAGGGAAAAGATAAGGTATTAGCTTTATTTAAATCATTAGATGAAGGCGAAATTAAGGTAAACTTTATTGATATATTATTTTGTGAAGGTTGTATAAGTGGTATTGATTTAAGCAATATTGAATATTTCAGAAAAAGAGAAGCTGTCAAAAACTTTGCAAATCTACCTCTCTCAACTAAAAAATATAATCAGAATGTGGAGTTAGATTTAAGGAAAAAGTTTGATAATGATTATCAATATTTACCCATGCCAAGTGATGCTCAAATTTGGCAAGTGTTAAAACAGACTGGAAAAGAAAAAGAAGATGATTTATTAAATTGCAGTGCTTGTGGTTATCAAAGCTGCCGCGAGAAAGCGGTTGCAGTATGTCAGGGACTGGCAGAAGTAGAGATGTGCCTTCCCTATTTGTTAAGTCAAAAAAGGCACGAATTAAATGAAGTACAACGCCTTCATCAAGAACTGGATGCTATTATAAATGCCTCATATGATGGATTACTTGTAATTGATAATAATGGAATGATAATTAAAATTAATCAAGCATATCTAAAAATGCTCGGTTTTAGTAGAGAAGAAATAGTTGGAAAAAATATAATTGATTTAGAAAAAGAGAAAATATTGTATCCTGCAGTATCATTATTAACCTTACATGAAAGACGGAATATTTCTCTTGTACAAAATACTCAGAGTGGGAAGAGATTATTGGTGACAGGAAGGCCTTTGCTTGATAGTCAAGATAATCTAGTTAGAGTGATTGTTAACGCCAGAGATTTAAAAGAATTAAATCAGTTTATGGATCAAAATAATTATATTAGTGATTCTGAGGAATTCCAATTAGAGTTTACTGGAGCAGAGTTCGACCAAATGATAGCTGTTTCAGATGCAATGAAAAAAATTATTAGGCTTGCTGATAGAGTAGCACCAACCGATTCAACAATTCTCATTACTGGTGAATCAGGTGTTGGAAAAGAAGTAGTTGCTCATTATATTGATCAAAAAAGCAAGCGAAAGGGTAAGTTCGTCAAAATTAACTGTGCAGCTATTCCTGAAACTTTGCTTGAATCAGAGCTATTTGGATATGAGACGGGAGCATTTAGTGGAGCCCAGCGGAATGGAAAAGTTGGCCTTATTGAAACTGCTAAAAATGGAACACTTTTTCTTGATGAGATTGGTGAGATGTCAGTTCAGATGCAGGCTAAATTACTGCAGGTCTTACAAGATCATCAGTTGACTAGAATTGGCGGTACAGAACCTTTAAAAGTAGATTTCAGATTAATTGCTGCGACTAATCGTGATTTACTAGAAATGGTTAGAGAAAAAGAATTTAGAGAAGATCTTTATTATAGAATAAATGTTGTTCCAATCTATATTCCACCATTGCGAGAAAGGCGTACTGATATCATACCTTTATTTAATTATTTTAAATCAGTACTTGAAGATAAATATAATAAAAATATTATTTTAGAAGAAGTTGATTATCAACTATTGAAAAATTATTATTGGCCTGGTAATGTGAGACAAATAACAAACATGTTGGAAAGATTGATTGTAACTTCTAATACTGAAAAGGTTGAGCATAGCTATTTAAAAGAATTATTAAACGCTGAGACGCACGTACCTTTAGTAAGAGAAGATTACTTTCTTATCAAGGAAATTATCCCTTTAAGTGAAGCAATTGCGGAACTTGAAAAATGTCTTTTAAGATTAGCAGAAAAGGAATGTAATAGCACTTATCAGATGGCTGAGAAACTTGGCGTAAACCAGTCAACTGTTGTGCGCAAGTTCAAAAAATACTTTAATTAATGCAGTGATACATTATAATAATGCACTGGCGCATTAAAAGAACCTATAATCATTAGGTTCTTTTTTTTCTTGTAATAAAATAATAAAAATTTTTAATTAATTAATGTTGATAGAATAGGAAATTAAAATATAATAATGCAAATATAAATAACTGGCATGATTTATGCTTCTAATTATATTGAAATTGTTAAAACTTTGTGAAATAGTTCCCTAATTTTATTATCATTTATGTCTAATTAGAAGAATATAATATTCTAAAAAGGAGGGTTATCATGGCAATAGTGAAGGAAAAAGTACAACAAGAAACAATCGAACAAATCGAAAAAGTATTGACTAAACATAAGGGTGATTCTGAGGCACTAATTGAAGTTTTACATCAGATTCAGCAACTTGTTGGCTATCTCCCACATGATCTGCAGAAAAAAATTGCAGACCAACTGGAAGTTGCTCCTGGTGAAGTAGCTAGTGTTATCTCATTTTATGCTCATTTTTCTGATCAGCCTCGTGGTAAATTTCAGGTTGCTCTTTGTAAGGGGACAGCCTGTTATGTAAAAGGTTCTGTTGATATAATCAATAAAATTGAGCAGAAATATGATATTAAAGCAGGGGAAACAACTGAAGATGGTCTTCTTTCATTAGATGTTGTTAGGTGTTTGGGTGCATGTGGACTTTCGCCAGTTATGACAGTTAATGGTAAAGCACATGGTATGATTAATCCAGAAAAAGCGATTAATATTATTGAAAAATACTTAAGAAATGAAATGTGAGGAGGGGAAGAACGTGATTTCATATAAGAAATTAAAACAGATGCAAGAAGAGTATTTGACAGATAAGTTAAATACTAATCAACGTCAAATAGTAATTGGAATGGGTACCTGTGGTCTGGCTGCTGGAGCAGAAAGTGTAAAAGATGCGGTAATAGATGAAATAGAAAAAATTGGTCTTAATGATATAAAAATTATACAGACAGGCTGTTTGGGGATTTGTGCAAAGGAACCTTTAATGGAAATTAGGGAAGCTGATAAACGGACTGTTTATGGTAATCTTAATCCTGAAAAGGTGAGAGAAATTATTAATCATCACTTGGTTTCTGACCATATTATTACTCGTTGGACAGTTGATCTAGCTGCTGATTTTTTTGCAAGACAGGAAAGAATAGTTCTTAAAAACTGTGGTCTAATAGATCCTGAAGATATTGAAGAAGCTATTTCTGTAGGTGCATATCAAGGCTTGGGTAAAGCTTTAGCTAATAATACTCCGGAAGAGGTAATTTCTGAACTTATAGAATCTCAGCTTAGAGGACGTGGTGGTGCTGGTTTTCCTACTGGTCTTAAATGGAAATTTGCTGCTGAAGCTGAGGGAGATTATAAATACATTATCTGCAATGCGGATGAGGGTGACCCAGGTGCATTTATGGATCGTAGTGTTTTAGAAGGGGATCCGCATCGTTTATTAGAAGGCATGATCATTGCTGGTTATGCGATAGGTGCACAAAAAGGGTATATCTATTGTCGAGCTGAATATCCACTGGCAATTAAACGACTCAGAAAAGCAATTAATGGAGCACGTCAGCTGGGTCTGTTGGGAGAAAATATTCTTAATAGTGGATTTGATTTTGAACTTGAAATCAGACTTGGGGCAGGTGCCTTTGTTTGTGGTGAAGAAACGGCTTTAATAGCTTCCATTGAAGGAAAAAGAGGAGAACCACGGTCAAAGCCACCATTTCCAGCTGCTTCAGGATTAAAAGATTGTCCTACTGTTATTAATAATGTGGAAACTTTTTCGAATATAGCTGATATAATTGCTAAAGGAAGTAATTGGTTCAAAAAAATAGGTACAGAAGCTAGTCCAGGTACAAAAGTTTTTGCATTAGCCGGAAAAATAAAAAATAATGGTCTGGTTGAAGTGCCAATGGGTACACGATTAGGTGAGGTTATTTTTGATATTGGGGGAGGACTTGAAAATAATGGTCAGTTTAAGGCTGCTCAAACAGGCGGTCCTTCCGGTGGATGTATACCAGTTGAACATCTTAATGTTCCTATTGATTATGATTCATTAAAAGAATTAGGTACTATCATGGGTTCAGGTGGATTAATAATCATGGATGAACAGACTTGTATGGTAGATTTGGCCAAATACTTCATAGATTTTTGTAAAGATGAATCGTGTGGTCAATGTACTCCTTGTCGGATTGGTACCACACGTATGTTAGAAATTTTAGAAAAAATAACTGAGGGAAAGGCCAAGATGGCTGATCTTGAATTATTGCAAGAAATGGGTGAACAGATTAAGGATTCATCTTTTTGTGGCTTAGGTCAGACTGCACCTAATCCTGTAATTAGTACAATTAAATATTTTGCTAAAGAGTATGAAGATCATATCAATAATCAATATTGTAGTTCATCTGTCTGTGCAGCACTTTTCAACTCACCTTGTCAGAATGCTTGTCCAGCTAATGTTGATGTCCCTCGTTATATTGATCTGATAAGACAGGGTAAATATCGAGAAGCCTATCAGGTGGTTCAGGAGGAAAACCCTCTTGTGTTGACATGTGGTCGTGTTTGCTATAATCTCTGTGAAAATTCTTGTAATCGGGGAGCTATGGATGAAGCTCTAGCTGTTAGAGAATTAAAAAGATTTGTCAGTGATTATCTGTTGAAAAATGGAGACGGTTTTCCAGTGCCCCAAATAGCTAAAGAGAAAGATAAAAAGGTGGCCATTGTAGGTTCAGGACCATCTGGTCTAACGGCAGCTTTTTATCTACGCAAGTTAGGTTATCAAGTAACTATCTTTGAAAAAGAATCTGTTGTTGGTGGAATGTTGGCCCTAGGTATACCTGAATACCGACTTCCTCATGATTTACTAAATGAAGAGATTGGTGTCTTAACTGCAATGGGGGTAGAGATTGTAGTAGATACTGAACTTGGTAAAGATATTACACTTGCTGATTTAAAGAATGAAGGATTCTGGGCTGTTTATTTAGCAATTGGTGCGCAATTAGATAAACCACTTAGACTTGAGGGAAGAGAGTTAGAAGGAGTCCATTCTGCCCTTAAATTATTGCAAGAGATTAATCAGGGTTGTGCTAGTGATTCATTTGAGGAAAATTGTTCATTAGACATAAAAAATAAGAAAGCTGCTGTTATCGGTGGAGGTAATGCAGCGATAGATGTAGCTCGAAATTTAGTGCGCCTCGGTGCCAAAGAAGTCAATATTGTTTACAGAAGGACAAAAGAAGATATGCCTGCTCACCGTGAGGAGATTCAAGAAGCAGAATATGAACAGGTGAAAATGTACTGTCAAGTAAATCCTGTAAAAATTCATGGTGAGAATGGCAAGGTAAATAAATTAGAGTGTGTCCGCATTAAAGGTGGCGCTTTTGATAACTCTGGTCGTAGAAAACCAGTACCAGAAGAAAACACGAATTTTGAACTGGAAGTTGATTTAGTTATTTCAGCTGTTGGACAGGAGGTTGACCGAGGTTTTAATCACGGAGATTTTCAAATAAATATGACTGTTGATCAATTCATTGCAGTAGATGATCTGGCAACAACAACTCTGCCTTGGGTTTTTGCTGGTGGTGACTGTGTTAATGGTCCTGCTACTGTCGTTGAAGCTATCAAAAGTGGCAAGGAATCAGCCAGATCAATTGATAAGTATCTAGGTGGAGATGGAGTAATTATACCGGATAAAGAGATAAAACGAGAAATTTCTGGACCAATACTTGAAGAAGAGATGCCTCGGGTTAAGATGCCGACTATCTTACTTTCAGAAAGAAAAAAAGGTTTTAAAGAAGTCGAAAAAGGTTACTCAATAGAACAGGCAGTTGAAGAAGCAGAACGTTGTCTTCGCTGTGATGTAAAAGTAAAATAGGGGGAGTGAAAATGAACAAGCAAATTATGAAGATTTGGATTGATAATCAGCCAGTTGAATCTGCTGCAGGAATGACTATTCTAGAAGCAGCACAGCAGTTAGGCAAAGATATACCAACTCTCTGCTATTTAGAAGATAAAAATCTAGTAGGTGCCTGCAGAGTCTGTCTGGTAGAAATAGAAAATAGCGGTAAACTTGCTGCAGCTTGTAATACACCTGTAGCAGATGGAATGAAGATAAATACTAATAGCGAAAGAGTCCGCAAAACAAGGAAACTAAATCTTGAACTATTACTTTCTAATCATGAAATAGATTGTCCAACTTGTTTGAAAAACGGTAATTGTGAGTTGCGCCAACTTGCTGAGAAGATGGGCATTAGAGAAAATAGATTTGCGGGAAAGAAAAGTAAGTTTAGCAGAGATGAATCTACACCTTCACTATTTAGAAATCCTGAAAAGTGTATACTCTGCCGTCGTTGTGTAAGTGTATGTAGTGATATTCAATCTGTGAAGGCAGTAGTACCTGAAGGTAGAGGGTTTGATACAGTCGTCAATGCTTCATATTATGGTAATTTAGCTGATAGTCCCTGTGTACTCTGTGGACAATGTGCAGCAGTCTGTCCTACGGGGGCAATAACTGAAAAAGAATATATTGAAGATGTCTGGCAGGCACTAGCTGATCCACAAAAACATGTAGTTGTACAGACAGCTCCAGCTGTTAGAGTTGCTATTTCGGAGCTCTTTGGAGCTAGTTCAGGGACAATTGCAACAGGTCAATTAGTGGCAGCTTTAAGAAGATTAGGTTTTAATAAAGTTTTTGACACAAACTTCACGGCTGATCTTACCATTATGGAAGAGGGAACTGAATTAATTGGCCGTATAAAAGAAGGTGGAACATTACCGTTGTTTACTTCCTGTAGTCCAGGCTGGATTAATTTTATTGAAGAATATTATCCAGAATTTCTAGAAAATGTGTCTAGCTGTAAATCACCACAGCAAATGTTTGGGGCAGTAGCCAAATCGTATTATGCAGAACAAAATGATTTGGAAAAAGAAGAGATAGTAGTTGTTTCAGTAATGCCGTGTACTGCCAAAAAATATGAGGCCCAGCGGGAAGAGATGGCAGGAGATGTTGATTATGTATTGACAACGAGAGAGTTGGGTCGCATGATTAAAGAAGCAGGCTTAGAAATAATGGATTTATCTGAGGAAGAGTATGATAATTTATTAGGAGTTTCTTCAGGAGCAGCAGATATCTTTGCTTCAACAGGTGGCGTTATGGAAGCTGCTTTAAGAACGGCTTATGAGTTAATTACAGGTGAAGAACTACCTGATTTAGATCTAACGGCAGTAAGAAACAGTACTGGTATCAAAAATGCTGAAGTTTCTGTTGGTGATTTAGATCTTAAAGTAGCAGTTGTAAATGGACTTGGTAATGCCAGACAGTTACTTGAAGAAATAAAAAATGGAGCAGAATACCATTTTATTGAGTTTATGGCTTGTCCAGGAGGATGTCTTGGTGGAGGTGGTCAGCCAATTCCTACCAATAAAGAAGTATTAAAGCAAAGGAGAGAAGCTATTTACAAAATAGATCAAGGTAAAAAACTACGCAAATCCCATGAAAATCCTATGATTAAAAAGATCTATGCAGATTATTTAACTGAACCAGGTAGTCATCTTTCCCATGAATTGTTGCATACCACTTATAAAGAAAGAAAAATATAGATAGATAAGGCTGGGATTAATTTCCCAGTCTTTTTTCAAATAATAAATACCTTTGTTAAAAAAAATTAGAAATTTTCTTGACAGATGTCAGTTGCTTACTATATAATCTATTTAACAATTTAACTTAATAAAGTAATTAAAGACTTTGAGAGGGAGAAGTAAGCCTTTAAGTAATTTGCAGAGAGTCAGGGGTGCTGGAACCTGGCAATTAACACTGGCTGAAATACACCCTGGAGTTTCAGGCTGAAAAAATTGTAGGCCTTGACGTATTCCAACGTTAAATGGTGAGAGAGTGTTTGCTCTCAAAAGAGTGGATCTGTTTATAACAGATTAATTCAGGTGGTACCGCGCATTAGTCGTCCTGTATATCAGGAGGACTTTTTTTATGTTTAGAGGAATTTTAAAGGCAATATTCTAAATAGTGGGAGGTGAGGATTAATGGAAGATTATTTAGCCTAAAACTGCCTTATAAATGGAAAATGAGTGTCAAATAAAAAAGGAGTGTGTAGCATGGTAGAAAATAGTAGGTCAAGACAAATTAAATTTCATTTTGGTGATAGTGTTCCCCTTGAGATGCACAAGGTAAGAATTGTGCAGAAGTTAAGTCTTCCCCCTGTTGAAGATCGTTTTAAGGCAATTTCAGAAGCAGGTAATAATACATTTCTGCTTAATAATCGTGATGTATTTTTAGATATGTTGACAGACAGTGGTGTTAATGCTATGAGTGACAGGCAATTAGCTGCGATGATGGTTGCTGATGATAGTTATGCTGGGTCAGAAACTTTTTGTAGATTAGAGAAAAAAACAAGGGAAATATTCAATAAAAAACTTTTCTTGCCCACCCATCAAGGGAGAGCCTGTGAGAATATTCTGGCCCGGACTCTAGTTAATGCTGGTTCAGTAGTTCCAATGAATTATCATTTTACAACAACTAAAGCTCATATTGTAGAAAATGGTGGCACGGTAGAAGAGGTCTATATTGATGAGGCATTAGAGGTAGATAGTAATCATCCTTTTAAAGGCAATATGGATTTGGAAAAATTAAAAAATATTATAAAAATAAACGGTGCTGAAAAGATTCCTTTTATCCGTATCGAGGCAGGTACTAATTTGATTGGTGGTCAACCAGTTTCTCTTGCAAATATGCGGGGAGTTCGCAAGCTATGTGACCAATATGGGATTATGATTGTTTTTGATGCTAGTCTATTGGCAGATAATTTATATTTTATTAAGACCAGAGAAAAAGAATGTCAGGAGATGAGTATTCGAGAAATCACACAAGAAATCTCAAACTTAACTGATATAATATATTTTTCTGCTCGAAAATTGGGCAATGCCAGAGGTGGTGGTATTTGTACTAATAATGAGCAAGTATATTTGCAGATGCGTGAATTGTTGCCGCTTTATGAGGGTTTCCTTACTTATGGTGGGATGTCTGTGCGTGAGATGGAGGCAATTGCAGTTGGACTTGATGAGACAATGGATGAGGATATGATTAACCAAGGACCACAGTTTATAGCCTTTATGGTGGAAGAGCTTCAGAAAAAAGGTGTTCCAGTTGTAACACCAGCTGGTGGCTTAGGTTGTCATATTGATGCTATGCGTTTTCTTGATCACCTTGCGCAAACAGAATATCCTGCTGGTTCACTTGCTGCTGCCCTTTATCTTGTCAGTGGAATTAGAGGTATGGAGAGGGGAACTTTATCTGAACAGAGGGATGAAGCTGGTAATGAGACATTATCAAATATGGAGCTATTACGTTTAGCTATGCCGAGGCGAGTTTTTACTCTTTCACAAGTTAAGTATGCTATTGATCGGATTGGTTGGTTATATGAAAACCGTCAATTAATTGGAGGATTATCTTTTACGGAAGAGCCTAGAGTATTAAGGTTTTTCTTTGGGAAACTGCAGACCAGATCAGATTGGCAACTGAAACTAATAGATAAGTTTAAAAATGATTTTGGAGATAGCCTTTAAATAGAAAGAGGGAAGTAATAATTTACTTCCCTAAATGTAATCCATCTAACTAATTAATATTTATTATTTACTATAACCACCGTGGCCGCCTAATAACAATAAAATTAAGACTAAGAAAATTATTGTTATACCGCCACCACCATGGCTTTCTGTTGATAGAAAATCACCCATGTTAAATCCCCCTTTCATATTTTCATTGGTATATATTATGTAACAGGCTAGGAGTTTGTTATATATTTGGTGAATTTTCCAATTTACAATAATTAATCTAAATGTTATAATTATTGAAATTATATTTTAAAAATTAAGTAGTAGAGGAGGAGAAAGATGTTACAAAGGATCTTATACTTGTTTTTGTCATTTTCTAAAGTAGGAGTTCTGGGTTATGGTGGTGGTCCTTCGATGATACCACTTGTCCAAGCTGATGTTGTAGAAGGTTACAAATGGATGTCAATGACTGAATTTACTGATGCATTGGCCATGGGGTATGCTTTACCTGGTCCAATTGCAACAAAGATGTCTGTAGTGGTAGGTTATAAAGTCGCAGGACCTTTAGGTGCTCTATCAGCTTTGCTAGGAATGATACTACCATCAGCTATCCTGGTACTAGCTTTATACATATTTTTCTTTTCATTTAAAGATAATCCAGCTATTGAATCATTATTAAGAGGAATTAGACCAGTAGTACTTGCTTTACTTGCAGTAGTAGTCATTGATATGGCTCCAAATGCAGCTATAAATTTACCAACAATAATTTTGGCAGTTGTGACGCTTGCTGTTTTTATATTAACTAATTTGCATCCAGCCTTTGCAATTATTGCTGGCGGTCTGATAGGAGTATTATTTTTTTAGGCTACAATATCTAAGCTTGAATTGTGTAATGAGAAGGGAGTAATTATGTACACAACTGAAGAAATCATGAAGTTTGCCCTGGAAATGGTTGATATTGAAAAAATACCTGCTGATAGCGGAATTTATCATAAAGGAAAAAATATTAAAAAAGTATTAATGGGTATTGATATGGGTGCAGCAGAGCTAAAAATTGCTAAAGATATGGGTTATGATGCTGTGATAGCCCATCACCCTCAGGCAGCATTAAGAACATATTATAATATTTTAGATGAGCATGTTACACAAATGGTTGCAGCTGGAGTCCCAGAAGTTGAAGCAAAAGAGGCTGTTAAAGAGCTAAAACTAAAGAATGAATTGATGGGACATAGTCTAAACTATGATCATGCGCGCTCGATAGCAAAATTGCTTGATATGCCTTTTATGAATATTCATTATCCTCTAGATCAACTCGGTAGGATTAGAATGCAGCAAAAAATTGCTGAAGAAACTGATGAGAATAGTAGTGTGGCTGATGTGATTGCAGCCCTTAATTCTTTAGATGAAGTTGCTTCTGCCGAGACAGATGTAGAGTTAAGGTTAGGAAAATTAGAAAATAAAGCAGGTAAAGTAGTAGTTTCACATGGGGCTGGCACAAATGGTGGTTATGATCTGGCTAAGACATATTTTAAAAATGGTATTAGTACTTTAGTATATATTCATGTTAAGTATCCTGATCTCAAGAAAATGCAAACAGAACAAAATGGTAATTTAATTGTCACAGGACATTTGACCGGAGATCTACTGGGAATTAATCCCTTTATTGAGAAGCTTGAGAAATCGGGCATGATAGTAGATCGAGTTAGCGGACTTTAAAATTTTATAATCTAAGATTTCATTCACAATTTCATTCATTTACCTCTTTACAAAAGAAAAATGAAGTGTTATGATATTTAACAATTAGAGTAGTTAAGATTTGAGAGGAGAGAGTAGTATATGAAAAAATTAGTACTGATGTTGGTTTTGTTGTTGACTTTTAGTTTAGCTGTAGGTGCAGTAGCACCACAAACTGGTGGAGAGCTATCTGTTGGATTGGATGCAGATCCACCTATGTTAGATCCTCATATGTCCACTGCTAGAGTAGATCGACAGGTTTTTATGAGTCTTTATGATACTCTAGTCGAACTGGATTCGAATTTGAACATTGTACCAGGCTTGGTTAAAAACTGGCAAGTGAAAAATGATGGTGAAGAGTATGTATTTGAGTTACGAGAAGATGTGCTTTTTCATGATGGCACAAAGTTCAATGCAGAAGCAGTTAAATTTAACTTTGAAAGAATGCTTGATCCAGAATTTGCTTCACCCAGAAAAAGTGATTTAGATTTAATTAAAGAAATTGAAGTTTTAGATGAGTATTGGATAAGAATCATTCTATCAGAACCATATGTACCCTTTCTAGCCACTTTAGCTGATAGAGCAGGAATGATGGTTTCACCTACTGCTGTAGAAAAATATGGTGCAGACTTTGCTAATCAGCCTGTTGGAACTGGTCCATTTAAGTTTGTAGAAAGAGAGATTCAGGACCATATCACGCTGAAAAAAAATGAAAACTACTGGCAAGAGGGACTACCTTATCTTGATAAAGTCGTTTATAGACCATTTCCAGATGGTAATGTTCGCGTCATAAATTTTGCTTCAGGTGATTTAGACTTTATAGATGAATTACCACCTAAAGATGTAGAAAAAATTAAAAATCAAGCTGATCTTAATCTTAATATGGCAAGTGGACTTGGCTACCAGGGAATCTGGATTAATAAAGCAAAAGCACCATTTGCAAATGACAAGTTAACACAAGCTTTAAATCTAGCTTTAAACAGAGAGGCAATCGTCAATGTTGTTTTTGGAGAAACAGCTTATGTGGCTAATAGTCCATTTCCTCCTGGAACAGTAATGCATGATGAAAACCGTGAATCAGTTAAAGCTGATCCAGCCAAAGCTAAAGAATTACTTAAATCAGCTGGCCAAGCTTCTGGTTATGAATTTAATTTGATGGTAGCACCTGACCCAACAGCCAAACAAACAGCACAGTTAATACAGTCAATGGCCTCACAAGTTGGTATTAAAATAAATATCGAATTACTTGAGTTTGGTACTTTAGTTGACCGTTTGATGAGTAAAAATTATCAAGCTGCACTTCTCGGTTGGAGTGGAAGAGTAGATGCAGATGGTAATACATTTAGATTCTTTCATTCAGAAGGTAGTATGAATCAGAGTAGCTATACTAATCCAGAAGTTGACCAAATACTTGAACAGACCAGAAAAGTTGCCGATACTGCAGAGAGAAAAGCATTATATAAACAAATGATGACTCATCTTGATCAGGAGTTACCTTATATTTTCGTTTACCATCCGAAAGAGATAAAGGCATATAAAGATCATGTACATGACTTTGTGGCTTATCCGGATGGATTAATCAGACTTGAAAAGGTCTGGGTTACTGATTCGGAATAGGTGAATAAGATATGAGCAAATATATATTCCAGCGTATTTTGATGATGATTCCTGTACTTTTCTTTGTAACAATCCTGATCTTTTCATTAATACATTTAACACCAGGAGATCCTGCCCAAATGATTCTTGGGCAGGAGGCTTCTCCTGAAGCTCTGCATAATTTGCGACATAAACTTGGTCTTGATAAACCTTTGTCTGTTCAATATTTTGATTGGATTAATGATGTTATCCGAGGTGATCTGGGTAATTCAGTTAGGGATAATAGAAGTGTAGCCCAGACAATTTTTAAGAAAATACCTATTACTTTAGAACTTGCTTTTTTAGGTATCATAATATCAATTATTATAGCAATACCGGCAGGTATAATAGCAGCGGTAAAAAAAGGAACCTGGTTTGATTATTCTGGGACATTGATTGCTCTAGGTGGGGTTTCGATGCCCAGCTTTTGGGTAGGAATTATGTTAGTTTACTTATTTGCAGTAAAATTAGATATCTTACCACCATCTGGTTATGTATCACCAGGGGAGGATTTAAGTGAAAATCTGAAGCTGATGATTATGCCTTCTTTATCACTCGGTATTAGAATGGCAGCTGTGACGATGCGTATGATGCGTTCAAGTCTGTTAGAAGTATTACAGAAAGATTATATACGTACTGCAGAAGCTAAAGGTTTACCTCGGCTCACCCTGATTATAAAACATGCTGTAAGAAATTCACTTATTTCAGTAGTAACTGTGGTTGGTCTTCAGATCACTGCCTTTTTGGGAGGAGCAGTCATTACAGAAACAATTTTTGCTATTCCTGGTTTTGGTAGACTCATTGTGCAGTCAATTTTCAATAGAGATTTCCCCATGTTACAAGGTTCGATATTAATTATGTCTGCTATGGTAATTTTTGTAAATATATTAGTCGACCTTTCTTATTCATATCTTGATCCTCGGATTAAAATCGGGGGTGGGAATGTATGACAAAGGCTGAAATATTACGGTTTTGGAAAAAATTTAGAAAAAATAAATTAGCTGTGATTGGGGCAGCTATTATCTTAATAGAGGTTGTTTTAGCTTTATTTGCTCCTTTTTTAGTTCCTTTTGATCCTTTTCAACCAGACTATGTTGATTACTTGAAAGGTCCAGGAAATAAACATTTACTGGGTACAGATAGTCTGGGACGAGATGTTTTTAGTCGATTGATTTATGGTACCAGAGTTTCATTGTCAGCTGGACTAATTTCAGTTATAATAGCCTTAGTTATTGGAGTGCCGATTGGACTTATTACTGGATATTATCAAGGATTTTTAGATGAATTTATAATAATGCGGATTACGGATGCAATGATGTCTCTGCCATCTCTAGTTTTGGCTTTAGCAATGAGTGCATTACTGGGCGCAGGTTTAAAAAATGCTATGATTGCGATTGGTATTATATTTACACCAAGATATATTCGCCTTGTTCGAGGTGAAGTGATGAAGATCAAGGAAGTACAGTTTATAGAAGCTGCTAGTTCCCTTGGTATGTCAGATTTGCGTATTTTATTTAAACATATTCTGCCAAATATTCTAAGTCCGATTATGGTACAGGCAACATTGAGTATAGCAACCGGCATTATTGTTGAAGCTAGTTTGAGTTATTTGGGGATGGGTACTCAGCCACCAACACCAAGTTGGGGTACGATGCTTAGTTCTGGACAGGGATATTTAGAACAAGCTCCTTGGATAGCACTAGGAGCAGGTACGGCAATATTTATTTCTGTACTAGCTTTTAATATATTTGGTGATGGTTTACGTGATGTATTAGATCCTAAATTAAAGTAAATATTAAAATAAATAGCTAAATCAAAAAGCCAGCAATCTCTGTATTGCTGGTTTTTTCTATAAATATTCTATTTGTTATTGTGGTCAAGCTATTAATTATTTGGCTTTTCAAGGTTAGAGTAAATAGAAAAATCACTTGACATCTCAAATAGACTAGCTTATAATTAAAATAATTTAATACTTTAATATAATAAAGCGATAAAGAATATGGGAGAAGGAGGGACTAAAATGAGTGCTTTTGTTAAAGGGGTGCGGGATATATTACCCGCGGAGTTAGAACAACGCAAATCACTTTATCAGATAATTAGAGAGGTTTTTTCTCAGGAAGGTTATCAAGAAGTAATTACACCGACCCTGGAATCAATCGAATTATATTCAAATATGAGTGGTCTTCTCGCCACAGATGAAATGTTTAAAGTAGTGGATGAGGAAGGACAAATTTTGGTTTTGCGGCCTGATGTGACAATGCCTATTACCAGAATGGTAGCAACAAGATTAACAGATTTACCTGCTCCTTATAAATTTTATTATATTACTACTGCATATCAGTCAGGCCGAAATCAGAGTCTTGATCTCAGAGAAAAGACACAGGCAGGTGTAGAATTGATTGGTAGATCTGACTTTACTGCTGATTTGGAGATAATTGCTCTTTTATTAAAAACAATGCAGGCAGCAGGTATCAAAGAGCCATTAATTGATATTGGCCAATCAGCATTAGTAGAAGAAATTATTAAGATGCTGGTTTTAACAGAAGATAAAAGAGAAGATGTAGTAGAATATTTAACAGATAAAAATTCGGTTGCTTTAAAAGAGTTTATAGAAAAAGAAAAAGTTACGGGCCAAAGAAAAAAGTTGCTGGAAAGATTACCTAACCTTTTTGGTCAACCAGATGAAGTAATTTTAGAATTGAGAGATTTACTTTTTACCAATCAATCGTTGCAATTAATTGATCAACTAGAAAGGCTATTTAAAAATTTAAGGGAATTAGGTTTAGCAGAATATATAACTTTTGATCCAATGCTAATGACAGGTCAAGGATATTATACAGGAGTTATTTTTCAGGGTTATGCAAGAGGATCTAATTATCTTTTGGCCAGTGGTGGTAGATATGATAACTTAGCAGAAAAGTTTGGCGAAAGTGAACCAGCCGTTGGCTTTGCAGTTGAAATAGATAATATTATATCCTATCTTTATGATATTGATCTGTCATTGATAGAAGCTGAAACAAAGATTTTGATTACCTACCAAAATCAAGCTGAATATATACAGGCATATCAAAAAGCCGAATCAATGCGTCAGGAAGGTTTAGTTGTGGAGATATTAGCAGTTGGAGAATATGAAGCTTATCAAAGTTATCGTAAATTTGATCAAATAGTAAGAGGTGGGCAATAAATGGCTAAACTAAGAGTAGCAATGGCAAAAGGCCGTCTTGCAGAAGAGGCAACTCAATTATTTCAAAAAGCAGGAATTATAATACCAGAAGACATTTTTTCTTCCAGAAAATTAATATTTAAACTACCAGAAGCTGATATTGAAATTTTCCTCGTTAAACCAGCCGATGTACCAATTTATGTAGAATACGGAACAGCAGATTTAGGGATTGTTGGTAAAGACACTTTATTAGAGGAAAATCGTTCACTCTATGAATTGCTTGATCTTAAATTCGGCGCCTGTAAATTTGCTCTAGCTGGTCTACCAGATAAAAAAAAGAAACTTCAGCAAAGAAAGGTAGCTACTAAATATCCTGCTTTTACTAGAAGATATTTCCGCAGTAAAGGTGAACCAGTGGAGATAATTAAATTGAATGGTTCAATAGAACTTGCTCCTCTAACTGGGCTAGCAGATACTATTCTAGATATTGTTGAAACAGGTCGGACACTCAAAGAAAATGGTCTTATTATCTTTGAAGAGATTATAGATTTAAGTGCCAGATTAGTTGCAAATCGAATTAGTATGAAGACAAATAAAGAACAGATAGATAGGTTATTAAATAGTATTAGCAGGGCAATGGGGGATTAATAATGTTGAAAACAATATTACTAGCAGAAAATGGGCTGGATAAGTTAATAAAAATAATGCATGATCGCAATCAGCTTGATTTAGTTAGATATAAAAAGCAAGTGAGAGAAATAGTCGAAACAGTTCAAGCAAAGGGAGATAAGGCCCTGCTTGCTTATACCCATAAATTTGATAAGATAAAATTTAAAATTGAACAATTGCCAGTTAGTCAGTTAGAAATAACAGAAGCTCTTCAATTTGTAGATCAAAAATATTTAGAAGCACTAAAAGAAGCTGCAGATAATATAAAAAAATTTCATTCTAAGCAGAAAATTAACTCTTGGCAGCAGGGTGATCGACCAGGTGTTATTGTTGGTCAGAAGCACTTAGCTCTTGAAAAGGTAGGTATTTATGTTCCTGGTGGTAGAGCAGCTTATCCATCCTCAGTCTTAATGACTGCTCTGCCAGCAAAAGTAGCAGGAGTAGAAGAAATTATAATGGTGACACCACCTGGTTTAGATGGTAAGATCGATCCAACTATTTTGGCAGCTGCGCATCTAGCAGGAGTAGATAGAATATTTAAAATTGGAGGAGCGCAGGCGGTGGCAGCTCTAGCTTATGGCACTAATACGATAGCTAAAGTAGATAAAATTGTGGGGCCAGGCAATATCTATGTTTCACTTGCCAAACAAATGGTTTTTGGACAGGTAGATATTGATATGATTGCTGGACCAAGTGAGATTCTTGTTATAGCTGATCAAAATGCAGACCCTAAATATGTAGCTGCAGACTTACTCAGTCAAGCAGAGCACGATCCTCTAGCAGCTTCAGTTCTGATTACTCCTTCTGTTAAACTGGCTAAAGCAGTTGAATTGCAGATAGAAAAACAAATTTCGACACTTTCAAGAAAAGATATTATCGAAGAGTCTCTTACGAAGCAGGGTTTAATTATTATCTCACAAGATCTCAAAGAAGCGGTTTCTACGGCCAATTTAATTGCTCCAGAACATTTGGTATTGACTGTAGCAGAACCGTTTAACTGGTTAAGTGAAATTAAACATGCAGGATCGATTTTTCTAGGAGCTTATTCACCAGAACCATTAGGTGATTATTTGGCAGGTCCAAATCATGTATTACCTACTAATGGTTCAGCCCGATATTTTTCTCCACTTGGCTTACAGGATTTCATGAAGACAAGTAGTTTTATCTATTATAATAAAGCTGCTTTAGCTAAAGTAAAGGATCAGGTTGTTACACTGGCAGAAAGAGAAGGACTAACAGCACATGCTAATGCTATTGCGGTTAGATTTGCTGATCAAGCAGGTGAGCAAAATGATTGAAGAATTGGTGAGAGATGAAGTTAAAAGAATTACTGCTTATCAAAGTAGTGAGAAAGCAGATTATTTAATCAATCTTTCAGGCAATGAAAACCCATATCCCTTACCAGCTAAAATAAAAAAGAATTTTAAAAAGACAATATTAGAGACAGAACTTAACCGTTATCCTGAAATCTGGTCAACTACTCTTAAGCAGAAAATAGCTGATCATTTAAATTTAACAGAGAAGAATATATTAGCAGCAAATGGATCAGATGAAGTTCTTCAATTAATAATGGAGACTTTTTTAAAACCGGGGGAATTAGTCTTAAGCATTAAACCGACATTTGCTATGTATCAATATTTTACTGAGTTAGTTGGTGGTGAATACAAGTCTGTAAGATTAAACAAAGACGGAAAAATTGATAAGGAACTTTTCTTGCGGGAAGTTGAAAAAAACAAGCCCAAGTTAATTATACTCTGTTCACCAAATAACCCTACAGGGGGATTGTTGGCAGATGATTTGCATGAATTTCTCCAGGAGATAATGAAACGATTTTCCGGATTGGTGATAATTGATGAAGCATATGCCGAATTTTCAGGTGAAACAATGATTAAATATCTAAGGGAAGACTCGCGTTTTTTGATTACGCGTACCTTTTCTAAAGCAATGGGACTGGCTGGCATTAGACTCGGTTATCTTGTAGCAGCTAGTGATGTGATAAAACTGGTGCAAAAGGTTGTTCGCCCTTATAATATAAATAAAATTACCTCTTTATTAGGTCAGCTTGTATTAGATAATTATGAGCTAGTTGATGCCCGGATCAAGGAAATAAGAAAAAATCGTTGTAGGCTTTACCAGATGTTGATTAAAATTAAAGGGATTAAAGTATATGAATCTGAAGCAAACTACATTTACTTTTCAGGTAAAAAAATATTAGAGATGAAGAAATTGTTTGTTGATGCTAAAATAAAGATTAGATACTACAAAAGTGATTTAACTGCGGCCAGAATTACAGTCGGTTCAGCAGACGAAATTGAGGCAGTAGAAAAGGTCTTAGCCAATTTTTATGATATGGAATGCTAAAGGAGGTTAAAGCATGTCAGCGAGAATTGTTAAAAAAAGCAGAGAAACAGCAGAAACTAAAATTGAAGTTGAGATAAATATTGACGGGTCAGGTAGGGCAGAAGTTGAGACTGGAGTACCATTTTTTGATCATATGTTAGAACAATTGATCAGACATAGTGGATTTGATATCGTGCTAAAAGCTGATGGTGACCTGGAGATAGATGAACATCATACGGTAGAAGATACAGCAATTTTATTGGGACAGGCATGCAAAGTAGCCCTGGGAGATAAAAAAGGGATTGCTCGGTTTGGAGATGCACTGGTACCAATGGATGAATCATTAGTAAGAACTGCAGTTGACTGGAGTGGAAGAGGTTATCTTTATGCAGATTTACCTTTCAGTAGAGCTAGTCTAGGCGGGTTTTCCCTGGAAATGGTCGAAGAATTTTTGCAAAAATTTTCTTTAAACGCTGGCTTAACTCTTCATGTTGAACTTTTACATGGAAAGAATAGTCATCATCAAGTTGAAGCAGTTTTTAAATCAATTGCTATAGCTTTGGCCAAATCTGTCCAAATTGTCTCTGAACAAATTCCTTCAACCAAAGGAGTGCTCTAAATGATAGGTATTATTGATTATGGAGCAGGAAATCTTTATAGCATTAGTAAAGCTATGCAGTATTTAGGATACCAGAATGAAATTATTAGTGGAAACTCGGTAGAAAAATTATCTAAATTTAAAGGATTGATTTTACCAGGTGTAGGTGCTTTCCCAGAAGCTGTCAAAAATCTTAAAAATGCTGGTTTTTTTAAGGAGATAATTGATTATGCTGCATCAGATAGGCCTTTACTTGGTATTTGCCTAGGTATGCAGCTGCTTTTTTCGCTAAGTCAAGAAACAACTTCCACAGCTGGACTTGATCTCTTATCAGGAAAAATTATTCGGCTGGAAAATGTACCGAAAATACCACATATGGGATGGAACAAACTACGAATTTTAAAAAAGAGTCAACTACTAACAGAAGATTTAACTACTCAGTCAACGGATTATTATTATTTTGTCCACTCATTTTACCTAGAAGAAATAACAGAAGATGTAACAGCAATTGCAAAATATGGTCAGCAGTCGATTCCAGCAATAGTTGAAAAGGAAAATATTTTAGGTCTTCAATTTCATCCGGAAAAAAGTGGTGAAGCAGGTCTGAATATGCTGAAAAAATTTGGGGAGATGTTATAATGGTTATTTATCCAGCTATTGATCTCAAAGAGGGTAAAGTAGTACGCTTAAAACAAGGTGATTTTCAACAAAAAACAGTCTATAGTGATGATCCACTTGCAGTAGCTGCAGACTATGCTGGCTCAGGGGCAGAATGGTTACATATAGTTGATTTAGATGGTGCTAAAAGTGGTGAAAGAAAGAATATAAAGCTAGCAAAAAAGATTAGAAAAAAAACAGGTTTAAAAATACAACTAGGTGGCGGCATACGTAGCCTGAAAGAGATAAATGAACTACTAGAAGTAGGATTTGAAAGATTAGTTTTAGGTACACTAGCAGTTAAAGATAAGGATGCAGTAGCAGAGGCAGTAAATTCTCATGGTCCAGAGAGAATAGTAGTTGGTTTGGATGCAAAAAATGGACTAATTACAAGTGGAGGTTGGCAGGAAGTAAGTCAATATTCACTCTTGGAATTTAGTGAGCTAATGCTTGAAGTAGGTGTGAAATATTTTCTCTATACAGATATTGCCCGTGATGGAATGTTGACCGGGCCAGATTTACAAGGGTTGGCAAAACTAGCAGAGCTTAAATGTACAGAAATTATTGCTTCAGGGGGAGTAAGTTCATTGGCAAATCTAAAAAAATTAAATGAGTATCCACTCAATGGGGTAATTATTGGTCAGGCTTTGTATCAACAACGCTTTACTCTCTCAGAGGCACTTGCCTTACAATCTAAAAAGCAAGAAAAGGGTGATTTAGATGTTATCTAAACGTATTATTCCCTGTCTTGATATTAAAAATGGACGTGTTGTTAAGGGAGTGAATTTTGTTGATCTCATTGATGCAGGTGATCCTGTTGAAACAGCTCGAACATATTATGAGATGGGTGCAGATGAATTAGTTTTTCTTGATATTACAGCCACCAATGAAAAAAGAAAGACGATTGCAGAGTTGGTGCAAAAGGTAGCAGCAGAAATATTTATTCCACTTACCGTTGGTGGAGGAATTAGGACAATAGATGATATGCGCAAAATCCTGCGGGCTGGTGCTGATAAAGTTGCTGTTAATACTGCAGCTGTAAAAAACCCTGAACTTGTTACAAACGGGGCAGGAATATTTGGTAGTCAATGTATTGTTGGAGCAGTTGATGCTGCCAAAAAAGAGAGTGGGACTGGCTGGGAAGTATATATTCATGCCGGGACTGAGGCAACTGGGCTTGATCTATTAGATTGGGTCAAAGGATTGGCAAGTCTTGGTGCTGGTGAAATATTACTAACTAGCATTAATACAGATGGAACTAAAGATGGTTTTGATATAGAGATGCTAAAAGCAGTAGCTAGCACTGTGCAAATACCTGTTATTGCATCAGGTGGAGCAGGTTCTAGTCAGCACTTTTTTGATGTTTTTCAGCAGACCGAGGTCAGTGCAGCTTTGGCAGCTTCTATATTTCATTTTGGTGAGATTCCTATCCCAGATTTAAAGGCAGAACTAAATAAACAGCAGATACCAGTAAGAGTTTAAGATGAAATGAAAAAAGGAGTAGATATAGATGATAAATTTGCGTCTTGATAAACTTAAATATAATGAAAAAGGTCTGATTCCTGCAGTAGTACAGGATTTAAATACTGAACAAATATTAATGCTTGCCTATATGAATAAAGAATCTCTAAAAAAGTCTATTGAATCAGGTGAAACTTGGTTTTACAGCCGTAGCCGTCAAAAATTATGGCATAAAGGAGCTACTTCTGGTAATAGACAAAAGATTGATGAGATTTATTATGATTGTGATGCAGATGCTTTGTTAGTTAGAGTAAGGCCGGTCGGCCCTGCCTGTCATACTGGTGAACAAAGTTGTTTTTATCGTAAACTTATAGCTAATAATAAAACTAATAATAAAATTAAAAATAAGACTAAAAATACAAATGAAAAGTTTAATGAAGAATCTTTATTAATAAATAGTTTACATAATATAATTTTGGCAAGAAAAAAGGAAATGCCAGAAGGATCATATACAACTTATCTTTTTGAAAAAGGAATAGATAAGATACTCAAAAAAGTTGGGGAAGAAGCCACAGAAGTTATTATTGCCGCTAAAAATGAGGCAAAAGCAGAATTAATTTATGAAACAGCTGATTTAATCTATCATCTTTTAGTATTAATGGTAGAAAAAGAAACAACACCTCGTGAAATTGCGATTGAGTTGGCAGGTCGTCTTCCAAATGATCTACCTAAAAATTAGCAGCCGCCAGCTATTGAAAAAAAGACAGAAGCAGATTATTTGCAGATTAAGTAGTAGTCAATCTATATTTTTAATCGCCTTTTTGGTTGCTTCAAAAAATCCTTTTTCTGGTTGGTATAAATTATCGTCGCCAATCTTTTCAGCTAAGCCATAATTAATAAACATTTGATAGATACGATTATTGAGACCAGTGAATTTAATGCTACCGCCAGAATTAATAACCGTGTCGGTAAACTCAGAAAAGACTTTTAAAATAGTTATATCTATTCGCTTAACCTTCCTAATTCTAATGATATAGGAAGAATTAGGTGTATATAGATCATTTAGTTTATCAGTTAGGTTTTGGGCAGCACTAAAGTGAATATCACCTGAAATATCTATTACCTTGCAGGAAGTCAGGTCAGCTTGACCTGGCTTTATTTCATGCAAGTAATAATCATCATTTTTTCTTTGGTAGTGCAATAATTCTACTTGTGGTTCTTTTGAAATTTTGATTACAACAAATAAAGAGATGAGTACTCCTAGATAGACTGCTTGATCTAAATTGGGTAAGATAATTGTAGCCAGGAAAGTTGTCCAGAAAATTAGAGCGTCTCCTTTAGTTGTTTTTAAATTAGGAATGATATCTTTTATATCAATAATTCCTATGGCAGCGGTAATAACCAGTCCAGCTAACCCGGCAATTGGAATATATTGAATGGCTGGTCGCAAGAAAATACTAAAGATAATAATTGCAAATGCACAAAAGAGTTGTGATAGTTTACTCCGCGCACCAGCTTGATAATTAGCGAAAGTATTAGAAAATGAGCCTGAGATAGCAAAACCACTGAAAAATGAAGTTGTTAGATTGGCAAGACCCTGTGCTTTAAATTCCTGTTCATATGAAATATTTTCTTTTGTTTTTAAGGCAACAGATTGTAGAACTGTCATTGTTTGAATTAGACCCAAAATTGCAAATGAAAAAGCTTGTGGATAGACTTGTCTAATTACACTCCACTTAAAAGAAATCAAATTAAAATCAATAAAGCTTTCCGGTAATTTACCTACCATTAATATTTTATCTGTCAACCCTGTCAAAGTAGTTAAAATAGTAACCAAAACGATACTTAACAAAAAATTAGGTAGTTTAGGGTTAATTTTATTTAAAGAGTATATAAATAGAATTGTTAAAAAACCTACACTTAGATTCAAATAATTAACTTCACCCAAGTTAATAAAAAAATACCATAATTTAGCTAATATATTAGCACCTGTAATTTCAACTCCAGTTAAGTTTTTAAGTTGACTTGTTATAATTAATATGGATACACCTGTTGAAAGGCCAACTATGACTGGATGAGAAATATATTGAACCAGATCACTTAGTTTAAAAACAACAAATAAATATTGAAAAAGACCAATCATAAAAGTAGTCAGAAAAATTACTTCCAGATAATTTGATCCTTTAAAGGTATCTAAACCACTAGCTAGTGCAACTGCCATCATATTAGTAGGTCCTACAATTAAAAAACTTGAACCTCCAAAAATAGTTGCTGTAAGCATCGAAATAATCGAGGCATAGATTCCATAGACAGGATTTATGTCTAAAATTAAAGCATAGGCCATATTCTGAGGTAAGGCAATAGCTGCTGTTGAAAAACCGCTCATTATATCGTATTTCATATTTTTAAGTTTTAACTTCATGAAAATCTCCTTAATAAATATCATTAATAAATATATTTTAACATAATACCTCTTATAATACTAACTTCTCTTTAGACAAAAAAAGGATTATTTTAAGTTTTATAAAAATATATTAGTAAGCTAATTAAACAAATAGATATAATAATTTATAGATGATAGTTGGTGGATATAGATATGAGTCAGATTGGACTTCAACAATTGTTTCAAAAGAAACTTAATAAATTATGGATAGCTTTAATTATAGTAGTTGTAATAATATCCCTTTTAATGGCAGTAATTATTTATCGTGATTATTATATTAGCGATGTAAAAAAAATTATCTCTAATCTAGAATTCTTTTTGGGAGAAATCAATCAATCTTTTCTATTAATAGAAAACTATTACAATACACAAATGGAACGTTTTTTTAATAACATTTATACAGCTCAGCAAAATGGGGCAGATGAAGAGATGCTAATAAAACAGATTGAGTATTGGGAAAATGATTTAATCAAGCTTAATCTAGATGGCTTAAATATAGAAAAAATAAATTATTATTTTATTGACCAGAAAGGAGTCATAACAGCTACAGATTATCAAAAAGATTTTGGTCTTGATTTATCAGAATTTGATAATCTTTGGCAGGATCTGTTAGCACTTGATAATGGGGAAGTCTTATTAAGACCGCTTGATAATGAATCAAGTACGGGTCGTACCAGACTATATTCTTATTTGAAATTAGCAGATGGTAGTTATTTTGAGTTAGGGATATTGTTTGAAAATTATTATCCTAAATTACAGACTCAAATCAATGAACTGACAGGCGGTTATCAGGCGTCATTAAACTTATATTCAAGTGATTTCATGGAAATGTATGGGACTAAACAGACTGTTACAGAAGCTGAAAAGGTATTATTTAATAAATCTTTAGATACGGAGCAATTATTATCTCAGAATAGATCATTTTTCGAAAAAGATTTTTACTTTGCTTATAATGGCAGAACTGGTACAAGATATATTAAATTATCTCTTGTTAATAACCGGATTAAACGCTATTTATACATATTGTTTACTTTTCTACTTGCAGTAGCCTTTGTAATTTTATATTTAAAAGATAATTTTAGTTTAGTAATTAAGAATTTGATTGAACCAATTACAATTATTTCTGAAAAAATGGAAGTTTTTGATCCAGGAGATTCAAAGGAAATTAATATTCAACGGTCAAAGATTAAAGAAATTGATCAGATTAGATGTAGCTTTTTGGAAATGGTTGATGAAATTCAGGCCAGTTATGAACAGATGACTGCTTACAATCAAGAAATAGAATTAGTCAATAAAAAGTTGAAAAGTTCTTATATTGAAGTTGAAAACCTCTCTACAAACTTGGAGCGGATGATAAGTTTGATTACTAATCTAGGTCGGACAGAAAGTATTAATGAAGATGATTTTCTGACTCAACTATTAAAAACAGCAGCCCGAGTAGTACCAGAAACTGATTATGGTAGTATCTATCTTTATGAAGAGAAGTATGTAAGATTTGTTCATACTATTGGTCATAACAAAGAAAAACTTAATCAGGTTAAACTACCTAAACATAAGTTTATTTCCGAAAATCATCAAATAGAGATTGTCAAACATATTGAAGAAACTTCTTTAGAAGGATTCGAAAAAGAGAAAAGAGATATTTTCATGGAGGCCACTAAGCCAATTCAGGCTACTCTGTCTTTTGATTTATATATGGAAAATGTGGCAGTGTTTGGTATTAGCCTTGATATAGCAAATGAAAGCAGCAAACAATTTTCTAGTAATGCTATCAAAACAATAAGTTCATTTAAAGAAATTGCTAGTTCATTTTATCTTTTACGAAAATATAAGAGCTTACAGAAGCAGTTTACCAGAGATATTATTCTTTCTATTACAAAAATGTTGGAAATTCATGATCAATATACTAAGGGTCATTCTGAATCAGTGGCTGATCTGTCAGAAAAGATAGCTCTTGAGTTGGGACTTTCAGTAGAAATGGGAGAAAAAGCTTATTGGGCAGGTTTAGTCCATGATATTGGCAAAATTAATATTCCAGACTATATTTTAAATAAAAAAGCTGAATTAACTAATAAAGAATATGACATTATAAAAAAACATCCTAGTTGGGGTTATGAAACACTTAAATCTTCCGAAGAATTAGATGAAATTGCTAAATATGTTCTGTATCATCATGAACGTTGGGATGGAGCAGGTTATCCTTTTGGGCTGGCCAGGAAAGAGATACCACTTATTTCACAGATTATTATGGCGGCTGATGCTTGGGATGCTATGACAACAACCCGATCTTATCGAAAGGCATTGGATAAGGAAGAGGCTATTAGAGAATTAAAAGACAACATAGGTAGTCAATTTTCTCCTAAGGTAGCAAAAGCTCTGCTAAGGGTAATCGACAAATAAAAGGTGTGAATATAATAGATATGAAACAAATTACAGCCCGACTATTCATTTTAGCAGGGGCAATATTTTGGGGTACGACAGGTACCGTGCAAATTTTTGCACCTCTAACTGCTTCTCCACTTACAATTGGTGCTATGCGTGTAATTATGGGAGGAGTAATATTAACTTTATTATTATTTTCAAGTGGTAACTATGATTTTAAAAAGAAATGGTCTAAAAAAGACCTGATTATGGCAGCAGTATTTATGTCTTCATTTCAACCTTTTTTCTTTATGGGTGTCAAAAAGACTGGAGTGGCAGTCGGTACAGTTGTCGCAATTGCAAGTGCACCTATCTTTGCGGGTATTTTTAGTTATCTTTTAATGCAGAAGAAACCAGAACGAAGTTGGTATCCAGCTACATTTCTGGCAGTCAGTGGTTGTATTTTACTTTTTACTAATAATGACCTGAGTGTTGATTTACTTGGGATAATCTTTTCCTTAGGTGCAGGTGTCTCTTATGCATTCTTTTCGCTTTATAATAAGAAACTTCTTAAAAATCATGCACCACTTGAAGTAGTCACTTTGGTTTTTGTAATTGGTAGTTTATTCTTTTTACCAGTATTTTTTTTAGCTGATTTGAATTGGGTTTTTAACTTACGAGGAATAACAACAGTTCTGTATTTGGGTGGAGTAACAGCAGCACTTGCTTTTTTATTTTATGCAATTGGGTTAAGATATACGACTACTGCTACAGCAGTAACATTAACATTGGCAGAACCATTAACAGCTTCATTATTAGGGATTTTTTTAATAGGAGAGAAGTTAAGTCTATTATCATTACTCGGTCTTTTATTATTAATTTCAGGAATTATAATTTTATTTATTAATAAAGGAGAATCAGCAAATGGAAGAATATCAAATGGTAAATGATAATCAATTTTCAAGTTATAAATATTTGATTAATAGTGCTCCTATTGGAATTTTTACTTCTAGGTCAGATGGGAAACCGCTTTCTATTAATCCTGAACTTGCTAAAATGCTTGGTTATGCTAATGGTGAAGAAGTTTTAAATAATTATCAGGATTTGGCTAAAGACCTTTATGCAAATTTTGAGCGGAGAGAAGAACTTATTAAACAGTTAGAAGAACATGGTGAGGTATTAAATTTTGAGTTCCGGGCAACAAAAGCAGAAGGGGAACTCATCTGGTTATCAATGAATGCCAGAATGAGCAAGAAAAACTCAGATGGTACATTTTTAATTAGTGGTTTCACTACTGATATTACTAAAGAAAAAATAGCAGAGCAAGAATTAATAGATAGCGAAAAAAAGTATAGGCAATTAGCGGAAACAGTCCATGCTATATTATGGGAATATAATATTGTTAATGATAGTTGGGATTATGTTGCACCTCAATCAGAAGAAATACTTGGTTATAAACCACAAGAGTGGAAAGATTATAATTTTTGGAAAAGCAAAATTCACCCTGATGATCGGGATTGGGCGGTTAAATATTGTGCAAACTGTCTAGCAAAAGGGGAAGACCATGTTTTAGAATATCGATTTATTAAAAAAAATGGTGAGATAGCCTGGTTAAGAGATGAAGTAAATGTGGAAGTGATAGATGGTGAAGCAAGGTTTATGCGTGGTTTTATGTTAGACATTACTGAACAAAAAGAGCAGGAATATCAGATTAATTTTATAAGAAACCATGATCCTCTGACTGAATTATATAATCGGACTTATTTAGAAGAAAAGATTTTACTTCTTGATGTTAAAGAGGAGCTACCTATTAGTATCATTATGGCTGATTTAAATGGTCTTAAAATGATTAATGATACTTATGGACATTCAGTTGGAGATGAAATATTAGTTGAAACTGCCAAGATATTAAAAAACGGATGTGATAAAACAGATTTAATCGCCCGTTGGGGTGGTGATGAATTTTTGATTCTTCTACCACAGACTAATTATGTTGAAACTCAAAAAATAATTAGACAGATTAAAAATCTCTGCAAAACAACAGCTAATAGTAAAATACCTATCTCTATTGCAATGGGTATTGGGATAAAAGTGATTGCTAATCAAAAGATGCATACTGTTTTAAATAAAGCAGAAGCAAATATGAATCAGAATAAGTTGATTGAAATTAGAAGTACTAAAAACCATATCTTAAAAGAATTGCTTAAAAATTTAGATAAAAAAACCTTTGAGACAGAAGAACATACCTGGCGTATGCAAAAACTAGCTTTTGCTATAGCTGAAAAGATAAGTATTTCACCTAAAGAACTCGAGCGATTATCATTATTAGTTACCTTACATGATATTGGGATGACAATTGTACCAGAAGGAATTTTATATAAAGATACTAGTCTAACTCTGGATGAGTGGAAAATGGTTAAAAAACATCCTGAGACTGGGGCCCGGATTGCTGCTTCGACAACAGATTTTGCTCATATTAGTAAAGAATTGTTATCTCATCATGAACATTGGAATGGGGCAGGTTATCCGCAGGGACTTAAAGGAGATAAGATTCCATATTTAGCTAGAATGTTAGCTATTATAGATGCATATGATGTGATGGTTACTGGAAGACCATACAAAAGGGCAGTTAGTAAAAATGAGGCTTTAGAAGAAATTAGTAGCTATGCTGGTAAGCAGTTTGATCCAAAACTAGTTAATAAATTTATGGAAGTAATGGAGATTTAGATGCAATTATTTTTGACAATTAACTAAAAAAAGGTGGGCATCATGCCCACCTTTTTAGTATCTTACTTTTTATATATTTACTCTGCTACAGTACCTTCCCCAAAGCCAACTTCTTCAAGCCATTCAGTTGGATAACCGGCACTATTAATACCGTCTGGTGAGTTTATATAACCATCATTGTATTTGAAAATCATTTCATCAGAGAAATCCCACCATGCATTAACAACTTTCTGTGCCTGATTATAACTATAATCAGTTACAAAGTCTTTAGCTTTTTCAGCACCATAACTTGCATAGATTTCCTGAGCTGCTTTATCAATTGCGGGCTGCATTGCGAAAAATTCATCTTCATATTTGTTCTGCATTGCTTGAATATCTTCAATCATGTAAGAATATTTGAGATCTGCCCAATTTGAAACAAAATCAAATGCCCACCAGGCAGATGATCTATCAAACATATCTCTACGACCGGAAGTAAAAGCTTCTGGTAATTCTTTTGTTCCACTATAAATTGGTACATAACAGGTTGAATGGGGAGCGTCTTCGCCAAACCAGAGAACTGATTTCATTGGCGCAGGTAACCAGCTACGACTCTGTCCGACAAAACTATAAGAGCATCTGAACATTGAGATTGCTCTTTCCCAATCCATAGACTTTTTATCTTCAGGTTTATTAGCAGAAGGAGTAGCATATCTATTTGGTGTACCGAAAGGACCAGCTGCTAAGCCTTCAGTTAAGTCAAAACGTGTACCTTCATAGTGATCTCTTTTAATGGCCATTAAATCTTGCGCAGATACTTTTTTATCAGGTTTTACAGAGAAAGGATAACGATCAGCTTTAGGATCAAAGTTTTGTGAAGGAGCTAAGATAGATAAGACTCTCCATTCACGACGTTTCTGATAATATTCTGCTCCATATGGATCTGGATTATAAGCTTCACAGAATACAAATTCTTCTGAAGAATCCCACCAACCCATATCTTTAGCAAATGACTTAACATTCTTTGAACCTAGTGCGTTTTCTGGATCATCAAGATCGAGAGTATCAATTCTACTTCTGTTTGCTGCTACTGTAATATGTCCATCAGGCACTCGTTTGGCGGCCCAGATTGCACCTAATTTTTCACTACCTGGAGACCAGAGAGGACCAGGACCTACTATTTCAAACATCCAGGCTTCTTCGCCGTCAACAACAGTGAGTGTTTCTCCACCATCACCATAGCCATATTTTTCAGCTAAAGATCCCATTATTTGGACAGCTTCTTTTGCAGTTTTAGCACGTTGCAGAGCAAGTCTTTCTAGTTCTTCAATCATTAAGATAGCGTCACTATTACGTAGATCACGACGACCACTAAATGTAGCTTCACCAATCATTACACCATGCTCATTCATAAAAGGATAAGCTATGTGGAAATAAGTATAAGTTTCTTTAACTTGTGGTATTTGACCGGCTTCAGTCATTTCAGAGCCAGGAATACCTTCATGACAGCGGCCTTTGTAAACTGTAGTCATTGTACCTTCAGCAAATTTTTGACCTTCAATAATTTGGATTCTAGCATCATAGTTTCCATCACAAGTGTGAGTTGTCATTACAGAACCGTCAACGGAAGCATCTTTACCTACCATAATTGTGGTACATGCATAAATATTTGAAACAGAGAAGACTAAAATCAATAGCGTCATAAAAATAATTTGTAAATATCTTTTTCTCATTAAATTAACACTCCTTAGTTATTATTTAATTGTTGCAATAAATCTTTAGCAAACTGCTTATTCATAAAACACTTTTTCTGCAACTGCCTCATCGGGATTTTTAAAATAATGACCTACACCATTGTCAATAACATCTGCATATTTAGGGATATTCTCGATGATTACCCCCTTTCCAGGATTTGTTTGATTCCAAATCTGACTAACCATCAGGGTAGTAGAACAATGTCTACCAACTCTTACATCAATAGGCCAGCCGTCTTCATCAATAGATTCATATAGCAGACCAAATTTGCCTGCCCGCATTACAAAAGGATCTTTTCCTTCGAGCAATAATCTTTCGTCTGTAACACCTCTAACCCTATCTAAAAATGGTTCAGGTGTTTCAAATAAGAGTGATACAGCATCTGAATGGTCACCTATCTCACGATGTGATAATCCGTGGAGTGACTTGGGAGAAAATTCTATACCGATTGGCTCAGCAAATTCCATATCTGTTAACATCATTGATGCCATAGCGGCAATATTTTGGCCAGACTCATGCGCAACTATAGTGCTGATAACTGGATATTCCAATTCAGCTTCATGTAAATCAATGAACAGATCAACATTTTCTTCTTTTATAACATTCATAAATCCATAGCAGATTTGTTCTGTTATTGAACCATCTTTCTTTCCGGGCCAGGTTCGATTTATGTTCCTAATATCCATATAGGCCAGCATTTGTTTACTTGGATAATGGACATATACTTCTGGGTCAGGCCAGGAATCAAGTGGGTTTGACCAACGATCTCCCATTCTGAATTTTTTTGTTCCCCAATCAGTTTTAATATTATAAAATTGAGGATAAGCATCTCCCGGTCTAGTAACAGTTGAAGCACTTCTATTTGCTCTAATAGCAATTATTAGTTTGCCTTGTTTTAAGACAGCATTTTCAGCAAAAATTTCAGCAGTAAGATTTGTTGCTGGCTCTTCTGGGTGTGAACCACCTATTAAAAATATTGTTCCTCCAGGTTTACCGCTGTCCAGGATATATATATTGCAATCAGCAACTGATCCTTTTAAGGGAGCAAAATAATCTCCAAGTGTTTTAACTTCAGTTACAGAAGGACCTGCTACAACTGCCTCTTTGTAGTTTCGGTGTGCTAAAAAAGCTTTACCAGAAATAATAAGAGAAGCAACTATTAAAATCATTGTAATAATTTTAATAATATTTAATCTTTGTTTAGACATTTTTTCACCTCATTTAATCCTCAGTATTCTTAGAATAAAGGGGACTAGAATTACCGAATAAAGAACAGCTTCTTGATAATTTTCTGTTTTATATATTTCTCTGATGAGCACAAAGGCAATAAATGCACTTAATAAATAATAACTGAACTCAATAACTGTGTTTAAAATACCCATAAAATAACCTCCTGAAAAAATATTATCCTCCAACTAAGAATGAGAGTTGATTACTAAAAATAAGAAATATAGTACATAGTCCAAGGATAAATGCCATAGGAACTAGGCATGTTTTAAGAAAATCTCGGTAATAACGCCCCTTATAATTTAATTCAATAACAGTGGCTCTCCCAACAACTGCAGTAGGAGGGAGGATATCACCTATTGGCCACATAACGGCCATTGCTGATAAAATAATAATTGCATTAAAGCCCTGCATATTAAATAAAAATATTAATGGCACTCCCAGCAGAGGAGCAACTGCATATTGTAATAAGCCTTCAGAGACAGGGAGGATAAGAAACAGAGTAGCAAATAAAAATCCTATTGGAAGAGTTACAACAGCAAGGGATATTAATCCACGTGCACCACTTAAAGCCATAACCTGAATTAGAATTCCAACTACAATCATGATCCCAACTAATGGGATAAGAGAACGAATTGTTCTGCCAGCAATATCAAGAATATTTAGTTTTTTAGGACTCATAATATACATTGTTATAGCAGAAATAATAAAGATAAACGGTAAGCCAAGAATAGGCATTGTAAAAGGAAATAGACGACCTGCAACTATTAATAATATTAAGACTAAGAATGGAGTTCCAACTCTAATCCAATTCATTTCAGCAGGTGGCTCCGGCAATTCCTTTAATATTTTATCAAGATCTGGATTTTCACCTTTAGCACCGAGAAAGAACATTGTAAATAGAGAACCTGTGATTGTAAGAACAAATAGTGGCTGCATAAAACCTACATAAGGCATATTAGCACCAGCTGCAGCCATCATAGCCCAAAGATTTATGGGAGGAGCAGCAGCACTCATAGAAGCACAGAGAAAAATAATCGCAGCAGTTTTTGTTTTAGAGATTCCCATATAGACTAATACAGTACCAACTAATGTACCCACTGTTAAGACAGTGGCAGCTCCGGCTCCAGTTAGAGCTCCAGGTATCATTAATATAAAAGTTAAAAAGAGTAGTGTTAAAAACCGATGTTTATGAAAACGAATAATGATTTTGCGTACCATAAAGACTATGCCACCTGATTCTTTGACAAGATTAATAAATAGGGTAGCAGTGATGAAGATTAAGGAAACATCGTAGTAAGTAAAAGAGCCTTCCACTAAATGTCTAACAGGAATCCCGCCCGTATGATAAATGGCAGCAGCTATAGCGGCCAGTAACATAGCTAACTCTGTATTAAGTTTAAAATATGTGCCAATAGCGAAAGTCACTGCTATGATAATAAGTATAATTCCAGCATGTAAGAACATTAAATTCACCTCATTTCTATGTCTTATATTTCATTATTTAATTTGGAAGAATTCATTGATAGCTGCTCCCATATCCATATTTTTTTCAAAAAATACGACTGGTATATCTAATTCATTACTTTTTTTAGTAAAATATCCATCTTCATTACTTGAGTTTTTAATAAGTAAAGCATCAGCATCAGGAATAACAATTTCAATAGATCTTGCGTCATTTTCATCAACTCTTCTTGCCATACCTTCAACATGAGCTCCAATCAATTTTATATCTAACTCTTTAGCTGTTTTGATTAGGTCACTGATTCTTTTTTCCTCTTGATTCATATTAGTACCAGCTGCGCCCATACCTTTACCACTGGTTCCCATTGTAATAATGAGAGTTTTATATTCATTATCTTTTAAATCTTGGGCAGTTAATAAATCTTTTTGAGTACAATCAATATTTGACTGTTGGGAAATCATCTTCACCATTAGAGCACCTGGACTTTGTCCACAGGTAGTTACAACAACGGGTTGATTAAATTCCGGAAGATCAGCAGCATGTGCTGAAAAACTTAAAATTAAAGTAAAACAGGCTATAACTAATAAAATTTTTAATTTCAAAAAAATCTCCTCCTTTTAAATTTTAATTAATATATATGCATATTTCTTGACGAAATAATTTTCTCCTATTTATTCTCTTATTTCTCTCTGAATATTATAAAAATTTAAAGACCGCTTCGACATAAGCGGTCTCAAGTCTAATTATTTTAGTATATATTTGTGGATAGGCCGGCCGACTTTACCATAATCCATTTGCAGTTTAATAATATTATTCTCTTCTAAAAAATTCAAATATCGATGTACTGTTTGGTAGGCAAGTTTTGTTCCGGCTGATATTTCCTGAATTGTATGTGGTTTATTAATTTCAGTTAAAAACTGATATACAATTTTCAAGGTATTATCACTCATTCCTTTAGGAATATTTAAGTCTTCAACTTTTTGTAAGGCAGGATAGAGTTGATCATTATAATTAAGATGAAGTTTAATGCGAGAGATTAGGTCAGCTGTTCTAATCGGCTTGTTGGCAAAATCATTTGCTCCAGCCTGTAGAAACTTTTCGGCTAAGTCTAGTGATTCATCTACAGTTAACACCAGAATAGGTATTTCAGTATTGATTTGTCTTACTTGACGAACAAGTTGTAGACCATTTATATCAGGCATGTGATAATCGACCATCAATAAATCATAATTTTTTTTTGTTAAATAATCTAGGGCTTTTAAACCTCGGTTAGTTGTTTCAATCTGAAAATTGGCAACTTCTGCAACAGCTTTCAATGTAAATAAGATATCAGATTCATCATCAACCGCCAGTATTTTACTCATTATTTATCACCTCCGGAAGGATAATAATTGCTTCGGTACCTTGATTTAATTGACTTGAAATTTTAATTGTACCTGCATGGCTTTCAATAACTTCTTTTACAAAGTGGAGACCTAAGCCAGTGTTTTCTAAACTTGTTGTATAGCCTATTTGCCAGACATTTTCAATTTTATCTGGAGGTATCCCTTTACCATTGTCTTTGACTAATATTTTAACTTTACCTTGAGCAATTCGGTTGACATATATATTTATTTCTCCAACTTTGTTATCAATGGCCCGAAGTGAATTATCAATTAGATTTATTAATGCTCTGGATAATCTTACTTTATTAGCTTGTATAATTATTTCTTCATCATAATGAAAAACAACCTGATCGGCCATTTCTTCTAAAGAGAGTTGGATTTTTAGAAAATCAAATAACTCTTCAATATTTAGTTCTCTTTTTTTATCTCTATAAAGAATTTCTGAAATCATCTGTGACATTTTATCGGCAGAGTCTGATATTTTATCAGTGTATCGCGATATTTGCAGGTCATTAATTTTCATATCAATCACCCCACTTAATCCTTGAATAGTAACAAGAGGTGTCTTTAGATCATGCACAAGATGTTTTATTTCACTAAAATATCTTGATTTAACAGCTTCTAGTTCTAGTTTCCTTATTTTTTCTTCTTTAGACCGACTTTCTTCTACCAAATTAAGTTTACTATAATAATCAATAACTACTCTTGTTAGAATTAAGGCATTAATCATAATAATTATGGAAAAAGTAAATCCAAAGAAATTCATAATGTGAGTAGCTTCAATAAACTCGGTTACTTCCAGGATAGAGACTGTCATTTCCCCTTTTCCAAATCCAAACTGTGATAGAAATGGAATAATATCAAGCCAATCTATACTGAACAGGAATAGGCTAATAATTATTGTCTTAATGAAATTATGATGAATTTGTCTAGTTAGATAGTGAAGTAAAAAGATCATAATAATTGTCAAATAGGAAGGACCTGCAAAGACAAAAGCAATATCATAGATCGAACTAATTAACTGATAAGTGATTGGAATAATAATCAAGGTAGTAAGAAAAGCAAAATCCTGATAATGAAAAAAATTATCAAGTCCTTCCGCTAATATAAAGGCCCCCACATAGATAGGAAGATGGCGTAAGGTATTCAACATAACAAGTTTGGTTGAAACCAAGAGAAGGAGACCACTATCTTGTTTGTTAATACTTTGATAAATTTGTTGTAGGATATTATACTGATGATTTTTTGTAAAAGTTGGCAACATAATTGCTCCAACAAGGATTAGTAATCCAATAATAACTTTGTTTTTATCTAAGCTATTGATCCTATCTTTTAAGGCCATCTTACTTCAACTCCATTTAATGAAAGCAAAGAAGTGATAATCTTAATCTGATAATCAACTCTTTTATTAAGAGGAAGCTTTCGACATGTTTCTATAGTATAAGCAGGAATGTTTAAGTTTTTTCCTACAGCCCAGGTGAGACTACCACTGACAGGATAAGTTATTAGGACAAATTTTTCTTTTAGGTCTGTTATTTTCTCATTTAGAGATTCTGTGACCATTGCTCCTTGCCAGACAGTCTCTTCCTCTTGATAAGCAATTATAGATTGTCCAAGTTGATTTTTATCAAGGTAATTGAATTCCTCAGCTTCATGTAAATCTAAGACAAGATCAGGAGAAAACTTTTCAATTAAAGTAAATATTTCCGCAGCTCTTTTTTCGCTCTGGGTACCATTAATATTTCCTGGAAAGGCACGATTAAGATTGGCTAAACCAGGTGCATTACGTTTAAAGGCAGCGATTGCTGCAGGATTTGCTCTGGGAATAACTATAATACGTCCACCACTAATTACAGGTTCAAGCATCTTTAAAGCTGTTTGATAACCAGCAATTTCATCCCCATGTGTGCCAGCATTAATAAAAATGGTAGGTTCTTTTTGATCACCATTAATAAAATAGGCCACTTCTTGAGATTGGCTTTTAAAAAGCTTAGCTAATATTGGTTTGATACGAGAAAGATTTTCGGCAATTGCCAAGGGAATATTATATTTTTGGGCAGCTTTAGAAAAATAGTTATCAAAATTACTTTCCTTAGATATGATTAAATAGTCAGCGTTGGGGACAGCAATATTTAATAAATTGTCGGATCGTTCTTCACGGCGACCTGTACCTCCAAGATGGGTAATGATAATAAACTTACCTTTATTTTTAGCTTCTTGAATTAAATTTTTTGTTCTAGTTAGTTCTTCTGCAAAATTAACTCCGGCAGCACCAACCCCTTTACAACTATGGCCAATAGCAAGAATTAAGGTAGGATAATTATCAAGTTCATTAGCTTGAAGAAAAGGGAGATAATTATAATCGATTCCTTGTTGATCTAAAACAACTTTGATCATGATACCATCTGGATTCTGGCCGGGTGCTGTGATTACAACTGGCTGAGCAGGATAAATTTTAATACTTTCAGCTTGTATTAAAAATGAAAATGTAAATAAACAGAGTAAAAACAAAAAGATAATTAATAGTTTTTTCATCGTTGATCCCTCCTGTAATGCTATTTTTTAGCTATAAGAAAGTAGAGAGGTATTATGATCAAAATAAAAATTAAGAATGTTATAATATAATTATTGTATTGAACCTGAAAATAGACATTTGCTTTGCCGGGTTTTGGCAAGGGTACTGGATCCACTGTGACCCCATTTTTAATTGCCAAATCTTCTAGATTAAGCAGATGGATAACTGGTATATCTTTTTTAAGAAAGCGAAAAATAAGTCCAATATTATCATATTCTTTTTTTAAATTATGGGGAAGAGTTAATCCATTACTAAAATTTACAGAGGCAGCTGAATTACCAAAGTTAGCTGAGGCTCCTCCAATATTAATAAAACATTTAATAGGTTTTTCACTATTGGCCTGATAGATTTCCATTCTCCGCTCAATGCTTTCTTCAAGATTATCTTCATAAATTAAAGGAAGTTCTGATTCTTCAGCTAATTGAAAGAATAGCTTACGGCTATCTTCTAAAAGTAAATTTTCCGCTCGATCATTGTTACCGCCAAGTGAGATGGCACTTAAATTTGTCTTAATTAGCTGGTTTTTTCTTAAAACATTAAGCATATCAATAAATGTATATTCAACTAAATTGGCTCCATACATTGAAGCACCCAGTGAATAGATGATGATAGGTTTTAATTCCATTATCTCAGCAGCACTTAAAACTGCTATTATTAAGCCTGGAAAAGATCCACTGGCACCGATAGCAATTGTGTCACCAGCTTTGAGATCAAGTTCATTAAAATATCTAATAAGTAATGCAGCAAAATCAGGATTTGTAGAAGTCCTTTTAGCCTTGAGATCACCAAGAGTTGTAGTGAGAGGAGTAAATTCTCCGCCAATAAGGCCTGTCATATTTGGATCTAGATTGGAATCTAGAGAAAGTCCTTTCTTAACTTTAGTCTCGTAAATTATTTTTTCTGCTTTTAACATTAAATTGGCTGCCTCTAGCTGTTTTTGATAAACCGGATATTTAGTTTTATGACTTGTCTGGAATACCAATATTAGTCCTATTATTGCCAGCAAAGCCGTTAAGATAAGGATTGGCAGAGCCAATTTTCCTTTTACCCAATGTTTATACATTTTTAAGTCTCCTTTAAATTATTAAAAATGTTATTAAACGTACAAGAATAGAAACAATAGTTAATGAAGCAAGTGTCGAAAATATACCTTGTCTTAACATGTCATTTGCGAGTAACCCCGCTATGATATAGCCAATTACTCTAATATCTTCTGATAAAGGGAGATAATGAATAAAAAGTGTGCGATAATACCAACCAATTAGATAGCCAATAATTACACAAGCGGTAAAACGCCTTCTGCTATACATAATAACATAGTTTGATAATATATTCACAATAAAATAAGTTAGAAGTGCAGTTATTATAGTTGCCAATATTCGCCAAGGGGCTTCCCAGAAAAAGGCCAAATAACCAGGAACGATGATTCCTCCTGTATATAATCCTGTCAATTCTGTAAATATAAAACTAAGTAGAATACCTACTCCGACTGATTCTATGATCATAATATTTCCACTCCATTCTCTGCAAAAAATGAAACTATCTTTTCGGCATTACCATGAATATTGCCACAACCAAAAAGAATAAGGTCCTGACCTAAACTTATTTTACTTAAATTTTTATTTAATTTAAAAAATGGTCTGTTAATATTTAGTAAAAATATTTTATCTTTGGGAATACCATTTTTCATTAGCAGTTTTTTCTGCTTATATTTAAGTGCACCAGTTAATATATAACCTTGAAATATTTCTGAATCTGTCAAAAAAGAGATAAACTCGTTAAGACGAAAGCTGCGATCAGAGCGGTGATTAATTAAAGCATAACAGTTTGTTTTATTAAAATTAATGCCAAAATCAATAAAGTTTTTGGATTTTGCCTTATTCCAGACTATTTTGGTAGAATAACTATCATTGGCGGCAAATGCATTTATAAGTAGATATTTGTTCAGGTCTTGTTTCAGCAAATAGTATTGCAAATTTCCAGGATCTTGTTTTATGGAATGCATACCTTGTAAAGCAATTTTTCTATCAATAGATAAGATAGAAGCAATTTTTATAGCACAGGCAATATTATCTGAAAAGACTGGCCACTTGAAATCATTAAGTTCTTCTTTTGTTGGTAGAGAATCTAGAGCTGAAATAAATTCATTTCCTTTTTCTAGCGACTTTCTTTTAATAATCTCTACCGATTCCTTAGCAGTAGAAATTACTTTTTTATTTACTGGCAGACTAAGGGCAATTGTTTCTGCTATCTCTGAAATTGATTCACCCATCACATCAAGATGGTCATGTCTGATATTAGTAATTACAGTTAAATCAGCTTTTAGAAACTGGTTTTGACTACTCCATTGTATTTCTGGGGAGATGGCCATACATTCAATAACAAGGATATCTACTTTTTTTTGAGCGGCTAGTTTAACAATTTTCTTCTGTTCAGAAATACTTGGTGGACCATGGCGAATAATTTCTCTTTCACTACCATCTGGATAGATAATTCTTGGGGAAGTACCTGTCGTTTTTGCCAATACTTTTAATCCGCCTTTTTGTAAAGCACCTGCAATTAATCGGGTAGTTGAAGATTTCCCTCGCGTTCCATTAACATGGATTATGTAGGGAATATTAGCTAAATTTTTTCTATGGTTTTTCTTTTCGAAAACGCCAAAGATAATGAATAATATAAATATTAAAAAAATAATACGCATAATTTCACCTTTCATAAATCGTATTTCAATCTCAGTTTACTATAAAGTAACCTAGATAGTAAAGTTATTTTTTAAGTAAATTTGTGGAATGAATATTTTTTTATAATTTAACTTGACAAATAATGAGGATTTATATATACTAGTAAACAATTAAATAAACTTAATAGAAAAATGCCTCATCCAGTCGGGTGAGGTAGAGGCGCAAAGTTTGAAGAGTAACTTTAGTGATACAGTGGACCTATTGTCTAAAGTGAAAGGCAACTTTGCCGAAGTTTACTCTTAAGGGTTCATTGAGAGTTTGCTGGGTCTGTATAAAATATATGCAGGACTGTCATTATGAGTCACATCCAGACTCATAATGTTGCGCTATCTCACAAAAGATATGGAAGGGGTGATTTCTCTGATTATGTATTTTAACTCAGCGATTTCGCTGGGTTTTTTATTTTATTAATAATTTCGTGAGTTAACAAGATAGTGTGATAAAGTAGTGGGTGGACAAAAAACACTTAAGGAGTGGAAATTATGATAAAAAAAGCAATTTTAATTAGTTTTGTTCTTATATTGGTGATGATGAGTATGCAAGTAATGGCGGCTGATGGAGACAGATATGGTGGGAATCTTGTTTTTCCTTTACCTTATAATGGTGGTGTAGATACATTGGATCCAATTATGACTAATAGAACACAGTCATTAATTCCTATTAAAAATATTTTTGCTAGATTAGTTAATATTAATCCAGAAACATTAGAACTTGAACCAGCTATTGCAAGTTCCTGGGATGTTTCTGAAGATGGTAGAGTATATACGTTCAATCTAAGAGAAGGAGTAAGATTTCATAATGGTGATGAACTAACAGCTTCAGATGTAAAGTTTAGTTATGAGAGAATAATGGACCCTGAAATAGCATCATCTGTTTCACATTTATTTTTAAATGTAGTTGGGGTTGAAGAATTTAAAGCAGGTAATAGTGTTGGTATTAGTGGCATTGAAGTAATTGATCCTTATACTTTGCAGATTACTTTAAATTCACTTGATGTTAATTTTTTATATAATATAGCTCATGTGGAAGCAGGAATTGTACCTCAATCAGTTGTAGAAGAGGTTGGTGCAGATTTTGCTAATAATCCGGTTGGAGCGGGCCCATTCAAGTTTGTTAGCTGGGTGCGTGGTAGTGAAATAGTTGTGGAAGCATTTGATGATTATTATCAAGGCAGACCATATCTTGATCAAGTTAATTTTCGTATTATGACAGAGGCATCTGCGAGAATGGTTGAATTCCAATCTCAGGGTCTTGATATTGATATCGTATCTGCTTCACAGTACACACGTTACAAAAATGATCCAACATATAATGATCAGTTAATTGAGGTACCTGAATTATGGACGAGAAATATTCATTTTAATATGGATGTAGAAGCATTACAGGATGTAAGGGTAAGACAGGCTTTTAACTATGCAGCAAATGAAGCGTTAATTGTAGAAAGATTGCTAGCAGGTAAAGCTTATCCAGCAACTGGATGGTTTCCACCTAGCTCAAGTGCTTATAACTCCGAATTAGAAGGTTATGATTATGATTTGGAAAGAGCAAAAGAACTGATGGAAGCAGCAGGTTATACTCCAGAAAATCCTTTGCAGTTAGAAATCCTTGGTACTGATAATCCTTCCTGGGGTATCAGAATAGTTGAGGCTATAATGCCAGATTTAAGGGAAGCTGGTTTTGAACTAAAACCTGTCTTAGTTGATGGAGCAACCTTGATGGATCAGATTACTTCCGGTGAATTTGATGCAGCAATTTATTCATGGGGTGGATCTGTTTCACCGATCAACTATATTAGTCAATACTTCTGGTCTGAAGTTGATCGTTCTTCTGGAAATTATACTAACTATAGTAATCCTGAATTTGATGGATATATTGAGGCAGCCATGCAAACTATTGATGCAGAAGAGAGAATTGAATTATTACAGCAAGCAGAACATGTATTAGTAGAAGATCCACCTGTTTGGTTCTATAATTATAACAAAGCGGTTGCAGTTACTCAACCATGGGTACATGGTGTAGTAGCTACTGCACAAGAACTAACATTTATACCAATTGAACAAGTATGGGTAGATGAAAACAGTCCTAGGAAGTGAGGTGTCTAATCTAAATGGGGCTGTCTGTCAGCTTGAAGGCAGTCCCATTTATTATAATTATGGCTAATTTTATTTTACAACGATTATTCCGTTCCGTCTTTACAGTTTTAGCAGTTATAACTATTATCTTTTTTTTACTTAATCTATTACCAGGTGATGCTGCCTTATTAGGTGGTGATCTCAGAAAAAGTCAGAATGAAGAAGCTATGGAAGCGGTTAGAGAAAAATGGGGTTTAGATAAGCCAGTACCACAACGGTATTTTTCATATATTATAAATTTATTAAAAGGTGATTTAGGGATTTCTTATCGGACCTCTCTGCCAGTCATTAAATTAATTGGGCAATCAATCTTACCTACTTTAAAATTAGCAGCGTTTTCTTTCATCATTTCAGTAGTGATTGGTATATCGGTTGGATATATTGCAGCTCTGCATAAAAATTCTTTGGTAGATTTCTTTTCAATGTTTTTTTCTATTTTCGGAATTTCTGCTCCAAGGTTTTGGATTGGTTTAATGTTAATGTATCTTTTTGCAGCAACTTTTCGGATTCTACCTGCATCAGGTTATGGGGATGGAGCAATTTCATATTTGATATTACCAGCTATTACTTTAAGTTTACCATTGATTTCTTTTTTGGCGCGTACTACTCGTGCTACTGTATTAGATGTTATTGATGAGGATTATGTACGTACGGCTAAAGCAAAAGGTCTATCAATGAAAGTTGTAAATTGGAAACATGTTTTGCGAAATTCTTTAATTTCTATTGTAACAGTAGGTGGTCTTCAATTTGGAAGTTTGCTGGCTAATACGGTCATAGTTGAAAAAGTTTTTTCTTATCCTGGTTTGGGTAGTCTGATTGTAGACTCAATTCACAGGCGAGATATTCCAGCTGTGCAGGGATGTGTACTTGTTTTTTCATTAAGTTTTATTTTGATTAATCTAATTATTGATGTGCTTTACGGTTATATGGACCCTCGTATTAATTATAGTTAGGGGAGGAATGAAAATGAGAAAGGTATTAAAAAACAAACAACTTGTATTAGGAAGTATGCTAGTGCTTGCTATTATAATTTTAGCAGTTTTTGCTCCTTTAATAGCACCATATGATCCAGTAGGAAATAATTTATTATCCTCCTTGCAACCACCGGGTGGTAATCATATATTGGGTACTGATAGCCTAGGAAGAGATCAGTTAAGTAGAATTATATATGGTTCCAGAATTTCTTTAATGCTTGGTCTCACTACCCAATTAATAAACACATTAATTGGTGTTATTTTGGGGGTGCTCGCTGGATATTTTGGTGGTAGAGTTGATAATCTTATTATGGGATTAACAAATGTAATGCTTTCAATACCTGCCATTATATTAGGTTTGACTATTATGGCCGTCATGGGACCAGGTCTCATAAATATATTTATTGCATTAGGTTTTACACTCTGGACTTATACATGTAGAGTAGTAAGGGCACAAACAATGTTAATTAAAGAAAAAGAGTTTGTTAAGGCGGCTGAAGCATTAGGTGCATCAAGTTGGCGGATAGCTATTAAGCATATTATCCCACAAATAGTTGGACCTGTGCTCGTGATTGCCACTTTTGGGGCGGCTTCTGCAATTTTACTGGAAGCTAGTTTAAGTTTTTTAGGGATAGGCGTACAACCACCTACACCAAGTTGGGGAGCAATGCTGAGTAGAGGCAGAGAATATATTTGGACAGCGCCCTGGCTCATGATATATCCAGGTTTATTCCTGGTAACAACAATCCTGGGTTTAAATTTAATGGGTGATGGATTGCGTGATTACTGGGATCCTAAAATGTAGTAAAAATGTAGTAAAATAAGTAGTATAATTTCCTAGACATTAAAAAATGAGGTGTCCTAAGTAGGGCACCTTTGTTAGTTTAATATTCATTTTTGTCTTCTTTAAGTTTATATATTTCTCGCTCATTGTTTGCTTCCTTATTTGTTAAAAATTCGACATCTTTTTTGAGATCTTCTAAACTTTCATGTGTTTCTTCTTTAAAACTAATTAATTCTCCTTTAATTTCGGAAGTCAGATAATTAGAGTTATTAAGTTCAGAGACATCATGTTTAATTGGTGAGACTTCTTCTCGTACAATCTGACGGATAGCAGCAAGTAATTCTTGATCCATAATAAGCTCCTTTCCTTAGTAATTTTCTGGTAAATAATATATTGTTTATGTTAATTATATATTATATTTTTATAGTTAACAAGTCAATAATAATCCAGCTTATGCGATGCAGATAAACCGCGTGGTAGCATATAAAATATTTAACCAAACAACTGATCAATATCTTTTGTAATCTCTCCGTTAATTTTTTTATTATGAACCATTTTAAACATAATCTTAACAGCTTGTTGATGTGACATTCTATTACGATAAGGTCTGTGCTCAGTTAGAGCCTGATAGATATCAAGGCAAGCCATTAGTTGTGAATTAAAGTCTAAATCTGCTTCATCCTTGCCAAATGGGTAGCCGGAACCGTCTAGTTTTTCATGATGGTTTGCTGCCCATTCTGTTATTTCTTTAAAACCATTATTTCCTTCAAGAGCTCTTCTAGTATAATAGGTATGTTCTTTGATCTTTTCAAACTCATATTTTGTAAGTTTACCACGTTTATTTAAAATCTCATTAGATAGAGCAAGTTTACCAATATCATGTAGATCAGCTGCAATAATCAACTTATATTTTGTGACATGGTCATAACCATAATAATCAACCATTTTTGCAATCTTTTGACTGAGCCCTTGTGAATGATTTGCTGTATATGGTGATTTGCCATCAACAATTGTAGAAAAAATTTCGGTTAATTTATGAAGTTCTTGATAAGTTAACTCATGTGTGAACTGAGGGCTTTCCTGAGCAAGAGCAGTTAAAATGAACCGGTCATCTAGGTTTAGCCAGAAACTCTTTTGTTGAGCTGCTTTTTGAAAAGAAGTAATAATTTTTTTAGAATATAATTCTCTATTTGCTAAAATATTTGTTCTAGCTTCTTGCTGATTATCAACACTACTATAAGTGGTTTCTGCTAAATCAGCAAATGAAATAATTTCTGCCATCAATGGTATTTCAGATCCTTTTTTGGAAAAAAACCCTGTTCCTTGTTGATTTTCATGATGATATAGTATGATATTTTTTCTTTTTTTAAAAAAGGGGAACTTATTAATATTAGTTTCACCGATTATACAGTGTGTTTGTATTTTTTCTAGTTCAGCTAATGATTTAGCTTCACTGTTTTGACTCTGTACCGCACCATTATCATGTAAAATTGCAAGTGCCATCAGATCAAAAAGATCTTCGCTAGAAAAGCCAAGCTCTTGGCCTATTTTAAATGCCAGATAGCCTACTCGACGACTATGATTTGTAATATGATCGATAATACCAAGTTCAGCATAATCAAGAGCAAATGAAATTGAAATCAAGAATTTATTTAAATTAAACTGCATATTCTTCACACCCTAACACTTGTTAGTAGTCATAAGTATATCAAAAGACTGGCTATTATAAAAGTAAGAATATATACAACCTTAAATATATTGACTTTTTAGAAAGGACTATTGCTTTTTTTGCCGAAGATATGATTATACTAAATCAAAGTGTTTGAGAGGGGGTTGTATTTTGCAAAAAAATAACTTGTTTTCAAATAATTACGAGGCTTTTGTCAATCGAGCTCCAATCGGTATTTTCAAAACAAATTCCAAAGGCGAGATAATAGGTATGAATCCAGAAATGGCCAATATCATGGGGGGTAATTCTCTTGCAAACGTAAAGGCAAAATACAATAGGCTCCAAGAAGATTTTTATTATCGTCCAGAACGTAGAAAAGAATTTATTGCAGAACTTAAAAAGAAAAAAGAAGTTAAAAATTTTGTAATTGAAGCTATTCGGGAAGATGGAATACATATCTGGCTGAGGCTTGACGCTAGAATTTGTAATTATAATGCTGATGATAGTTTTGAAATTGATGGTTTTGCTGTTGATATCACAGAACTCAAAGAAAAAGAGTTTAAAATCAATAAATTAAATCGACTCTATAAAATATTAAGTAATATTAATCAAGCAATAGTCCATCTCAAAGAGACAGACCTATTATTAGATAGAGCTTGTCAAATAATTGTTAAAGATGGTGGTTTCAACTTAGCCTGGATTGGTAAATTAGTTAATCAAGGAGAAGTAGTTAATAAAGTGGCTGGAGCAGCTCGAAATTCAGATCATCTTTCTGAATTAAAGGAGCGGATTGCTGAAAATGAGCATAGTGCTGGACCTGTCTGGCAGGCAATTAATTCAGGTAGCTATGTGATAGATAAAAAAACACCTAATAGCAGTAATACAGTTGCTTCTTTCCCGATATATTTTTATGGGCAGATTTGGGGAGTTATTAATATTTATGCAGATACACCTGATTCATTTATTGATGAAGTGGTAGACTTATTTGCTGAGTTGGCACTTGATATTTCATTTGCACTGGAAACAATTAAAAATGAAAAAATGCGCAAAGAAGTGCAGTTGAAGTTGCGGATGAATGAGAGAAAATATCGATCTTTTTTTGATAATTATCATTCTATTATGTTAGTAATAAATATTAAAGACGGTAAAATTGTCGATGCAAATCCAGCTGCAGTTAAGTATTATGGTTGGTCACATGCCGAACTTACTAATATGAAAATAGCAGATATAAATACTTTATCTGAAAATGAAATAAGTATAGAGATGCATAAAGCTCAGACCGAAGAGAGAGATCATTTCTTTTTTAGACATCGTCTGGCAGATGGTGAGATTAGGGATGTAGAAGTACATAGTGGCCCTGTTTTAATAGATGATAAAGACTATCTTCTTTCCATAATTCATGATGTAACAGAGAGAAAGATTGCGGAAGAAAAAATTAAATATATAAGTTTTCATGATGAATTAACTGGTCTTTATAATAGAGCATATTTGGAGGCAGAAGTTGATCGTCTAGATTCTAAAAGACAATTACCCTTGGGTATTATCATGGGAGATGCAAATGGGCTCAAACTAGTTAATGATACTTATGGTCATCAGCAGGGTGATAAATTATTGATTAAAACTGCAGAAATATTAAAAAAATATTGCCGCTCAGAAGATATTATAGCCCGGGTTGGTGGAGATGAGTTTGTTATAGTTCTACCGAAGACTTCTTTTTCGGAAACAGAAATGATTATCTCCAGGATAAAGAGAGCTTGCCATAATTCTTCGGGAAATCCCATACCAGTTTCTATTGCCTTAGGTGCTGCTGTTAAACAAGATTTAGATCAGGATATCTGGGAGGTATTAAAATCAGCAGAAGAGAGAATGTATAAAAATAAGCTTACTGAGAGTAGAAGCGCTAAAAGCAATGTTTTAACTGCCTTACTTAATACATTAAACGAAAAATCAAATGAAACCGAAGCACATGCTTGGCGACTGCAAAAACTGGGGATAGAACTTGGCACAGAAGTAGAATTGTCGGGTCATGAACTGGATAGACTATCACTGATGGCTACCTTACATGATATTGGTAAAGTTACTGTGCCAGCAAATATATTAGGCAAAAAAGGTAGGTTAACTGCAGAAGAATATGAAATAGTTAAAAAACATGCTGAAACTGGTTATCGTATAACTTCATCAATTGATACTTTTGCTCATATAGCTGAAGGCATTTTATATCACCATGAATGGTGGGACGGTTCAGGTTATCCAGAGGGTTTAAAAGAAGAAGAGATACCACTATTAGCTCGTATTATATCTATTGTGGATGCTTTTGACGTTATGACCCATGATCGACCTTATCGGAGGGCTATGAGTAAAGAAGCTGCGCTAGTTGAAATAAATGCTGGTGCGGGTAGTCAATTTGATCCTGAATTGGTAAAATTATTTAATAATATTAGTAAATAATATCAGTGAGCTTATATGATTGGCCAGCATAGTTTAAATGAAGGCTATGTTTATCTCTTGATTTTTGATAGGGAAATTTCACAATAACCTTGATCTTCCATTGGAGTGGTTGATCTTGAGGGAAGTCTCGAATAATAGGGACTTCAGCAACAGGCATTATTTTTTTATTACCATCAAGCAACCAAATCTCTTCGATTTTATCTTTAGCTAGTGAATTTTTTTCCAGATCTGTTAGATATAGATGATATGCTGTATGGCTCTGGTTTCCATAGATGACCGAATAAATAATGAAAAATTTATTGACAGCTATTTTTTCTAAATCCAGTCTAATATTATTATTTTTAAATGAGATATCAGAAGCTTTTGGTAGTGGTAGTTCTTGTTTGTCATATTGGTTTGACATGACGCTAAGTGAACTGTTAAAAACATAGTGAGTACTTTCAGAACTAAAGTTTTGTCCAGTTATAAAGCCAGTGAGAACTAAAATTACTATTAACAGACTAAAAATCAGCACAAATTTTCTTTTATTTATGACCATATTATCAACTCCTTTATTATTATTCTATTCTTAATTATCTTCAAATATATTCAGTTAGTCGTTTTTTATGATATAATATATATTAAGAGAGGTGAATTAAAATGTCTGAAGAATGTGGAGGTTGCGGTTGTGGCGGTGGAAGTTGCTGTGGAGATAAGTTGGATTATACAGTGGAGTTTAAAAAAGCAATTAATAAATTGTCTGAAAAATCTTTAGTAGATTTAGAAGAAAGATTAAATAAAGTTCCTGGTGTGGAAAAAATAGAATTCACTGAAAATGACTTAGTTATTTGTTATGATGATAAAATCATATCACCAGCAGCGCTAGAAGATTTACTAAATTAGAGGGGGTATTAGCCGTGAAATTTACCGATCTAATAAAAAATTTTCTAGGAGATATCACGATTGAAAGTGCTTATCAGACAGAAGCAGGTATCTTTGTAGAAACTAAAGATAAGCGAATTTTTCGAATTGCACTTGAAGAAAGAGATCAATTGCCGGAAAATATAAAGAAGAAACTTTGATTTAATAGAAATGTTAGAGGTGCTCCTTTTAAATGGAGCACCTTTTTAACTAATCTTTTTTCTTAGAATAATTACTTGTCAACTTAGCCAAAAAATAATATCATTATATTAACATTATCATGGAACTTAGTTGAAAGGTGTGATTGAACTGACTATTAAAAACGAAATAATGTTAATAACATATGCTGATAGCTTGGGAGATAATCTTAATGATTTAAATATTGTCTTAAAAAATTATTTTAATGATGCAGTGGGTTCTGTACATATTTTACCGTTTTTTCCTTCATCAGCAGATCGAGGCTTTGCTCCAATAACTTATCAAAAAGTTGCTGATCAGTTTGGATCGTGGAGAGATATAGCTAGTTTAGAAAAAGATTTTGATTTAATGTTTGATTTTATGATCAATCATATATCAAGTCAATCAGATTTTTTTCATGATTTTATTGAGAAGAAAAATGATTCAGATTATGCTGATTTCTTTGTCCGCTATCAGGATTTTTGGCCTGATAAAGAACCTACTCAGGCAGAAATTGATCTAATATACAAAAGGAAGCCAAGAGCTCCCTTTATTAAAGCAGAGTTTTCTGATGGAACTACAGAAAAAATTTGGTGCACATTTGCTGAAACACAGATTGATCTAAATATGGAATCAGAAGTTTGTAGAAATTTTATTAAAGATACATTATTGCATATGGTAAAAAAAGGTGCTGCGATTATCCGGCTTGATGCTTTTGCCTATGCGACTAAAAAGCCAGGTACAAATTGTTTTTTTGTTGAGCCCGATGTCTGGGAATTACTCGAGTTCACTAAATCTATTTTGGCCCCTTATGATGTGGAAATTTTGCCTGAGATACATGAACATTATACAATTCAGCATAAACTAGCAGAAAAAGGTTACTGGATTTATGATTTCGCGCTACCGATGATAATGCTACATACCTTATATAGTGGAAACAATGAGCGCTTAATTAATTGGTTGCAAATGAGTCCCGCTAAACAGTTCACTACTTTAGACACCCATGATGGGATAGGTGTAGTTGATGTCAAAGGTCTAATGACTGATCAGGAAATTGAGAAGACTAGGGAGACACTTTATCAGCAAGGTTCTAATGTGAAAAAAGTATATAGTTCAACTAGTTATGGTAATTTAGATATTTATCAAATTAACTGTACATATTATTCAGCATTGGGCAATGATGATGCTGCATATCTGCTGGCCCGAGCAATTCAGTTTTTTGCACCTGGTATTCCCCAAGTTTATTATGTTGGTATATTGGCCGGGGAAAATGATATTGAATTATTGGAAGAAACAAAAGAAGGAAGAAATATTAATCGGCACTTTTATTCACTTGCAGAGATCGAGCAAGAGATAAAACGGCCGGTTGTACAAAAATTGATAAAATTGATGGAATTCAGAAATTCTTACCCTGCCTTTGCAGGTGACATTATTATCCATGATGAAAAAAATAAAGATAAGCTAAAAACTTCCAGAAAAAATGAAAAATATCAGGCCGTCCTGGAAGCTAACCTAAAAGATTATAGCTTCTCAATCCGATATTTTGATTCTAATACAGGTGATGATAAGTTGTTAATTATTTAGTATTTAATTGTAAGTCAATCAGAGGAGGTAATCTATGAAAATTGATAAAATTATTTTTAATGGAAAAATTATTACAGTTAATGAAAACCAGCCCCGGGCAGAGGCAGTGGCTATCAGTGGAGATCGTTTTTCTGCTGTAGGGAGTGATCAGGAAATTCTGGCCCTGGCAGATAGTAATACAGAGAAAATAGATCTACAAGGCAAGACGGTTTTACCTGGCTTTAATGATAGTCATCTTCATCTACTCTGGATAGGCAAAGGTCTAGAAGAGGTTAATTTAAATGGCGTTAAATCTTGTCAGGAGATAATTAATAGAGGAAAAGAATTTCTCGAAGAGAACAAAAACCTCTTTGGTGCTAAGCAAGATATCTGGTTAGCTGGACGTGGATGGAATGATAGCTTATTTACTGATAGTTCATTACCAAGTCGTGCTGATTTAGATCAAATTTCTACTGAACTACCAATTGTATTTAGAAGAGTATGTGGGCATGTATCGGTTGTCAATTCTAAGGCATTGGAATTAGCTGGTATTGATAGCAACTTTGAACAACCACAGGGTGGTAAAATTGATTTTGATCAATCCGGAAAACCAACGGGTATATTAAGAGAACAGGCTATGCAATTAGTAAATAAACTACAACCAGTTGAATCAGTAGAAGATTATATGCGTTATTTTGAAAAAGGCCAGGCAGTTGCTTTACAGTATGGTTTGACAAGTGTTCATAGTGATATCCTGGGCGAAGTTGCAACAGTTGGACCAAAACTTACAGCTCTTGCTAACCTAATCAAGAAGGATGCCTTACCACTTCGTATTTCAACACAGATCAGGGTCTGGAGTAAAGAGGAAATAGATCATTTTAAAGAGATTTGGCAGAATTTTGATTTCGCTGAACATACAGTTGAAGCTGGTTTAATTAAAATAATGACAGATGGTTCTTTAGGTGGTCGAACAGCTGCCATGCTTGAACCGTATGCGGATGATCCAAATTCAACTGGAGTAGAGCAGCTTACACAAAAAGAGGTTAACGATTTATTAACTTATGCTCATCAAGCAGGTTTTCAGGTTGCAGGACATGCAATTGGTGATAAGGCTATCCAGATGATGCTAAATGGCTTTAAGGAGATGGCTGGTAGCAAGATTGAAGATGATTTACGGCCAAGGATTATTCATGCCCAAATAACAAATAAAGAGTTATTAGAAGAAATGGCTAGACTGGGAGTTGTTTGTGATATTCAGCCTGTATTTGTGGGAACAGATCTCCATATAGTTGAAGATAGGCTTGGGAAAGAGCGGGCTAAAGAAACATATGCCTGGAAGACAATGCGAAAAATGGGAATTGTTACAGCTGGTGGATCTGATGCACCAGTGGAAAGTTGTAACCCTCTACTTGGTATTTATACAGCTGTCACAAGACAAGATCAAGCTGGTTACCCAGCAGAAGGCTGGTTACCAGAAGAAAAGCTGAGTCTGGAAGAAGCAATAGAACTTTTCACCCTTGGTTCAGCTTATGCTTCTTTTGATGAGAAGGAAAAGGGAAGTATAGAAACTAATAAATTGGCAGACTTTGTGGTACTCGCTGCTGATATTACTAGTATTCCTGTTGAAGAAATTAAAGATCTTAATGTTGAAAGTACCTTTGTTGGTGGTAAAGAAGTTTATTGTTCTAAGTAAGCGCTATAAAAATGGAGGTTTTAGATGAGAAAAAGATTTAGAGAATTAGGCTTTGAAATTGGTGAGTTAAAGACAGGCAAGTATAATGCTATCACAGACGTTGAAGGGGTAGTGGTGGGCCATAAGACTATTATTAAAAATGATGTATGTTCTGGTCTGACAGTGATTATGCCTAATCAGGGTGAACTAGCTGGGCATCATTTTCCAGCAGGACTTTTTACTTTTAATGGTACAGGTGAATTTACTGGCAGCCACTGGCTAGAAGAAACAGGCACTCTGGTAACACCGATTGTTTTTACAGGTAGCAACTTACTCGGTCAGGTACATCATTATCTTTCTTTGGCTACAAGAAGAATTGATAAATTAGAGCCTTTTTCAAATGGTGTTGTTGCAGAAACCTGGGATGGTTGGTTAAGTAATCTTGAAAGTTCAACAATTGAGTATCAAGATCTAGAAGAGGCGATTCTAAATGCAAGTTCTGGAGTTGTCGAGGAAGGTAGTGTTGGTGGCGGCACAGCTATGTTTTGTTTTGAATTTAAAGGTGGTATTGGCACATCTTCCCGGATTGTTGAAGCTGAGTCAGGAAGCTATACAATTGCTGCTCTTGTTCAGACCAATTTTGGTAGAAGAGAAGATCTTAATATTAAGCAAAAGCCAGTAGGTAAAATATTAAACGAAAAAGAGGTGCCATTACCTTGGTCAACTCCGGATAATGATGGTTCTCTTTTAGTTACTATTGCAACTGATGCTCCTTTATTACCTTCACAATGTAAAAGAGTTTCAAAAAGGGCATCACTGGCTATGGCAAAAACCGGTGCAATTGGGGAAGAAGGTAGTGGTGATTTCTTTTTTACCTTTTCTACTAGTAATGATTTTGCTTATGATAATGAAGAAGTTTATGCAATAAATATGTTTCCTTCAGAGCAACTTGATGCTCTATTTGAGGGAGCAATCGAGGCAGTACAGGAAGCGATTATTAATTCACTCTGTATGGCAGAAACATTAGAAGGTCAGCAAGATAGGAAGATACATGCGCTTCCTTTAGCTAGATTAAAAGAGATCTTAACATCATAATCACAAATTTTATAGAGGGTGTAAATAATGAAGCTTAAACTATTACATACAGGCGATTTGCATATTGGCATGAAGTTTAATAATTATGCAGAAGAAATTAAGAGGAAATTAGTTGCAGCAAGGTTTAATGTTTTGGCTGAACTTATAGAGAAGGCAAATAAAGCACAATGTAATCTTTTTGTTATCAGCGGAGATTTGTTTGATAAGGTAAATATTAAACAGGAAGATATTCTTCGAGTATTAAATTTGCTGCAACGGTTTGCTGGTGATGCTGTTCTTGTACTGCCTGGTAACCATGATTATGATAATGGCATGGTTGAACTCTGGCAGAAGTTTGCTGCTAATAAGCAAGGAAATATTCTTTTACTTAATGAGTATCGGCCTTATGATTTAGATGAATTTGATCTTGACCTAATCGTCTATCCGGCTCATTGTGATCAAAAACATGCTAATGATAATAGATTAAGTTGGATAAAAGATTTAACAGAAAAACCAGCTGGAGCCTGGCAGATTGGGATAGCCCATGGAGCTCTAGTTGGGCTATCGCCTGACCTTGATGATCAGTATTTTAATATGAGTGAAAATGAACTAATAGAAATAGGACTTGATCTCTGGCTTTTAGGCCATACACATCTGCCTTATCCTTTAGGTGAAGAAATTATCAACAGACAGATATTTAATGCAGGGACCCCTGAACCGGATGGGATGGACTGTACAAGGGATGGCTCAGCCTGGTTAATAGAGTTAGATGAAGATAAATCAGTCAGAGCTGAACTTCTGGAAACAGGCCAGTATCGTTTTTTTGATATTGCTTATCAAATTCAGGCTGAAGATGATTTTGTGCGGCTAAAAAGAGAACTTTTAGCTGGGGATGCAGCCCGGAAACTAGTTAGAGTAAAACTGAGCGGTAGAGTTTCTGAAGAAGTTTATCAGGCAAAAGAAAAAATATATACAGATTTACGGAATCAATTGGGGCATTTGCATATTGATGATAGTCAGTTAAAGATGCAGATTAATCAAGAAGTAATAGAAAGAGAGTTTAGTACAGGTTCTTTTCCCTATAGTTTATTAAAAGAACTGAGCTTAGACCCAGCTGATGATGATGCATTACAGTTAGCCTATGAACTAATAAAAGAGGTGAGGAGATGAGGCTGAAAAGTTTTAAAACAAATACTTTTGCTGGTATTAGAGAGCAAGAAATAGAGTTTAAGGATGGTATTAATATTCTTTTGGGACCCAATGAAGCAGGTAAAAGTACTTTGGTTGAAGCTATTTTTGCGACTTTATTTAAAAACGCCAAATTGAGACTAAACCGTAGTGCTGATCTAGATTTCAAAGAACGCTTTATGCCTTATCCAGATGGTGAATATATAAATGGTAGGGTAGAATTTATAATCGATGAAGATTTATATCGTCTGGAAAAGGAATGGAGTAATGACTATCGTTCAGAACTTACTAGACCTGATGGACAAAAATTGGTTGGAGAAAAGCAAGTTAGTAAAGAAATGGATGCTCTATTAGATTTAGGAGCGGCAGCTTATGGGAATATAGTATTTGCCAGACAGAGAGAAATTAAAGAAGCTGTAGCTAAAATTACTAGTGATAAGGAAATTATCAATACAGTTAGTAGTTTTTTGCGTCGGGCCGTGATGGAATTAGAAGGGATATCTATAGAAAGTCTGCGAAGTAGCCTAGCTGAAAAAATAGATAGATTAACAAAACGCTGGGATCTTAATGAAAATAGGCCAGAAAATCCGAACAGGGACCTTAACAATCCCTATCAGGTTGGTTGTGGCTTAATCTATGAGGCATATATAGCAAGTGGTCAACAAAAAAGAAAATTAGAAAAAGCACGAGAATTGGAAGAAAATTATGCTACTACAGGCAGTAAATTGCGAGAATTAAAAAAGTCGCGTGAAGAGATTATTTCAGAGATTAAAAGATTATCTGAATTGGAATCCGATATTTATCGACGGGATAAAATCAGGCCTGAGCTGGAACGTTTGCAGGAAAAGGTTGTAGATTTAAAAGAGGTTAATCAACTTTGGCCAGTTAAAGAAAATGAGTTGGCAAGAAAAGAAAGTGAATTAAAAGAGATTAATGAAAGGTTAATTTCATTGCGGGAAGAAAGGCAGCTGGCAAAAAAGAAAGTAAAGGCCTGTCAGGCTGCTGACCTTCTAGAAAAAATAGATGAAATTACAGAGAGAATAAATAATGAAAAAGCAAATAAAACTGAGCTAAAAGAAATTACTGCTAGTCAGATTGAAAAATTAGAGAGTTTTGAGAAAGTTATTAACCGTAATCAAGCAGCATTGGAGGCAGCTACTCTGCTCGGTAATCTCAGTCAGGCTGCTACTGAAGTTACAATCACCAGAGGTGTAACTGAACCAGAAAAAATCATTGCTGGAGATGAGTTTAAAGCTCAGGGATATCTTAGAGTGGAGACAGACCAGCTAGATTTAGAGATACAATCTGGTGAAATTGACTTTCCTAGCTTAAAAGAAGAAATGAATGTTGCACAAACTAAAAGGAAAACTCTTTTAGAACAACTTTCTGTGGATGATATTGCTACGGCAAAATTAGTACAGAAAAAGTACGCTTCCTTAGAGAGTGAAATAAAGAATCTCACAGCCCAAAAAGATCAATTACTCAATGGGAGTGATTATTCTGAGTTAAAAGAGCAAGCTGCAATGAAAGCAGGCTTGAAAAAAGTTAGAGAACAAGAACAGTTAGAAGATATAATTGATCAGTTCCAGGATCAAAAAACTGATCTTACAGGAGAAGTGAAATCATTGCAGGATCAGTTGTCAAGCTGGAGCAAAAAGTACGAGAGTAAAGATCAAATTTTTGATTTAATTATTGACATTAGAGCAGAGCTCAAAAATTATCAAAAAGAACTAAAAAATCTCCAACAACTACCATCAGAATTTGATTCGACAAAAGAATTTATGCATAAATTGCAGGATTTACGCAGCACTAAAGATGAGATGGAGGAAAAATATCGGATCACACATAAACAATTAATCGAAATTAATGCAGAACTTCCAGATGAATCAACTGAAGAAATTGAAAAAAAATATTTACAGTTAGAAAAAGAGTTACAACGTTATCAAAAAAAAGCAAAAAATTTAATGAGAATCAATGAAGTTGTAGTAGAAAAATTGGCAGAAATGGATGAAAATAGTTTTGCCCCATTAGTAAATTCATTTAGTAATTATTTAACTAAATTAACTGCTGGGCACTATGAATTAGGAAATGTTGATGCTAGTTTTGAATTAATGATAGCAGATCAGAATAAGCAGTTACCGGTTGATAGTAGATATCTATCTTATGGTACATATGATAGTGCGGCACTTGCTCTCAGATTTGCTCTGCTTGATCAACTATATCAAGAGAATAAAGGGTTTTTGGTCTTAGATGATTGCCTGGTTAACCTTGATCCAGAGCGTCGTAAAAAGGCAGTAGAATTGATCAAACAATTTGCAAATAAACATCAAGTTATTTTTACTACATGTAGTCCAGCTACTGCAGAAGAATTAGCTGGCAAAATTATAAATTTGGTCTGATTGATAACCATTAGAAAGAAAGGTGAGAAGATGGACTTTTTATATAGTTTTAATACCACTCTTCCTCGATCAAGTGAAAACCTAGTCAAACGGGAAAAACTATTTAATTTGATTGATGATAAGTTAACTAGTCAGAGTAGTTTTTTACTTGTTTCTGCACCTGCTGGTTATGGTAAAACCGCTCTTTTGACAGAGTGGATAAAAACAAATGACTATTTGACTGCCTGGTTTTCAGTTGATGCTAATGTATTAGGGGCGGCATCATTTTTTGCTGGCATTGTAGCCAGTCTAGAAAAAGTGGTGGATTTTGACTTTAAAGGCACAAAAAATATTTTACAGATACCTACTTTGCCTGAGCCTGATTCGGTGATTGGTTCATTGATTGCTGAAATTAAGCTAGTTTCTGATCAAATAATTTTAGTAATTGATGATTATCATCTAATTGAAAATCAATTTATTCATCAAGGATTGGAAAAATTACTTAAATTTACACCTGATAATTTTAAATTAATTATTTTAACTAGAGAAGATCCTCCATTTATGTTACACCGTTATAAAATTGAAGGACGTATGAGTGAAATAAGGGTAGATGACCTACGTTTTCAGTTAGATGAAGTGGAAGCTTTATTGCAAAAGCAGATGCAATTACAGATAACAAAAGCAGATATTAGACAATTGCAAAAGAATGCAGAAGGCTGGATTTCTGGCCTCAGACTGGTTGCTATGAAACTAAAAGAAAAAGATAAAAAAACAATTCATGATTTTGTGGTAAATTTTTCTGGTAGCCATTATTATATTATCGATTATTTGGTTGAAGAGGTATTGAGTGAATTAGATGACACGCTTCAGGAGTTCCTTTTTAAAACTTCAGTTGTAGAAAGATTAAATGCTGATTTATGCAATTTTTTAACAGATAAGCATGATAGCGCTGCCCTGCTCAAAAATATGGAGGATATGAATCTCTTTATTTTTGCTGTTGATGCTGAAAAAAAGTGGTTTAGGTATCATAATCTTTTTCGAGATTCACTTATAACAAACTTAACAAAAACAGACAGAAGAAAACTTCACAGCAAAGCAGCTAATTGGTTTAATAGTCAGGGCATGCACCAGGAAGCGATAAATCAAGCTATTAAAGCAGTTGATTTTAAGTTGGCAGTTATTTATTTAACAGAAGCAATTCCTGAACTTCTTGAAAAAGGAAGTATAAAATTAATGGCAGAGTTACTGGACTTAATTCCTGATCAATACCTTAAGGAAAGTGGTCAGTTAATGGTGATGAAGGCCTGGGTTTTATTTGTAATCGGTAAGAGAAAAGATGTTTTATATTATGTTAATTTATTAAACCATAATCCTGACTTATTAGATAATGATAATCGAGGACGCTTAATGTCTTTGACTGCTCTTTTGCCAGAAATAAATGTTGAGAGAGATCCAGAGGAGATGGCTATTGATGCATTAACTCTGATTGCTGAAAGAGATAAAATATTTAAGATTAATGCACTAATGTCTCTAGGGCAAATACAAGCTTATAAAGGAAAGTTAAAAGAGGCAATTGCTACTTTTAAAAAGAGCTATTATTTAGCCAGAGAAGCAGGACAAGTGTTTATGGAAATGAATTCTCTCATGAATTTAGCTTTAAAGCTTAATCAGAGGGGAAGTCTACAGGAAGCGATTACCCTATGTGAAGAGAATATTATAAGATATAAAAATGATACGGGTTATTTAGAACCACTGGCCAGGCTTATCTATATTCCACTTGGTATTTTGCTTTACCATAAAGGTGATTATATGCAGGCTAAAGATTATCTTATTAAAGGTGTTGAGATAAGTGAACAATTAAAACTGGTCCATGTTTCCTGGATGCCCAAGATTTTTTATGCACAGAGTTGTTATAAATTAGGAGAAAAAAAACTTGCTTATGAGATCATCAATGATACTCTTCAAATAACAAATGAATATAATCTTAAACCAAATTATCTCTGGGCAGAAAATGTAAAAATTGAATTTGATTTGTATGATAATAAACATAAAATTGGCGATGAAAAAATTCTTCAATATCAAAAAATATGTGAAAATGAATTAAATCCGGCTACAGTCAGAACATTTTTTACTTATACTCGAATTTTATTGAGTAAGCAGGAGAATGAAAAAGCAATTGCCTGTTTAGAAAAAATTAAAAAAGCAAGTAATGATTATCTAAATTATATTTCTGTTAGTATTTTGCTGGCACTTGCATTTTGGCATACTGGGCAAAAAATAAAAACAAAAAAATATTTGTCTGAAGCAATGACTATGGCTGGCAGAGAAGGTTATTTAACTCCCTTTATAGAAGAAGGAAAGCTTATTATTCCCTTACTGAAAGCAAATCAAGAATTGGCTCCTGTGTTGGTAAGAAAGATATTAGCTAGATTAGAGATTGATGAAGATGCTAATAAATTAGAAACTGGACTTGTAGACCCCCTTACTGATAGAGAAGTTGAGATTCTGGCCCTGGTAGGAGAGGGGCTAGCAAATAAAAAGATTGCAGATAAATTATTTATTACACAGGGTACTACCAAATGGCATCTTAGTAATATATATTCTAAGTTGGGAGTAAGAAATCGGACCAAAGCTGCCTTTAAAGCTAGAGAATTAGGTTTAATAGACTAAAGTTATTTCAATAATTATTTAAAAGATACTTTTTAAAAGTTAGGTTTAGCAAATCCCTAACTTTTGATAGGTGTCTTTTTTTTATTCATACGTTATTATATATTTAGAACTTAAGTAAAGGAGCAGATCATGGAATATTATGAGGTAATTGTTAGAGGTCATTTAAACAAAAAAAGATTTTTAATGTTTGCTGAAATGGATGTTATTTTATTAGATAATGGCAGAACAATTTTAACTGGTAAACTTGACCAGGCGGGACTGTTTGCAATTTTAAATTACATTCGCGATATGGGTGTTAAGTTACTGTCAGTTAAAATAATTAACAAAAGAGGGTGAGAATTATGAAATTAAAATTAATGTTTATAATGGTGTGTTTGTTATTAATTATCATTAGTGGGACCGTAAATGCTTTCCAAGTTGTAGAGTTAGATTCTAAAAGTAATGAGTTGACTTTAGATTTTAAGGGATCTCGCATCCGTGTGGAGACCTGGCAGAATGATTATCTAAAGATCGAACCAACTTATTTGGTTCAGGAGGAGTATTCAATTTCAAAAAATGGTGAAGTTATTTCTTTTGACAAAAGGGAACATTTGCAAAAATATCCTGATGATCTCGAAAATAATGAGATATTCTTCATTCCAAATGAAGTCTTCTTTATTATCAAGGTTCCACAAAATACGATACTGAGTATTCAGGCTGAAAGTGTAAATGCAAAAAATGGTTGTCTTTTAAAAGAAATAACTGCTCGTTATGTAAGGGTTAGAGAAGCAACTTTTTTAAAGGAATTTAAAGGTAAAGGTGAAAAGATATATATTCGAGATTCACATTTTTTAAATGAAAAACATTTTGATTTTAAGAAAGTGATTATAGATAATCATAAAATAAAGAGGGTGTTAAGATGGATTTTTTGAGTAAAAGAAGAGTATTTATCTTTATGGGTATTATAGCTGCACTTATTGGAATTATGGCATTTATGCCAGGCCAGACTGAGTCAATTATAGATGAAAATGGAAATGATATTTCAGGAAGTATTGCCAGGATGGAAGAGATTAAATTAGGTGGTGTAAAACAATGGATTGTTGTGAGAGGAAAAAGTGTAAATAAGCCAATATTATTATTATTATCTGGTGGGCCAGGAGCAACAGAAATGGGACGTTTTCTTAAATATAATAGTAAACTAGAAGAAGAATTTTTAGTTGTCAACTGGGAACAACGTGGCTGTGGGAAATCATATGATGGGGAGAACCTGACTGAACTAACAGTAAATCAGTATGTTTCTGATATTAATGAATTAACTAACTATTTAAAAGAAAAGTTTAATAAAGAAAAAATTTATTTATTAGGTCATTCCTGGGGTACTATCATCGGGACAAAGGCTGTCCAGAAATATCCAGAACAGTTTTATGCCTATATTGGAGCAGCACAAATGGTTAATATTGAAAAGACTGATAAATATATGTATAATTATGTTTTAACTGCTGCCAAAAATGCAGGAGATAATAAGTTAGTAGAGAAATTGGAGGAAGCAGGTGAACCTCCATATTATGGAGAAGGTCTACTAAAAAAATATCAACCAATTTTAACTAAATATGCAGTTTATTATAAAAAAGAGAACCCATTTCAGGAAAAAAATAGAGAATGGTTTAATCCTTTAAGTATTTTCTGGATTCCAGAATATAATCTTGTGGATAAAATTAATGTTGTAAAAGGAATGCTTAATACTTTTGGTATAATCTATCCTCAATTACAGGATTTAGACTTTGTAGAGCAAGCAAATAAACTTGAGGTGCCAGTATATTATCTAATCGGTAAACATGATTATACAGCTAAATATATTGAAGAATACTTTGAAGTATTAGATGCACCAAGTAAAGATTTAATCTGGTTTAATAATTCTGCTCATGGAGAAATATGGACTGAAGCAGATAAATTTCATGATATAATGGTAAATAAAGTATTGCCTGAAACTTATTCTAAAGAGGTGAATCATGTCAAAAAAATTTTTAAGTAACGGTAAGATAAATTAGATAGAACTAGGGAGTGATAGGTAAATATGGAGAATTGGTCAACTAAGAAAAATAATTATCAAATTTCAAATAAATATAGGCTTGTAAAAGCTGATCCTGAAGAATTTTCAATTTATGAAACAGTTTATGGGGATCGTATTTATAATAGATTTGCAGTTAAACATTGGGACTTAAGGTTGGCAGTGAGTCAAGATAACCCTTTTGCTAGTGATGAAAGTTTTTTCTGGATAAAAGTATGTGAAAAAAAGGTCGGTGGTGTTTTAATTGAACCTAATGTACTGGCTCGCATATTTATAATACCACCTTTTAATAATTTTTATGAAATACTTAAATTATTAAAAAAGTTGTTACTTAAATGGTCTGATACTAACAAGAATATATATGTCTATCAAATCTCTCCTGAACAAGCACACTATTTCGAAATGCTTGGATTTTGGCCAGTTAAGAATAGAAGATGGATGATGAGACCTACTGAAGTTTTAGATTTTACTTGGCAAGATAATGTGATAGTTAATACGCCGGAACAAAATAAAAATATAGAAATTGCTAGATTATTTTATGAAAGTTTTAAAGGGGGAGTAGACTGGCAAATTGGTGTTAGAAAAAATGGACAGGGAAGAACTTATGAAGATTATTTAGATGAAGTGGATAATTATTTTAGTAATACAGATGAGCTATTAATGGAAGCGTCTACACTTATATATGATAAAACAAATAATAAATTGATAGGTGCTTGCCTGATATCTTATCTTGAGGAGTGGCCTTTAATACATACTGTTGGAGTTCATCCTTCATATAAAGGTAGAAATCTTGCAAAAACAATGATAAAAAAGGCATTAACAGTTTTACACAAAGAATATTCTATATTAAGATTATTTGTAACAATTGGGAACCTAGCTGAAGCCGTTTATTATGAGCTTGGATTTGTTTCAGGTGTCGAATTTAAAAATTATTATCTCCCTGCTAAAAAGAAGGAAACATCTGATTCACTTACCTTTTCTGATTGAATATAATACTAGAAAAGGAGGTGGTTACAATTGTATTTGCATTAATGAAAAGGTTAAAAAATAAAATAATTAATAGGTTGAGTAACAGTTGTGACTGCCGAAATAAAGATGAAATAATGCTCAATCTTGATGGTCTAGAAATATATTTAGAAAGATGTTTTGCTTATGATATGCCACATGAAGTCTCTATTTTTGTGCCAAGAGCTGAATTGAGAAAAACAGTACAGACAGGTGACCATACAGAAGAGATAGAGATTTTATTAAATAGTATTACCGTTGTACATTCCCCCCAAAGACCAACAAGTGATGGAAATGATATTAAAAGGAGAAATTTATGAGAAAAAAATTAAGAGAATTATCATTATCAAAACCTCTTATAGTAGGTATTGGTTTAATTTGTTTGGCTATGATTTTTAGACTTATGGATATTTTTGTTTTTAGATTAGATGAGGTATTAGGTGAAATCATATTATCTAAAGTAATAGGATTTATTATTGTAATTTTATTTGTAAAGATTATTGGAAATAAAATGAGTGATATTGGCTTTAATTTTAATAATAGATGGTCTATTTTAATAATAGGCGGAGTTATGACAATAGGTTTAATGATTTTAGGATATACTGTTGAATTTCTTATATTTTCTTCTGATTCACCACAATTACTAGTGGCGGCCATTGACCCTAAAGCAGGTGTTACAGGCGGTATTAGTTTTGCGTTTTTTCTTTTATTGGGTAATGTTGTTAATTGTTTTATGGAAGAAGGACTGTTTAGAGGAATACTAATACCAATGCTTAATCGGAAGTATTCTGTTAGAATGACTATTATTCTGCAGGGGATATTGTTTGGTGTATGGCATATTCCATGGGCTTTCAAATGGTACATAAGTGGTTTAGTGAGTGGAACAAGTGGTTTTATAATGGCATTAGTTATTAATTCTATACCAATGATACTGATGGGGATTGTTTTTGGTATAATGTTTTATTATACTAATTCAATATGGACACCATGGATTTCACATTTTCTAATTAATTCAATACTAAATTTAGTTCATATAAATATTAATGGTGCATTGGATCAAGGATTAACCATACGTATGGCAGTATTCCAAGCTACATTTATGATACTTATTCCAGTTATCATCAAGCTTAGTGATCAATTAAATAAAGTTGATATTGATAAATAAAAGGTGCCCTTAGGTCTTGACCTTAGGGTATCTTTTATTTATACTTAAGTTATAAAATAAATAAATGAATTTTTTTACTATTATAACTTAATATTATAAGGGTGATATATATGCAAAAGCATTTTAAAAGAAGTGAGTATCTACTTATTATTATTATATTTTTTTCATTTTTATTTATTTCTTATCAAAATTATCAAGAAACCAGAGATATTATTGTCAATAAACATAACATAAGACAATCATTTATTGAAAGAAGAATAATTGACACAATCAAACATGCTGATAGTGCTTACAGGATTATTGAGACTGAATTAAACCAAACAATGGAAGAATATTCTCAAGAACTATTTGCATATTATCAAAATAATCCAAATATCAAAACCTGGCCTTTAGAAAAATTTAAGGAGCAGTTTAATGGTTTTGATATATATTTAATAAATAAAGATTTAAAAGTTATTGCAACTACTTTTAAACAAGATCTTGGTCTGGATTTCAGTCAGTATACAATTTTTGCAAATTTACTTAACCAAAGAATAAAGGGAAATACTTTTCATGCAGACCGGATGGATATCTCAACTACTACTGGTAAGATGACTAAATATAGTTACTTACCAACTGAAGACAATCAATATTTAATTGAATTAAGTGTTAATATCAAAGAAAAATACCCGGTTATTAAAGAGTTTAATATTCTGGCTTTAACAGAAGAATTAACTGATAGTTATCAGAGTATTAAACAGATTGCGATATATAAGTTTAATGAAGATGGAAGTAGGATTGGTCAATTAAAACAAAAGGCTCCAGGTATAACTGCTATTGATATTTCGGAGAATAGAAGAAAATTAATTCAACAGACATTGCAAAAAAATGAGCAACAAAGTTATGAGGAAAATAAGATTGAGTATAAATATGCTCCCTATTTGACATTTACTAAGAATGGTGAATTTGATTGGTGGAATTCATATGTTGTTGAGGTTATTTATGATAATCATAATATGTATACAGAAATAGCAAAACAACGTTATAGTTATTTTTTTAATGGATTCTTATTTTCAGTCTTAATTGTAGCCTTCTTTATAATGAGTTTATCTTATTATAAGAAAAATAATTTTATGGTTAACTATGACTTTTTAACCAAACTACCCAATAGAAAGAATTTTACAGAAACAATTAATAAAATTCTTGCTGGTAAAAGAGAAGCTGATAAGAAAATTGCAGTACTTTTTTTAGATCTTGATAATTTCAAAGCTATTAATGATAAATATGGTCATAGTTTTGGGGATCAAGTTTTACGGGAAATAGCAAATCGGCTAAGTAATTCACTCCGCAAAGAAGATTTAGCAGCTAGATTAGGTGGAGATGAGTTTGTAATTTTATTAAAAAATATGTCTAATAAAAGAGAGGTAGAAAGAGTAAAGATTAAAATAAATGAGTCACTTGCTGAACCTATCAAGATTAAGGATAAGAGCTTAACAATAGATGCCAGTATCGGGGATAGTCTGCATCCACTTGATGGTGAAGATGCGGAGGAATTAATACATCACGCTGATCATGTTATGTATCAAGTCAAAGAAAATAAGAAATAATAGATGCATGGGAAAAACCCTTATCAATTGTTAAATGATAAGGGTTTTTTTTTATCCTTTCACAGAACCTGATAAAAGACCTTTAATAAAATATTTACCAAAAATAACATAGACAATTAGAGTTGGTAAAGCAGTGATAATTGCACCACTCATCTGAATATTCCAGTGTACAACTTGACTACCTGCTAAATTTGTTAAAGCCACAGTGATTGGCTGATTAGCAGGTCGACTAGTTAAAGTAACCGCAAATAAAAATTCATTCCAGATATTTGTAAATTGCCAGATAAATACTACCACAAAAGATGGAATAGAAATAGGAAGAAAGATATAACGGTAAATACTGAAGATGCCAGCTCCATCAACTCTGGCTGCTTCCGTTAAGGCAGTAGGAACTTCTGTATAATAATTTCTAAACATAAGAGTTGTAATCGGTAATCCATAAATAACATGCACCAGGATTAGGCCTGGAATAGAACCATAAAGACCAATAGATTGAAGAAACTGTACTAGTGGAAATAAAATACTTTGATAAGGGATAAACATGCCAAATAACATTAAGGCAAAAAGGGTGTCTGCACCTTTGAATTTCCAGTGTGATAAAACATAACCATTTAAAGAGCCCATAATAGCAGATAAAAGAGTAGCAGGAATGACTAAATAGAAACTATTCATTAGATTAGGGGCTAGTTTTTTTAAGGCAGTTGTAAACCCTGCTAGGGAAAAGGTGGTCGGTAGGTTCCACATGGTAGTTAAAGATACCTGATCAAAATCTTTAAAACTAGTCACTAGGAGGACATACATAGGAATTAAAAAAAATACTGCAGATAAAATAAGTATTAGATATTTTGTTTTTGAATTTTGCTGATTATTATTCATTTTAATCCTCCTTAAAGCTATTGATAAGATAAGGAATAATAAGTAGGCCAACCATCATTAATAAGATAATAGCAATACTTGAACCCGTTGAATATCTGTTAGCCCTAAAAGTTGATTCAAACATATAGACAGCTGGTATATCAGTAACATTATTAGGACCACTACCAGTCATTGAATAGATTAATGCAAAAGCTTTAAGTGAAACATGAGCTAAAACAATAATTGCTGAAAGTGTGATTGGTTTCTGGATTGGAAATATAATTTTAGAAAAAATTTGCCAGTTTGAAGCACCATCTATTTTGGCTGCTTCAATAAGTTGTTCATCAATACCACGTAAACCAGCCAGCCACATGGCCATTGTATACCCGGAAAACTGCCAAACAGCAGCAATAATAACAGGAATTAGAGCTATATTGAAAAATAAAAACGATTCAGTACTTGTAAACCATTTCCATTGGAAACTAGTCAGACCTATTCTACTAAGTAAGAGGTTAACACCATACGGATCTCCAGGTGTGCCGGGAGAAAAAATCCAGCGCCAGACTGTACCAGTTACTACAAAAGAGATGGCCATCGGAAAAAGATAAATATTTTGAAATAGATATCCATATTTAGGTTTGTTATTTAATAAAAGTGAAAGAAAAATTCCTATTGCAAGACAAGCAATAATGAAAAAAAGTGTAAAATAAAGTGTATTCCAAAGGTCTGTTTGAAATCTAGGATTTTGGAATAATTCAATATAATTTTTTAAACCAACATAATTTTTTTCCCCTTGCAACAAACGGGAAAAAGTATTCCAGTTCAAAAATGAAATTTGAGCCGTACGACCAATGAATCCATAAACAAAGATACCAATAAACAATAATGAGGGCGAAAGGATAGCAAAAGAAATTAACTTTTCCTTAGCAGTTTTTTTCATTTTTAAGTACACCTCCTAGGACAGTGAAAAAGCCCCCCCTTTTTAATAAGAGGGGGTTTTAAATAATTTATAGATATTCGTTTGCAGCTTCTATTAATCTCTGATGTGCGTTATCTACTTCACCAGTAGTAACAAACTGATTGATAATATCATTTAAGGCAGTGACAAAACCTTCAGGTGCAGCTGAACCATGCACGATCGAAGGTGTTAAAGTTACTGTAGCAAAGTCATGCATAGAATCGGTTAGATATGGATCATATTTGTCTTTATCAGCATCGATGCGAGCAGGAATTGAACCTTTAATTGGATTGAAAGTATCTTGACCTTTTTTGGAAGCAATTAACTTTAACCAAGCTTTTGCGCCTTCAGGATGAGGTGCACCTTCAGGTAGGCCAAAAGTATCGGTGATTACCATAAAGCTACCGCGAGTACCAGGGACAGATACCCAACCGAAATCTTTGTTTGGAGTCCAACCAAGAGTCTTGAAGTAACCTTCTGCCCAATCCCCCATGATTGTAAAGGCTGCTTCACTGTTCAATACACGTTGTGCAGCATCCTGCCATGTTAAAGCAGCATGATCTTCATTTACATAATTCATAATTTCTTTAAAGACAACTAGTGATTCCCTAACTCCTGGTTCATCAAACGAAGTAGAACCATTCCAGAGACCATTATACTTTACAGGACCTAAAGTTCCAACAAGAATTGTTTCAAAAATATGCCCAGCTGTCCATTTGTTTTTGTCTCCTAAGGCCAGTGGTGATACATCACTTTCTTCACTAATTTTCTTAAGTGCATTGATAAAGGTATAGATATTTGTTGGAGGAGTAATGTTATGTTCTTCTAAGATGGCTTTATTAAAGAAAGCTACATTACCACGGTGTACATTGACTGGTACAGCATAGATTTCACCTTCATGGCTAACCATGTCTAGAATCTGTTGGTTAAAGTTATTTCTTACGCCCCATTCTTCTAGCAGACCAGTAATTGGTTGCATCATACCTGTTTTTACATAAGTATCTATTAATTCTGCTCCACCATGAACCTGGAATGAATCGGGTGGGTTACCGCCAACCATTCTTGTCTTTAAAACAGCCTTGGCGTTAGAACCAGCGCCCCCAGCTACTGTAGCATTGATAATTTCAATATTAGGATTTTGTTCTTTAAAAACTTCAAATAGAGCCTGAAGACCTTCTTCTTCTCCGCCGCCAGTCCACCAACTGAAAATTTCAACTTTAGTATCTTGGGCTGCTGCCAATGTAACCATAGAAAAAATCAAAACAAATGAAAGTAATAAAGCTATGGAAAATTTAGATTTTAAACTCATTTTTTTTCCTCCTGTTTTGTATTTTTGACTTATTTGCTAACCAAACATAGCAACAGAAACTGAATAACCACCTCCATAATTGAAAATATATTATTGTTATAATTAAATCTAATTATATAATTAAGCTAATATATTAAAAAACCTCTAGATTATTTTTAGAAAATACTGAAAAATAGATATATATTTATACTATTAGTAATATTTTATTATTATATTTTACTAGTATGTCTTTTTTCGAAATTCAGTTGGTGTCTGGCCAGTTATTTTTTTAAAAACTTTACTAAAATAATTAGCATCATGATAGCCAATTTGATTGGCAATTTCACAGATTGGTTTTGCGGTTTGTTTAAGTAATTCAGCAGCTTGTTCAATTCTTATATAAGTTAAATATTCAATAATAGTAACATTATATTTATCTTTAAATAGTTTACTTAAATAACTAGTGCTTACTGACACTTGCTCAGCAATATCATCAAGAGTTAGATCATAATAGTAGTTTTTTTCTATAAATATTTTTACTTCTTCAAGCAGAGGAGAGCCTCCAATATCTTTGTTTTTGCGTAATAGTTTAGTTGCATGTTCCAAAAAATGATTTATGATATTAATCGCCTTATCTTTAGTAGATGTGGCAGCAAGCTGTTCTTGATATTTATGGGTTTGTAACTTTTGAAAAGATTTATCATCAAGGTAACCATAAATTACTCTTAGTAGTACAGATAACAGTTCGAAAAAATATTGTTGAAACTGAGTGGGGGGTATGTTTTGATCTTTTAGTAGAGCAATTATTTTTTCAAGTGCAAGTTTAGCCCGCTCTGTATCAGCACTTTCAATAGCTTTAATAAGATTGTTTTCGGCTTGTAAAGGCAAGGATGATATTATTTTTTCTTTTTGGGTGAGTTTATTTCTAGCAGAATTAAGGAGATTTAAAATATCGTTTTTAGTGACTGGTTTGAGTAAATAATCTTCAACATTTAATCTGATAGCTTTTTGAGCATAATTAAAATTATCATAGGCTGAAATAATATAAAATAAAGTATCTGGAGCAAATTTATTAATTTCATGAATTACTTCCAGGCCATTTATAGTCTCTAGTTGAATATCAATCAAAATAATATCTGGCTTTTGCTTAATAGCCAGGTTAATTGCTTCTTTACCACTTCCAGTTTGAGCACAGATTATGAAATCTGAAAGTTCTGTTTCGACAAGGTGACTAATTGCTTTAAGCACTAATGGTTCATCATCTATAATCATCAATTGATACATGAGAAATCATCCTTTCATAATTGGTAAACTAAGTTTTATTATTGTACCAGCATTAGGTCTGCTTTTAATCGTGATTAAATTATCTTCTCTATATTGGAGTTTTAGTCTTTGCACAATATTTTTTAACCCGCTGGCTACTTGTTCAGTTTTTTGAAAAATATCATCTATGGTAGCTTGATCCATGCCTTGACCATTATCACTTACTTTAATAATTATTCGATCAAGCTCTTTTTTAACTGTAACCTTTATCTTTCCCTGACGTTCTTTGAGTTCGTTAATACCGTGTAAGAAAGCATTTTCTAACAGTGGTTGAATAGTCATACCAGGGATTAAATATTCAGTCAGATCAGGATTATAATTAATTTCGCAGGCTAGTTTTTCTCCGAAACGAATCTCCATAATTTGGCAATAAATCTTTATATGATCTAATTCTTGCTGAATCTTAACCATTTTTTTAGATTCTTTTAAATTATAGCGTAGTAGCTCGGCAATTTTTTTTATTAAATTTCCGGTTTGTTCTGCATCCTCAATAATCGCAACCTGAGAAATTGAGTTTAATGTATTATAAAGAAAATGTGGATTTATTTGAGCTTGAAATTTTCTAATTTCAGCTTCGCGGAGTAAATTGTTGGCTTTTAAATGTTCCATTTTTTCTTTTTGCAATTCTTTTTCCAGAGTCATTTTTTCTTTTAATTGATTAAATAGTTTTTTAAGATCGTCTGCCATTTGATTAAAAACGCAAGCAATAGTTTTAAGTTCATCATGAGATTGAACATTAATAGCATCTATGGCAAAGTTTCCACTGGATATTTTACGAGCGGCAAAAATAATGCGTTTCAGGGGACGGGTGATACTTGCAGAAAAATACAAGAGAAAAATAAGACTCAATAGACCAGCTAAAAATGCTGACAAGAGTGCTTTGCGATTCATTTGATTCAAAAAATTCCTGACCATAACATATTGATCATTGCCTGTTTTTATATTAATACTAATCAATTGAGTAATATATTTACCAGTTAGATTGACCTGGTGGTGAAATTCTGGATAAGATTCAATTGCTTGTTGGTTATCTATTTTTGTTCGTTCAATGATATTTTGAGAAAGGTAGAGTACAGATTGTGTGATTAATAAAAGATTTTCATCTAATTGCTGATAATTAGTATTAAGTTCTGTTAGTAGATTAATAGTCTGGTTATAACTATTCTGATAGGCAGCCAGTGTCTCTGGATGTTGTTTGCGAACGTATTTTTCGGTATAGTAATCAACAGATTTTAGCCTTTCGGTTAACTGCTGGAGTAGTTGATTTTCAAGCATGATTTTTTCAAAAGTACCAGCAGCTAGTTGATAACTAAAGATAAGGTAAATACTTGAAAGTAATATTAGTATAAAAAAGATAATGAAAAAGAGGATTAACTTATTGCGAATGGTCCAGGTCATTTTCTAACACCTCTTTAGTTAAAATTTTAATATCAATACTACTAAAGATATTGACTTTTTTATATTTAAGATAATTTTCAATTTCCAGGACCGCATTTCTGCCAACTAGTTGCTGGTCGTTATAGAGTGATGCGTCAATAATATCATGAGTTATATAGTTTCTAATAGTAGTTGTATTCCCAGAACCGATTAAAATCATTTCTTTGCCATTTTTTCTTCTATCGAGTATACTAGCTGTTACTTCTGTGGTAACTGGTTGTGTTGTGAAGATTCCAATAATATCGGGATGATCGAGTAAGAGTCTATTAATTTCTTGCAAATTTTCAACTAGATTAGATCGCAATTTTCGCCAAACTCTTATCTTAGACTCTGGATTACTACTTATAGCTACTCTAAAACCAAATATCTGTAAATACTCGGACATAGAAGATTGACCAGTCTCTAGATGTTCCTTAGAAATAATTGCGAAAACAGGTTTTCTTCCATTAATATTTAAGAGCATTTTTTTTCCTAGTTTATAGCCAGCTTGAAAATTATTTAAGCCAACATAACTGATGCGAGCTGTTTCGGGAAGGTCTGAATGAATTGTAATTGTAGCAATATTATTTTGATAAGCTTTATTAATTAATGGAGCTAGTTTTCGATTTTCTCCATCTACAATAATCCCGTCATAATTTGACAGACTTGCTAGCTGATATTGTTCTAATAGACTAAGTTGATCAGTCGGTTTGACTCTGATAGTCTTTAAATCTATATTTTTCTTTTGCGCTATTTCTGCTGCTCCTTTAGCTAATTTTTGATCTGGATAATTTGTTTGATCATAAAGCAAAGCAATTTTAAGTTGATTTTTCGGTTGCTTGGGTTTTTCATCAAATAGTAGAAATTGTTGCATCTGATGTAAGTCAGTGAACATTAAAAACCCAAGATAGACTATCATTCCAAGTAAGATGAGCATGATAGAGATGTATAAATTCTTTTTTAACAAGATTAATCAGTCCTTCTTAACTTGCATTTATAAAAATTATAACATAAATTTTAAATTGGTGTCCATAAGTATAATTATTATGCAGGAATTATCCTAAGTAATCGATAAGTATAAATTAATGGTTTAATTTGTCATAAAAAATTATTTTTTAGAAGAGAGGGATAACTTATGCAAAAAGAAAAAAAGTCAATAATGCAAAAAACAGGAATCAGCCTTTCCGCTAAGTTGATTGCAATTTTTTTATTAATTGGCTTATTACCACTTGCAATTAGTAGCTATTACATCTTAAATAAAAGCAAAGAAACTATTACTGCAAATACTTATAATCAACTAGAAAGTATTAGAGTTAATAAAACAAACCAGATTAAAAGTTTTTTTTCAGGTATTGAAAGTGACATTTTATTATTAGATGATAATAAAAGGGTTCAGGAAGGTTTAAAAACATTTAGCCAAATCTTTGAGATGGAAGGAACTGAAGGTTCTTTTTATCAAGGCATGAAAAAACAAAGTGATCCTTATTTTTTACAATATATGAAGACATATGGATTTAGTGATTTGTATTTAATCGATATGTCAGGTAATGTAGTTTATTCTGCAGTCGGAAAATCTGATCTTGGCACAAATTTAAATAAGGGAGAACTTAGTAAAAGTAGTTTAGCAGATGCATTTACAAATGGATTAAATAAGACAACATTGATAGATTATAAACAATATGAACCAGCAGGAAAGCCAGCTGCATTTATTTCAACACCTGTATTAGATGATAGAAACAATCAGTTAGGTGTTGTTGCTTTACAAATTTCTGAGAAAAAAATTAATGAGATAATGAATGAGCAGACAGGGCTTGGTGAGACAGGAGAAAGTTATCTTGTTGGAGCAGACAAGTTAATGCGTTCTCAATCTCGTTTTAGTGATGAAAAGACGTTGGGGAAAAGAAAGGTTGACACAGTAGCAACAACGCAGGCGTTAAATGGCAAAACTGGTGTGAAAATAATTGAAAACTACCGTGGTATTGAGGTGCTGAGTGCCTATCAACCCATAAATATTTCTGGCCTTAACTGGGCTATGGTTGTAGAGATTAATCAGGCTGAAGCATTTCAAGCAGTCAATCGGATGCAACAGGCTACTATTGTTTTTTCAATAATTTTAGGTTTATTAATAGTTATTGCAGCTTATTATTTTGCCAAAAAATTAATTAAACCTATTAATGGGACAGTTAATCAAGCAAAGAGTATTGCTGGAGGAAACCTGACTGCTGATCTTTCTAATAAGTTTATTGAACGAGGTGATGAGTTAGGAGTACTGGCCAGGTCATTTGCTCTAATGAGCGATAATTTACGGACTATGATTGGCCAAATTGCGAACATTTCTACAAGGGTTGCTGCTTCAAGTGATGAATTATCAACATCTGGGGATGAATTAGCAGCATCAGCTGATGAAGTTGGCAAGGCAATCCAGCAAGTAGCTTCTGGCTCAGAAGAACAATTAGCCCAGATTGAAGAGGTGCGGACTAATATTGATGAACTAGGCGAATTTGTGGAACAGATTAATCTTGTTTCTGATGAGATAAATAGCTCAGCTGAAAACGTAATGAGCAGCATCAACATCGGTAGTGATTCTATAGATAAATCTATCAAAAAAATAAAAAAAGTAAAGGTTACCACTGGGGAAGTAGGAAAGACGATAGATTTTCTTGCTAAAAAATCAGAAAAAATAGGAGATATTATTGAAATAATTAACGGCATAGCTGCTCAAACAAATTTGTTAGCCTTGAATGCAGCGATTGAGGCTGCTCGAGCGGGTGAAGCAGGACGCGGATTTAGTGTTGTGGCTGAAGAAATTAGATCTCTGGCTGAAGATTCTTCTGAAGCAACCGAAGAAATAGGTGGGCTAATTAAAGAGATACAAGAAAGTGTAAGTGGGGCTATTCATAAGATGGAAGAAACCGAAATAGTGGTAGCTGAAAGTGTTGCTGTAATTGAAACTAGCGGGTCTGAATTTAAGGAGATTCAAAATTTAGCTGAAGGATTACATGGTTTAATTGACAGAATTAATAAGATGGCTGAACTAATGGCTGAAAATAGTGAATTAGTTAAAAATTCTGTTGCAGATATAGCCACTGTTAGTGAACAATCTGCAGGAAATGCGGAAGAAGTAGCTGCATCTAGTCAAGAGCAAATTGCTTCTACACAGGAAATTGTTAGTTTTGCAGCAGAGCTAGCTAATATGGCTACTAAATTGTCTCAGCAAATAGATAATTTTAAAATATAATTATTTTTTATTACAGATTAAAAATCAATTTGTAGCTTAAAATAGTTTAAATGGGAAGAAGAATATAAAAAAGACCTGCAACTTTGATATGCAGGTCTTTCTATATGTACAATTATTTTTTGTAGTTTACTATGCTTGGACTATATTTTTAAATGATTCAACTATATTTCGAATTAATACTTTATTAGTTACTGTACCTACCCCGCCTGGTACTGGAGTAATTTGTGAAGCAACTTCTTTTGCCGAATCATAGTCAACATCACCAAGTAGTTTACCATCAACAAAATTAGTACCAACGTCAATTACAATGGTATCTTCGCCAACCATTTCACCTGTGATCATTTCGGGACGACCAACGGCAGCAATAATAATATCTGCTTGTTCTAATTCCCATTTCAAATCCCGAGTACGTGAATGACACATGGTAACAGTAGCGTGTTTTTGTTGCAGAAGAATTGATACAGGTTTACCTACAATATTACTTCTTCCTACTACAACAGCTCGTTGTCCTTTAAGTGGAATATCATAGTAATCAATTATTTCCATACAGGCTTTTGCTGTACAGGGAACAAGTGTCTCAAAACCTGCAAATAATTTCCCTAGAGAAGAAGAAGTAATACCTTCAATATCTTTAGCAGGGTTAATCATTTCCAGTGTATGCTTTAATGAGTCTGGTAATGGTTGTTGGACCATAATAGAAGTAATTTCTTTACTGTCATTAGCTTCTTTAAGGCAATCAATGAAAGCTTGTTCATCATCACTAAAAATCATATATTCAAATTTAATTCCTATCTTATCGCAATTTTTTTCAATTCTTCTAACATATGCTTTACTTGCTTCATCATCACCATATTGAAGCACACGCAAATAGGGAACCTGACCAGTTTTTTCTTTAAGTGATTTTACATCTTCGATACATAGTTGTTCAATTTTTTCTGCTATGGGTTTTCCAGATAATTCTTTCATTTTTCACACTCCTATTAAATAATTGTTAGGCGTTTGCCAGAATATCTTTTTTCAGTTGCTGACTTTTTTTCTGTAATATAGTATAAGAATTTTTCACTTCAGTTATATGTTTTTCATCTTTTAAATTACCTAAATTAATTTTTACATTAGCAATAGCACTATTAACCGCTGCATCACCTAAGTGGGCGGCAACTTCAAAATCACTTGCGAGCATTCGATTACCGATTCGACTGATATGTAAAGCAAGTTCCATAATTTCAACACATTTTTTTGTCATATCCATAGAGAAATCAACAGCACTTTTAGAAACAGAAAGTAAAGCTTCTTTATCGCCAGTTTTATAAGTTGCTAAAATTTCATCTAAAACTTCACTATCTTTGTCAATCATTTCAGCTAGTTCATCCATTAGTTTTGTAGATTCAGCTAGTATTTCCTTGGCTTCACCTTCAACATCCTGATACTTTTTCTTGCCAACAGTCAAATTTGCAATAAAGCTGACAACAGAAGCAGTAACAGCACCAGTTAAAGCAGCAGCACTACCTCCACCAGGAATAGAATTTTTAGAGCTAAGTTCTGCCAGGAAATCATTAATACTTTTTTCCGGATACATTATATAACCCCTCTCAAATTTTTTCTTTCAACTATTATTATTCTATAAAAAGTTATTAGTTCCTTTTTATAATTCAATTTTTAGATAAGTCATACTATTGTTTAATGATTATTTCCGTAGGGGGTCCACTTTATGCTGTAAACTCTCCATTTACTAAATTAGTGATAGCAGCTGCATTTGGTGGTAGTATTCTAATTGGTGGGCTATCTTGGTATGTATCTGATTTAAGTGGTGATATTTTAGTATTAGCAGAAAAAATTTCAGCATAATATTTAATTTTTGCTAATGTATTTTATTTTCAGGCAGGTATTTGGGTTTTATTAAAGAATTAATTATAAGACTTAAATTAGTTAGAGGTGATTAAATGGCCGAAATTAAATATGATAAGTTAGTTAGAGATAAGATACCTGAGATTATTCAACAGGCTGGAAAAAGAGCGGAAATTGAAATTTTAGATGAAAATCAATTTGAAGGTTATCTTAAACAAAAGCTGGAAGAAGAGGTTGCAGAATTTTTAGAGGCTGATGATATAGAAGAATTAGCAGATCTTCTTGAAGTTATTAAAGCAATTCTAAACATAAAGGGGATCTCATTTTTTGAGTTAGAGGAAATTAGAAAAAATAAAGCAGATGCGCGTGGCGGTTTTTCTCAGAAAATTAAATTGACAAAAGTGATAGATTAAGGAGAGTTTCTAATTATGAATGAACACCCAACAGTAAAAAAGATGTGGAAAGAATTTTTAAAATCAATAGGTGATAACCATCATATTACAAATAGATCATATCAGGCTTGGCATTTTTGTGATAATAAAGAAGATGCAAATGAGTTAGCAGAATTAGTTTTACAAGGAAAAAAGAGAGCTACTGCATCTGCTGTCTGGTGTTATAAAGCTGAAGGAGAATCATTGCCTTCCCCAGGTAATTACAGTATAATTACGGATTTTTCTGGTTCTGCCAAATGCGTGATTGAAACTACTTTAATTAATGTAGTACCTTTTAATAAAGTTAGTGCTGAGTTTGCTGCTAAAGAGGGAGAAGGGGATTTATCTTTAGAATATTGGAGGAAAGGTCATAGAGATTTCTTTACTAGAGATATGGCTGAAATAGGTAGGGAATTTTCTGAAGATATGCCTGTTGTTTGTGAAGAATTTAAAGTTGTTTATCCCATAAAATAGCAAATATAATATTATTTATTTTATTAATATTGACAAAAATATCCTTTTTTGATATACTTTTTTTAGATATGTGATTTTTATAACAAAACTTTAAAGGGGGATTTTTTAATGAAAAAAACTATGGTCTTGGTCATGGCACTGTTGATGGTTGGTTCAGTTTTATTTGCCGGCGTTGCTGCTGCATCTACGCTTGATATTGTAGGTGATGGTGAAAAATCAACAGAATTTACTACAGGAAGAGATACTGAGGATTATGTTAAAGCTCTTATCGAATTAGCTGGTGCTGACGAAGCTGGTGATATTTATTATCCTGAAGAAAACGAATATCGTTATTTATTTGTTCCATTACATAAAGATGGCGAATTAATTGGATATGGTTCCTGGATAAATACTGTTATCTATCAACATGCTGAAGATATGATTGCTGTTGTTGCTCCAGACGGAAGTATTATGAAATGGAAACCGATTGATGCAAATGATCATCATCCAGAATTAAGACAAGAAAAATATCTTTCTAGATATTATGGTATGACTTTAGAATCAACTTTCGATCCTGCCGTTGATGTAATTTCAGGATCTACTTATTCAAGTAATACTTTCTTCTTTGAATTAAGAAATATTCTTCTAACATTTGAAATTTATGGTCCCAATAGTGGAGAGTAATTAAATTACTATCATAGAGCCGCTCCTTCGAGAGTGGCTTTTTTTTTGCAAATTTAAAGGATTTTAATTATTAATTGAGAATTAATATATTTAATATTAGTCATAATAAACCAAAAAATACTTTGTTCAAACAAAATATGCATTAGGAGGAATTATTTAATGAAAATAAAAAGTATGAAGGTTAAAATGGTTTTGGTTTTTAGTCTTGTAATATTAGTACTGGTTGCAGCTAGTTCATTTTTCGCTTATCGTCAGTCAAAAAATATATTTAGAGATAATTTATATGAGTCTGCGTTGACGGTAGCCAAGGATAAAGCTGAACTGACTGAAGTCTGGTTGGAAGGAATCCAAAATGAAATGGTTACACTTGCTAACACTGATGCAATGAAAAGCATGTATTGGATGCAGCAACAGGGAAATTTGCAGAGGGTAGCAAACAATAGAGAATATATAGAAACTATTTTTGTTGCTGATTTAGCAGGAGATTATAATATTACAGAGGGTGATGGCGGGAATATAAGTGATCGTTCTTATTTCCAGCAAGTTTTAACCAATAAAGAAACTGTTATTTCACAACCTGTGATTAGTAAAGCTACTGGTAATCAGATTATCGTAATAGCGACTCCCATCTATGGCTATAGTATGGATGAAAGTAATAAACCGGTAGAAGGTGTATTAGGAGCTACTATTGAATTGACGTATTTACGTCAGTTGGTAGAAGATGTAAAGTTAAATAATAAAGGTTATGGATGGATTATTAATAATGAAGGAATAACAGTTGCTCATGTTGATCAAGCTAATATAGGAACTAATCCATTAGAACAAGTAGATGATGCTAATTTTGAGGAAATTATTAATAAGATGAAAAACTATGAGTCTAATTATGGTTCTTATATGGTTGATAAGGTAGCATATACAACTGCTTTTGCACCAATAGAAGTTGCTAATTGGTCATTAGCTATATCTGTACCGACGCAAGAAATACTAAGCGGTCTTGATTCAATTCGCAATAATAGTATTATCATGTCGGTTGTAGCATTATTGATTGGCACCATATTAGCTTATTCAGTTTCTAGTTATATTACAAAACCACTTGTAAAATTAAATAAAGTAACTGAACAAGTAGCAGCAGGTGACCTTTCTATTGATCTTTCTGAATTAGATTTAAAGACTGAAGATGAGTTAGGAGTTCTTAGTAATTCTCTTAAAAAGATGATTGTAAATTTAAAAGAAATGATTATAACAATTAGTGATGTAACATCTGAAGTTACTGCTTCTAGTAATGATCTTGCTGACTCGGGAACTCAAATGGACAGTATATCTGATCAAGTAGCTACTGCCATTCAAGATGTTGCTTCAGGTGCAGAAGAACAATCAGCTCAGGTTGATCAGATGTCTGATAACATTGAACTATTTATCAACCAGTCGCGGCAGGTTAATGAAAGTTCTGCAAAAATGGAAAAATCAGCAGCTGATGTAATGAATGATATTAAAACTGGTAATGAAGCGGTATCTGCTTCAATAGATCAAGTAAATCAGGTTAAAGACGATACTGAAGTTATATCACAAAAAGTTAAATCACTAGGTGAGACTTCTGATAAAATTGGAGATATTGTTAAGATGATAAGTAATATTGCTGGTCAGACAAATTTGCTTGCTCTTAATGCAGCTATTGAAGCAGCTAGAGCTGGCGAAGCAGGGCGTGGTTTTAGTGTAGTAGCTGATGAAATTAGAGAATTGGCCGAGGACTCTTCCAAAGCAACTGATCAGATTACGGGTTTAATTAAAGAGATTAGAATAAATATTGAAGATGTTGTTAAAAAAATGAATACAAATGTAATGGCAGTTGAAAATAGTGTAGATAAAATTGAAAGTACAGGTAATATATTTGCAGATATTAATAATCGAGCTGCTGAATTAAAAGGATTAATTCTGGAAGTAGTAAAAAATTCTGATCAACTAATGTCAGGTAGCGAAAAAATTGAATCGGTAATTAGGGATGTAGCTGAAGTAAGTCAACAAGCGGCAGGTAATGCAGAGGAAGTTGCTGCTTCAAGTCAAGAACAGAATGCAGCTATTCAAGATATTGTTCAACATGCTCATGATTTAAAAGGTTTGGCAGAGCAGCTTGATAGTAGTATTGCAAAATTTAAACTTTAATTGCTTAAAAAAAATTAACATAATTAAAAACCGGGCCTGTTTTGGTCCGGTTTTTCAATTACTCTAAAATTTGTTGATAAGTTTGAATTGGAAGGAGAATAAGAAAATGAATGAAAAATTAAGTAGATGTGGTTGGTCTGGTGACGATCCTCTATATAATAAGTATCATGATCAAGAATGGGGTCTACCAGTTTATAATGATCAGAAACAGTTTGAGTTTTTAGTTTTAGAATCAGCTCAGGCTGGTCTAAGCTGGTTAACTATTTTAAAGCGGAGAGAAAATTACCGACAGGCATATCAAAATTTTAATCCAGAAGTAGTAGCAAATTTTGGTGAGGCTAAGCTAAAAGAACTACTTGAAGATGAAGGTATTATCAGAAATAAACTAAAAATTAAATCATCAATTAATAATGCAAAGAGATTTTTAGAGGTTCAGCAGGAGTATGGGAGTTTTTGTAATTATATCTGGGGGTTTGTAAATGGTGAACCTATTATTAATCACTGGGATTCATTAGAGCAAATTCCAGCTAAGACAGAACTTTCTGCAAAAATTAGCAAGGATATGAAGAAGAGAGGATTTAAATTTATTGGTCCAGTAATTATATATTCTCATTTACAGGCTACAGGTTTAGTTAACGATCATTTGCTTAGTTGTTTTAGATATCAAGAAATTATAAATAATTATTGAACTATTTTAAACATATGCTTGAAATAAAATTAAAATAGTGGTATATTATATATGAGCAAATGACCATAATATTAATAAACCAATAATAGAGGTGAAAAATATGGAAGAATTATATGAGATGAAAGAAAAGAAAATAAAACTTGAACAAGGAACAATCAACAAAGGTATAATCGCAGTTGCAAGTGGAAAGGGTGGAGTTGGTAAATCAACGGTCACTGTTAATTTAGCGACAGCACTGGCAGCATCTGGGTATCAAGTAGGAATTATTGATACAGATGTACGTGGTTTTAGTGTGCCTCGTATTCTTGGCACCAAAGAACAGCCTAAGGCGAGAGGTGAACATGAGATTATTCCGCCAAAAACTCATGGCATTAAAATGATTTCTATGGGTTCATTTGTTGACGAAAATAGTCCTATAATATGGCGGTCACCACTACTTGGCGGTGCATTAGAACAGTTTTTTAAAGATGTCAACTGGGGAGAGCTTGATTATCTTGTACTTGATTTGCCACCTGGAACAGGAGATATGCCACTAAATATCATGCAAAAAATACCACATGCACATCTGCTTGTTGTGACAACTCCTCAGATAACAGCCACAAAGGTAGCGGGAAGAATTGGCTCTATGGCAGAAAAAATGGATCTTAATTTATTGGGTGTTGTTGAAAATATGGCTTATTATCAGTGTAAAGAATGTGGCAATAGGGATTATATCTTTGGTGAAGGCGGAGGATTAGAACTTGCAAAGTTTATGAAAACTGAACTATTAGGTTCACTACCCTTATTAAGTGAAATTAGGCGAAGAAGTGATAGTGGTAGTCCAATAGTAGTTGATGAACCAGAGGCTGAAATAAGTAAATTATTTATGGATATTGCAGAAAAAATTGTAGAAAAGTTAGATATGGGAGCTGAGTGATTTGTTAGTTTCACTAGCTCAGAAAGGATGATAATTTTGAAAAAAATAGCAGTGCCAAATAGTAAAGGTCAAGTTTCTGGTCATTTTGGTCACGCTCCTGAATTTACTATATTTTCTATCCAAGATAAGCAGATTATGAAAACAGAAGTCTTAGATAATCCTGGTCATAAAACTGGTTTCTTACCAAAATTTTTAAATAAACATGGAGTTAATGCTGTATTAGCGGGTGGGATGGGACAAAGAGCAGTTGATATTTTTGAAAAGAATGGAATAGAAGTTATTTGTGGTGCAACCGGCATTACAGAACAGGTTGTAAAAGATTTTTTAGCTGGAGAACTTGAAGCATCTGCTAATGGTTGTGACCATGATGATCACCATGATCATCAATGCCAACATTAATCATTAAATGAAGTTTACTGTGTTAGGTAAACCCCATCTAAAAACATTGCCAGTGTCTTGGTGGGGTTTCCTATAAATTTTTTTAAATTATTATTGACATATGCTCATAACTAACATATAATATAATTGTTAAGAGCATATGACCAAAATAAAAAGGAGGTAGATTTTGATGCCAAGAGGAAATAGGAGAGGACCAAGGGGTCTAGGCCCAAAAACCGGTAGAGGATTAGGTTATTGTAATGGACACCATGAGGCAGGCTATTTAGCTTCATTTTCAAATCAGGAAGTAAAAGAATTGGAGTTAACGACGCTTGAAAATGCAGCAAATAGATTAGAAACTGAGCTAAGTATAATTAATAATAAGTTAGCAGATCTGAAAGCTAATAAATAATATTTTAAAAACTACTATGAAAGAGTTTCCAATTGGAAACTCTTTTTTAATGGCATGTTTGCTGGCTTAAGCTATTTAATTTAAAATAGTAATAATATTCCTTAAAAATTATTTAAATTTTGCAGGAGATTTATAATTTTTGGTCAATTAATATTATTGAACGCAATAAGTTAGTCATCAGACAAATTTACAAGGGGGAGATTTTTTATTATGTTAAAAAGAAGAAAAAGTTTATTAGTTTTAAGTTTGTTTATGGTTTTGACAGTAGCATTAACTGTTGGAGTTCAGGCTGAAGTCAAAAATATAATTTTATTTGTTGGTGATGGAATGGGTATGGGTCAAATTGATATGGCTCGATATATGTCAGGTGGGAAAGACCACAAGTTAGAGTTAATGAAAATGCCTAATGTAGGGATCATGATGACCAGTTCTACAGAAGGTGTTACTGATTCAGCTGCAGCAGGGACTGCAATTGCAACTGGACATAAAACCTATAATGGTGGAGTTGCTATGGATGCCAATGGAGCAGAATTGGATTCCATTTTAGATTATGCAGAAGTACTTAAGAAATCAACTGGAATTATTAGTTCAAATACAGTTACTGATGCAACACCTGCTACTTTTGCAGCATCAGTAGAAGATCGTGGTATGGGTGGAGAAATAGCTAAACAGATTTTAAATAACGATGTAGATGTTGTACTTGGTGGAGGAGCAGAAGACTTTACTGCAGAAGAGGCAGGGGAAGATCTTGTTGCAAAAGCTAAAGAAATGGGTTATGAACATGTAACTACTGAAGGTGAATTGGCAAAATCATCTGCGCCTAATAATAAGTTGCTAGGTTTATTCAATGATTCTTATATGAATTATCATCTTGACCGTGATGATGTTGGTTCTCAAGAACCTTCCTTATTAGCTATGACTAAAAAAGCAATTGAAGTTCTTTCACGTAATGAAAATGGATTTTTCCTTATGAGTGAAGGAGCTAGAATAGATCATGCTGCACATGCTGCAGATGTTCCTGGTGTAGTTGCAGAAACACTAGAATTTGATAAGAGTGTTAAATATGCTCTTGACTGGGCTAAAAAACATGGAGATACAATGGTTGTAGTTTTAGCTGATCATGAAACATTGGGCTTTTCTGTTACTGAACCAATTAATAAAGAAGCCTTAATGAATATTCAAGTTTCACCTGAATATATGGCAGGTCAATTAGAAAAAACAAGTGCAGGTAATGCTTATACAATCAGCAGTATTAAGAATGTATTTAAAAAGTATGCAAATATTGATTTAACCACTGCTGAGGCAGAAAACTTTAATAACAGTATTGTAAATGAAGATGATGGTTCACTTTATTATGCATATAAAGTTGGTTGGGAAATTGGTTCAATAATTTCAGCTAAAAATAATGTGGGGGTTGTTAGTGCAGCTGTAAGAGCAAAATCAGGTACTGGTGGCCATACTTTAAATTCAATACCAGTTTTTGCTTATGGTGCAGGCTCAGAAGTATTTAATGGAATTATGCAAAATACAGAGGTATCACAAAAATTATTTAATGCATTTCGTCCAGAGTAAATATTTGAGGAATAACTAAATACCTAAAAGTTAAAACAGGTGGGCATTTGCCCTCCTGTTTTTAATCTTTAAAAAGCTAATATCACACTAATATCTTTAAAGGTGGCTGGTTTTTCCTTAAAATAAATGTTAAAATATTTAAAGGGAGGTTGATAAGAAGATGCAATATAGAAAATTTGGCAGTCTAGACTGGCAGGTCTCTGCTCTGGGTTTTGGCGCAATGCGTCTACCTACCATTGACGATGATGATAGTAATATTGATGAGAAGAAGGCAATTGAGATGATCAGATATGCGATTGAACAAGGTGTTAATTATGTTGATACCGCTTGGCCATATCATCAAAAACAAAGTGAAATATTAGTTGCTAAAGCATTAAAAGATGGTTATAGAGATAAAGTAAGGCTTGCAACAAAACTTCCTTCCTGGGAAATTAAAACCAGGGAAGATATGGACTACTATTTAGATAAACAACTTGAAAGATTGGAAACTGACTACATAGATTTTTATCTGCTACATTCCTTAAATAAGGATTATTGGGAGAATTACATTGATTTAGATATCTTCACCTGGATTGAAAAAGTCAGGAAGGAAGGAAAGATAAAACAGATTGGGTTTTCTTTTCATGATGAGTATGATCTTTTTACGAAAATTGTTGATGCTTATGATTGGGATTTTTGTCAGATTCAATATAATTATTTAGATAGAGAATATCAAGCTGGTGAAAAAGGTTTACATTATGCTGCAAATAAGGGGTTGGCAGTAGTAATTATGGAGCCTTTGCGTGGAGGGGCCCTTGCTGTAGAGCCCCCCAAAGATGTTAAAGAAATTTGGGGAGCTGCCGAAGATGATAGGACTCCTGCGGAATGGGCATTACAATGGCTCTGGAACAAACCAGAAGTTGCTGTTGTTTTAAGTGGAATGAGTACATTAGAACAAGTTAAAGAAAATGTAAAAAGTGCTGATAAATCTGCTATTAATATCTTATCTAAAACTGATCTAAACTTAATAGAGAAAGCTAGTGAAAGGATGAGAGGGCCTATTACCTGTACTAGATGCGGTTATTGTATGCCCTGTCCTAATGGTGTAAATATTCCTGAAAACTTCTTACTCTTTAACAACGCTCACCTTTATGATGCAAAACAGGAAAATAAAGAAAAATATCTGAAACTCGAGGAAGAGAAAAGGGCCAGTGCCTGTGTTGAGTGTGGACAGTGTGAGCCAGCCTGCCCACAACATCTACCAATTATTAAATTATTAAAAGATACTGCCCAATATTTCTCAGTTTAATTAAAAATTAATTGGGCTAAAATAAATGAAATCGAAGAAATAATAATCCAGGCGGTAAGACCTAAATAGAAGGGTTTTACCCCTGTTTTTTTAATGCTGCTAAAGCTTGTTTTAAGACCAATTCCAGCCATAGCAATTGTTAGAATAAATTTGTCGATCGTTATAATATTGCTGACAACAGTAGTTGGCAGGATTTGAAGTGAATTGATTAAGATTACAGCTAAAAAGCCAAAGACAAACCAGGGAATAGCTAATTGTTCTGATTGAACAAATGCTTGATTAGTCTGAGGATTTTTTTCCTTTTTGTAAAAGTTAGATTTTTTAAAACTTAAAAATAGTACAAGTGGTATAATTAAAAGAACACGTGTTAACTTGATAAGTGTTGTAAATTGACCAGCTTTCTCTCCTGCGGCAAAACCAGCTGCAACAGCTTGTCCGACTCCATGAATAGAAGATCCTGACCAGATAGAATAAATTAAAAAATCGAGATTGAATAACTTTAAAATAAGCGGATATAGAAACATGGCTAGAGTTCCAAACAAAGTAATTGTGCTAATTGCAAAGGCTGTACTATCTTCAATTGAGCCATCTTTATCAATAAGAACAGGAGCAATTGCTGCAATGGCGGAGGTTCCACATATTGAAGTACCTGTCCCAATTAGAAAAGAAAGATTATCATTAACTTTAAAAATTTTACCAAGCCAGGAAATTGTAATGATGGTGATTGTACTGGCTGATAATACAATAATCAGCCCTTTAGCACCAATGCCTGCAACTTGAGCTAAATTTAAGCGGAAGCCAAGTAAAATAATACCCAGTTTAAGAATTTTTTTCGTAGAATAAGTAATACCTGAGTTTAGTTGTGTAGGTAAATTAAAAATATTATTTAATATAATTCCACCTATAATGGCTATGACTAATGAGCTTAGATGAAGCTTACTAGCAAATGAAAGATCTTTAATGTAAAATGATAAGATTGCTATTAATATAGTAAAGATAATACCTGGTAAAATAGTTTTTTTCGTCATATTTTGCTCCTTTTTAGTATAAATATATATTTTATAGGTCTAATTCTATCAATTAATTTAAAATATGTAAAATAATATGATATTATATTTTATATAAGTAGTTTAAAACTAAAATTTCTGCAAATTAAAGGGGAAATATATATTATGAAAGAAATAGATGAGGGAAAAAATTTCAAACAAGATTATTCTTACGGAAAATGGGTAGCATTTCAAAAATTGATTTTTGTAATATTGATTGTTGGAGCAGGACTTTTGATTCGCTTTTTCTTGCCAATTCATAATCGATATCAAACAATACTAGTATATTTAATATATATTTCTGGAATCGTATTATTTTTTTTAGAAGCACTACCAGTTCTAATCAGATCTTTTATTGTTTGGAACAAGGAAATATTGTTAACTAACCAAAACTTAATTATTAAAGGAAAAAATAAGATGGAAACTGCTATTATTAATCGTCATCAATTGGAAGAGGTAAAATTTATTGCTTGGACAAGTGAAAATTTTGTTATACCCTTAGACCGTCCCGTAAAAGATATTGATAAGAAAATATATAAAATTATTGGTAGAAAGATCTTAATAAAAACAATTGAAGGAGAAAAATATATTATCTATTTAGAACTTCTTCCCAATGACTTTTTTAAAGAATTTATTAGTTGGTACCATGGTGAACAAGTATTTTAGTTTGATTTGTTTTAAAATTATGATAGAATTATTATAGTTAATTAAAAAATACGCTAAAATAGCAAATAATATTCAGGAGTGATAAATTGAAATTTCCCAAATTAAAAATAGGTAACCTGGAACCAAAATATCCAATAATTCAGGGTGGTATGGCGATAAGAGTTTCAATGGCTGAATTAGCAGCTGCTGTAGCAAGTGAAGGTGGGATAGGTGTATTAGGTGGTTCTGCATTAACAGTTGATGAATTGAAGGCAGAGATTAAAAAGGCACGTTCTATGACTGATGGGATTATTGGTGTGAACATTATGTTTGCAGCCCGTGGATTCATGAAATTATTAAGAGCTTCAGTTGAAGAAGGAATAGATGTTATAATATCAGGAGCAGGTTTTTCTAGAGATATGTTTACGGTTGGTAAGGAAACTGGAGTACCAGTAGTACCAATTGTATCTTCATTAAAATTGGCTAAAATATCCGAGAGATTAGGAGCAGCTGCCATTGTTGTTGAAGGCGGTAATGCAGGAGGACATTTAGGAACTGACATAGATAGCTGGGATCTTATTGAGAAAATTAAAGCTAGTGTTAATATTCCAGTTATTGGCGCCGGTGATGTGGTTAATGTTGATGATATAAAGCGAATGTTTAGAGCTAAACTTGATGGTGTACAGATGGGTACAAGATTTTTAGCAAGCGAGGAATCATCTGTTTCAGATGTTTTTAAAAAGCTATGTGTAAAAGCAAAAGATAGTGATGTAGTTAAAATTATGAGTTCAGTTGGATTTCCTGCAAATGCTATTAGAACCAGATTTTCTGAATTAGTGTTAAATGGTGAGGCTCCACCACCCGAAAATTGTACAGACTGTTTAAAACACTGTCGGAAGAATTTCTGTATCAAGGATGCATTGCTCAGAGCTAAAGATGGAGATATGGAAAGAGGCGTTTTCTTTACTGGAGAAGGACTTGGCAAAATTAAAGAGATTTTATCAGTTCACGATATTTTTGCAAGAATTAAAACAAGTTTTGAATAAATAATGATTATGACCTCTTTTGTTTTTTAAAAGGGGTCTTTTTTAGGTAGATAATTATGAAGAATTTCATTGTATCACAGCGGTATTCACCCTGTATTAAGTTGTGTTTAATTAAGTGATTCACTTGACATAACACTTGTTATGTAATATCATATTGTTGTAGGATTATGTACATATTACATAAGTTGGAGGAGAAGAGATTGGGAAAAAAAGCAGGCTTACTATTTGTTGTTATTCTTATTTTTCTGACAGGTTTGAATTCTCTGGTAAGTACTGCCTATGATCAGGCGGTTAGCCAAGAGATAAAATTTCAGAATGAGAAGATTGAGGTGCTGGATATTAGTCAGCATGTAGAAGCAAAAGTTGTTTTGAATGAGCCTGATGAAAAAGAAAATAAAAAGACCAATCTAATTTCAGTTGATGTTAATGATGGTCATCAAGTAAAGTTAGTATCTTCGATTAGTCTTGGAAATGAAGAAGATTTCGTACTCGAAAGAACTGTCAAACAATCTGAGAAGCAATTAAAAGTTGTAGAACCTGAAGAAGATGAACAGATTGAAGAATCTAAGCAACAATCTAAGGAAAAAGAAGTTTCTCGTTTGGAAGTTGCTCAAGCTTCTGAAAATTTAGTAAATAAAGGACAAATCAAAAACAAAGAATTAGCAACAATAGATGAGACAAAAGATGTGCCAAATTTAATTAGTGAAGAACCACCTGAAAAGAAAATTAATAAAGAGGTAGTAAAAAAAGTTCAGAAGAAACCTTCTTTGCTAGAGCAAATTAAAACCCATAAAGTAGAATCTGGTGAATCACTCTGGTCAATAGCTCGAAAACATGATATCAATATTGATACATTAATTGGTGCAAATAATATAAGTAATATGAATCGAATTAAACCAGGTCAAGAATTAAAAATCTTACCTGTAAAAGGACTATTATATCGTGTCTCTCCTGGAGATACTCTATCTTCTATTGCCAAGAGATTTGATCTATCAGTCAATAAAATTGTTAGTGATAATGTTTTTAAGAATGGAAGTAATTTACAGGCTGGTGCTGAGTTGATTTTAAGAGGTGCAAAGCCGGAATTTGGTTATCAAGATCGTTTGCAACAGATGTTTATGATGCCAACTCAAGGTAGATTATCTTCTTATTATGGACCAAGATGGGGTAGAATGCATGAAGGAATAGATTTTGCCGTAAATACCGGTACTCCAATTAAGGCTGCTCGAGCTGGGCGTGTTGTTTTTGCAGGCTGGAGTAATAGTTATGGTTATGTGGTAATTATTGAACATCAAAAAGGCCTGCGTACATTATATGCCCATAATTCTAAATTACTTGTTAGAAGTGGTGAATGGGTAGCTAGAGGAGAAACAATATCTAGATCAGGAAACACAGGTCGTTCCACTGGTCCTCATTTGCATTTTGAAGTTCAAATTAATGGTAGACCAGTCAATCCACTTGATTATATAAGAAAATAGATTAGAAATTATACTCCCTTAAGTGGGAGTTTTTTTTATTTTAATCTTGACAAAAATACTATAGTTAGTTATAATAACATCTGTAAATGAAATTGAGAATCATTTTCAATCAAAATCTTAGGAGGAATTAATTTATGAAAAAATTATTAGTTATGATAATGTTAGGTGTAATGGTAGGTTCTTTTACAGGAGGTATCCTTGCTGCAGGTGAAGTGAATCTGTATACAAATCGTCACTATGATGCAGATCAGAAGATATATGAACAATTTACTGCAAAAACCGGAATTAAGGTAAATGTGCTTAAAGGAGATTCAGATGAATTAATAGAAAGACTAGCGCGCGAAGGTGAATCAAGTAAAGCTGATCTTTTAATTACGGCCGATGCCGGACGACTACATAGAGCTATGGTTAGAGGGTTATTACAGTCTGTAAATAGTGATATTTTGACAAAGAATGTACCTGTTAATTTACGTGATCAAGATAATAAGTGGTTTGGACTAACAATGAGAGGTAGGGTTATTGTCTATGCGAAGGACAGAGTAAACCCAGAAGAACTTTCAAGTTACCAGTCGCTTACAGATGCGAAATGGCAAGATAAAATATTAGTTAGATCATCAAGTAATATTTATAATCAATCCTTACTTGCCTCACTGATTTCTATTTACGGAGAAGAGTGGGCAAAAAATTGGGCAGCAGGAATTGTAAAAAATATGGCTCGGCGTCCCAAAGGAAATGACAGAGCACAGGCAACAGCTGTAGCTGCTGGAATTGGCGACATAGCAATTATGAATACTTATTATTTAGGAAAAATGTTAAATTCAGATAATCCGGCAGAAGTAGAAGTTGCAGAAAGTGTAGGTATCTATTTTCCTTCCCAAGCTGAGGCTGGTACTCATATTAACATAAGCGGTATTGGCCTTAGCAAATATTCACCAAATAAAGCTAATGCAATAAAGTTGATGGAATATCTTTCTTCTGCTGAAGCGCAGAGTTCATTTGCTAATGCAAACTATGAATATCCAGTAAATCCAGAAGTCGAACCATCTCCATTACTTAAATCATGGGGAGAATTTAAAACTCAACAAATAAACCTCACAGAGCTTGGCATCTATAATGAACAAGCGGTAAGGATATTTAATAAAGTGGGTTGGCAATAATCCTTGATAAGTTGGTGAATAATGCAGTTATCAGATAAGTTAAAAAAACAGTCTATTGGATGGCTATTGATTAGCTCGCTAATTATTATCTTGCTCCTGATTCCGAATATTAATATTTTGCTTAATTTGTTCACAGACACAAGCGAAAATTGGCAGCATATAAAAAAATATCTGCTAATGGATTATATAAAAAATTCTTTAATATTAATTATCAGTACGGGCTTACTTACAGCTTTAATCGGGACTTTACTAGCTTGGCTGATAGCTGCTTATGAATTTCCAGGCCGCGCTTTTCTTAGTTGGGCTTTGCTACTTCCCTTGGCTATTCCTCCCTATATTGGGGCTTATACTTATGCTGGTCTTTTTAGCTACACAGGACCATTTCAGGTATTGCTGAGAAAGCGGTTTGGTTTAGTTGTTAATCAACAATATTTTGATTTTATGACGATGCGCGGAGCAATCTTTATCTATACTATCTTTTTATTTCCTTATGTCTATCTACTCGCAAAATCATTTTTAGCTAAACAATCAGCTTCTTTAGTAGAAATATCTTGTTTACTTGGTAAATCAGCTACTTCAATATTTTTTAAAGTTATTTTACCGGTTTCCCGTGGAATAATTGTGGCTGGGGCAAGCTTAGTAATGTTAGAAGTATTGAATGATTATGGAGTAGTAAAATATTTTGGGATTCCAACTTTTAGTACAGCAATATTTAAAACTTGGTTTGGAATGGGAGATTTAACATCAGCAGTAAGACTTGCAGCCATAGCAATGGGAGTAATTTTTATACTCTTATATTTAGAAAAATTATTACGTGGTGGAAGGCAATATAGTTACTCTACTAGTCAGATTAGACCCCTAAAAAGGAAGAAATTAACTGGTGGATCAAAGTATTTTGCAACTATGTTTTCGTTTTCTATTTTTGGATTAGGATTTATCATTCCAGTTGGACAATTGTTGTATTGGAGTTATTTAAGCGATGGTAGTAAATGGGGAAACTTATTAGAATATTCAACAGGATCAATTTTAACTGGTTTACTGGCTGCGACTTTAGTAATAATTGCAGCTATTATAGTTGCAAATACAGTTAGAATCAATTCTGGAATTTTGAGTAATCTATTTGCCAGAATTACTATGTTAGGTTATTCAATTCCAGGTGCAGTGATAGCGGTTGGTATCTTAGTATTCTTATTGCAAGTAGATCAATTTATTAGTTGGTTAATGCAGCCCTTTGCCATAGAAATAAATATGTTTTTAACTACTAGTCTTGTTATGTTATTTTTTGCTTATCTCATTAGATTTTTAGGAATTGGATTTAATGCAGTTAACAGTGGCTATCAGAAAATAGGGACTAAATTTTTTGAAGCTTCACGTACTCTTGGTAAAAGTGTAACGGCTACTTTCTTTAAAGTAGATTTGCCAATGATTAAGCCAGCTGTGCTAAGTGGTTTTTTGCTTGTTTTTATAGAAGTGATGAAAGAGCTTCCACTTACACTTATTTTAAGGCCTTTTAATTTTAATACACTTGCAACAAGGGCATTTGAGTATGCTGCTGATGAGATGATTTATCGTGCTGCTGATTTATCTTTAATTTTAATATTTTGTTGTACTATTGCAATTTTATTGGTTAACCAGCTACGAAAGGGGCGGGAAGATGCAAGTGAAAATTAATAATTTATCCTTTAAATATGAAAAAAATGGTGATCAAATATTAAATAACTTTCAACTTGAAGTAAATAAGCAAGAGACTATTTGTTTTGTTGGGCCAAGCGGTAGTGGGAAAAGTACAGTACTTAGGTTAATCGCTGGTCTTGAAGTTCCTCTTAGTGGAGAAATATTTATTGCAGGAAGAACTGTAGTAAATGATCAAGTTTTTATTCCGCCTGAAAAACGCAAAGTAGGTATGGTTTTTCAAGACTATGCACTTTTCCCTCATTTAAATGTGGCAGAAAATATAAGCTTTGGGCTTGGAAAAATCAGTAAAATAGATAAAAGTAGAAAAGTTAATGAAATGCTTGATTTAATAAATTTAAATGGTTTTGCAAATAGATATCCTCACCAATTAAGTGGAGGACAACAACAACGAATTGCGCTCGCTAGAACACTGGCTCCAAATCCTCGTCTGTTACTATTAGATGAGCCATTTAGTAATTTAGATGAGAGTTTACGAGATGAAATTAGAAAAGAGCTTAAAAATATTATTAAACAGATTGGCATTACTACCATCTTAGTTTCACATGATCAAGCAGACGCAGATTTTATGGCTGATCGAAAAATATTTATTTATTCATAATTTATCTATAAAATTCATAATTCCTTCATAATTGACTCTTATAATGTATTTAGAAAGTAAAAATAAATTTAAAAGGAGTGAAATTAGATGAAAAAGATTATAGTAGGAATGATGGTCTTAGGTTTAATAGTTAGTGGTATTAGTGCTCAGACGATGGCTTTTGGTGGACATGGCATGATGGGTGGCGGATTCAGAGGTAATTATTACAACAATCAAGCTCAGCCAGGTTATAATTATCAGCCAATGGATCTAACAGAAGAACAGGAAGAAGAATTAGCTAAATTAAGAGATGAATATTTTGCTAAAACTGATGAACTAAGAATAGAATTGCGTGATATTAATTGGGAGATGAGAGATTTATACGGAGAAGAGGATTCTTCTGAGGAATTTGATCTTTTAGAAGAAAAAATGAATGGTATATATGATCAACTAGAAGAAATTCAAGCAGACCATCAGGAAAAAGTTACAGCAATTCTTACAGAAGAACAGTTAGAAGAACTGGAAGAAAATAGTTATGGTCAAAATTTTAGAGGACCTGGCATGATGGGATATGGTCTAGGCATGATGGGATATGGTCCAGGTCAGATGCATAATTTTATGGGAAATAGATTTAATAGTGGATTTAATAGAGGTTTTGGTATGGGTAGAGGGTTTTGTTATTAAAATATAGCAACATAAGATCATTTAAACCGCTCTTTTGAGGGCGGTTTTTTGCATTTTAGAGTAAAATTAGTTAAGATTAATACACTACATAAAATATGAGGTGATTAATTATGGATAGAGAAGAATTTAAAATAGGTTTTGATTTACCTGTAGATAGATTGCATCAAGCAATAGGGGAGAGACATTCAAGGAGAAAATATAGAGAAAAGTCTGTTGAAAACAAAAAAGCTGAAAAATTAAGTGAATTAACTGGAAAGATAAATTCAAATATCAAGAGTGTTCGTATCGAGTTTTTTAATCAAAAAAATGAAAATATCTTTAAAGGAATAATTGGTGCATATGGGAAAATAAGTGGAGCCCCAGCTTATGCAGTTTTTATCGGTGACCATGATGATGAGCATGTTAATGAAAAGTTAGGTTATGCTGGGGAATTGTTTATATTAGAAGCAACAGCACTAGGTCTAAATACTTGTTGGGTTTCCGGTATGTTTAATCCAACTACTGCTGCTGGAGAGGTTGAATTATCATCCTCAGAAAAAATTATGGCCGTTACTCCGATTGGATATGCTGAAGAAACAAAAGCAATAAGTGAGAAGTTAATGTCTGCTTTCGCTGGTAGTCATAAAAGAAAGTATTTAGAACAAATATGTATTGACCATGTTAATCAAAAATGGCCAGTTACTATTAAGAGTGGCTTAAATGCAGCAAGATTAGCACCTTCAGCTGTAAATCGACAGCCCTGGAGATTTAAAATAAAAGAAGGTTCGCTAGCAATTCTGACAGTTAAAGCAAAACCAGCTTGGCGTTTAGATTGTGGTATAGCCATGGCCCATCTTGAATTAGGTTGTAGAAAAGAAGGACAAGCCGGGCATTGGGTGCTATTAGAAGGGCATGAAGTTGCAGCATATGTTTTTGAGTAAATGGCTAATTAAATAAATGGGGATAATTTTTAAATTAGGGCAGGAAAATGTAATATCATATCGAAAGTGTACTATTATATCGATATTATAATAGACTGGAAAAATGTAATTAAAAATAAATTAGAAGGGGTGTATAAATGAATATAGCTAAAAACTTTAAAACTAAATTAATTTTATTAATGGTTTCTTTAATGATAGTACCATTAATAATTTACGGTGTTATTTCAATTTATGAAGAAAAAAATCTTATTAATGATAGTGTTTATAATAATAATATGCAATTAGCAAAAGGTCTTGCAAGTGAAATAAATGCAATTATTACTAATTCTGAAATAACTATTAATTCAATGACTCAAGTTAAAGGGATTAAGAATATGAATCCAGAAGCAATGGCGGGAGTATTAGATGCAGTAACTAATGAAAATCCTTATATTGCAAACATATATGTAATGGATCATTCCGGAATGCAGATTTACAAAAGCACGGGTAGTCTTGGTACTAGAGCAGATAGGGATTATTTTCAAAAAGCGATTAAAGGAGAAAGAAATTTTTCAAATGTGTTAATCTCTGGTAGTCGTAATGTACCAATTGTTGTTTATGCTAGTCCCATTAAAAATAATGGCGATATTGTTGGGGTTATTGGCGCTAGTATAGATTTAGAAGAATTGAGTGCAATTGCATCTTCCTATAAGCCTGGTAATACTGGCTATGGATTCATAGTCGAGAATTCAGGAAAAGTAATAGGCCATCCAGATAAAGAAATGGTAAGTAATATGACTGATCTATCACATTTAGATCCTGTAAAAAAGGTAATAAAGGGAGTAGAAGGTCAGGGTGAATACACATATGAAGGAGAAGAAAAATTAGCATCTTATATTCCGGTTGAAAAAACTGGTTGGGGTGTGATTATACAACTTACATCAGCCGAAGCGTTTCAAATTCTAGATGAAACAATCAGGGGAGCAGCTATCATTTTAATTATTACAATCCTTATCGGTATTGTAATTGCATATTTTATAGGAAACTATATTACTAAACCTATAATTGCAGCAGCTGATTTCAGCCAGGAGATTGCAGATGGAAATCTAACAATTAACGAGCTGGATATACAATCAGAAGATGAGATTGGCAATCTTTCCAAGGCATTAAATAACATGTTAGCTAACTTAAGGAAAATGATAGGACAGGTTGTTAACATATCTGATCAAGTTGCCGCTTCAAGTGAAGAGTTATCAGCTTCTGGTGAGCAGGTTGGTGAAGTAGCAGAGCAGGTTGGTACTTCTATACAAGGCATTGCTGCAGGGGCAGAAGAACAATCAGCTCAAGTTGAAGAAACTGATCTAAACGTTAATAATTTAAGTGACGGTATTAAAAGAGTTGATGAAAGTACAAATGAGTTAACATCCAGTGCAGCTAGCTTAACTGAAAAAATTGATCAAGGCACTACATCTGTCAATGATTCAATAAATAACATTAATAATATGAAAAATAATACCTTGGAAGTTTCAAAGACTATTAATTCCCTAGGAGAATTATCAGAAGAAATTGGCCAAATAGTTGAATTGATAAGTGGGATAGCTGGTCAGACTAATTTACTTGCTTTAAATGCTGCAATAGAGGCGGCCAGAGCAGGAGAAGCAGGGCGTGGTTTTAGTGTAGTAGCAGATGAGATAAGGGAATTAGCAGAAGAATCAGCTAGTGCAACAGACAAAATTGCTAATCTTATCAAAAAAATTCAATCAGGTTCATCTGAAGCTGTTGATAAAATGAGTAATAATGTTGAAATGGTGGCTAAAAGTGTGAAATCTATCAGTAGTACTGGTAATATTTTTGAATCAATTGAAGAACATACTTTAAACTTAAAAAAACAGCTACAAAGTATTTCTGAAAATGTAACAGAGATGAACGGTTATAGTAATAAAGTAGAAGATTCAGTAGAAAGCATAAATAAAGTTAGCCAGGAATTTGCTAGTAGTTCTGAAGAAGTTGCCGCTTCTAGTCAAGAACAGATGGCAGCTACTCAAGAAATTGTTTCTTCTGCTAGACAACTGGCCGATATGGCGCAAGAACTTTCTCAAACAGTAGACCAATTTAAAATATAAGAAAGAAATAGTTTCTGAAGGAATGGTATTAATATGAAACAAGTTTCTATGATTAATTTGTTAAAATCATTATCAGGCGTAATGGATCTTGTTAGTAATTCTGTCGTTAGTCATCATAAAAAAGTCGCCTATATTGCCTATAAAATTGCTAAGGAAATGAAGATAAACTCTAATCAGCTTAAGAATTTGGTCATGGCTTCATTAATACATGATATAGGTGTCTTTTATTTAAATATTGATTTAGATAAAAAAAGCTTTGATGAAAGAGAAAACATGCATGCATTGGTGGGATACTATCTGCTTAATGAAAATAATACGCTTAATAAAATTTCAAATATCATTAGAGATCACCATCATGATTGGGAAAAAATTCAATCTGATGATATTTCTGTAGCCACTAATATATTACATGTAGCTGATCAGATTGCTTTTTTAACAGAAGAATATGATATGTATAATGATAACAATAAAATTTGCAAGATTGTTTCAAAAGAGAGTGGTAAAGATTATTGCCCTGATGCTTTATTAGCATTTAATAAATTAGCAGCACAGGAATATTTTTGTCTAGATATTGAATCTCCCACCGCGATAGAAAGAAAGTTAGATAAGATAATGAAGATTTTTGCAGAAAATATTACTGGTGCCAGTTTATTAGATATTAGTAAAATAATAAGCTATATTGTTGATTTTCGGAGTCCTTTTACAACCACACATTCAATTGGTATTGCCAAGGTAGCAAAAGAACTAATTAAGTTGATGAAGTATTCATTAGAAGATCAATTAACAATGGAAATAGCTGGTTATTTACATGATGTTGGTAAATTAATTGTACCACCACGTATATTGAATAAAAATGGTCCCTTAAATAAAGCAGAGTGGAAGAAGATGCGAACACATACCTATTATACTTATCAAGTGTTGGAACCTATCAATGAATTACCGCATTTAAAAGAATGGGCGGGATTCCATCATGAAACTCTGGATGGGCAAGGTTACCCCTTCCATTTAAAAGGGGAAAAATTATCTCCTGGAGCAAGGGTAATGGCTGTTGCAGATATTTTCACTGCTGTAACGGAAGATAGACCATATCGTAAAGGAATGAATAAATCCCAGGTAATAAAAGTTTTAAATGATTTAGCTGAAAATAATCAGCTTGATAAAGATATTGTAAACTTGTTACTTGATAATTACCATTCTATCAATAGCATTAGGGAGGGCATACAAGTAAAGGCACAGGCCCATTTTTTAAATTTCAGAAATAAGATAGATAGAAAGGTAGAGCTATATAGATAATAAATAATTAAAATAAAAACTTGGAGGGGTATTAATGAAAAAGTTAAAAGGTACGAAAACGGAAGCTAACTTATTAAAGTCATTTGCGGGAGAATCTCAGGCTAGGAATAGATATACATATTTTGCTTCGAAAGCTAATAAAGAAGGATATAAGCAGATAGAAGGAATATTTTTAGAGACTGCTCGGAATGAAAAAGAACATGCCGAACGTTTTTTTAAATTTTTAAAAGGTGGTAGCTGTGAAATTACTGCAGCTTATCCGGCCGGAATCATAGGTACAACCGAAGAAAATTTGGAGGCTGCAGCTGAGGGAGAAAATGAAGAACATACTGAGTTATATCCAGAGTTTGCTGCAGTTGCAGAAGAAGAGGGTTTTAAAGATGTAGCTGTCACTTTTAGAAAGATAGCAGAAGTTGAAGCTGAACATGAAAAAAGATATTTAAAACTTTTAAGTAATTTAAGAGAAGGAAAAGTTTTTAAACGAGAAGAAGTAGTACGTTGGAAATGTGATAATTGCGGTTATGTACATGAAGGGAAAGAAGCTCCTCAGAAATGTCCCGCTTGTTTGCATGCACAAAAATACTTCGAATTAAAAGAATCTAATTATTAAATATAAATAGCTCTTATTACCAATTATAGAATCCTTGACTTTTGCTATGTTAATTGCTAAAATAGAGTTGGTTTATGAAATTATTTCTGATGAAAGTGTGAGTTCTTATGATTGTAGGTTTATTGATCAAATAATAAATTGGATATCTGTTTTGGCTTCTCAAGTTACATAGGGAGAAGTGCGTCCATTTTTACGCAGCAGATGAAATTGATTAATAAACCCGCAACTAAGACTAAAATATAAATTTAGTAGATGACTTGATTAAATCAGGGTAGGCTACTTTATTTTGCTGCAGGACTATTGGTCTGCAGTTTTTTCTTTTCACACATATAATTGGAGGTAAAAAAATTGAATTTAAATAAAATTGGTTGGAATAGTAATTTTGCAGATGAATATAAAAAAATAGAATCAAATTGGAAGGGAGAGCAGATATATCCAGCCCGGATTGCGGTTGTTTATCAAAATATATACCAACTTTTTACTAAACAAGGAGTTATGCCAGGCCAGATAAGTGGTAAAATGCGCTTTCAGGAACAATTTCCTGTTATTGGGGATTGGGTGGCTGTGAGAATGATTAATCAGAATAGTGAAGCGATTATCGAGAGAATTATACCTCGTAAAAGCAAGTTTTCCCGCCAAGCGGCAGGTTCAAAATTAAAAGAACAGATTATTGTTGCTAATCTCGATTTTGTATTTATAGTTTCTTCTCTAAATCAGGATTTTAATCTTAGAAGATTAGAAAGGTATTTAACTATTGCCTGGGATAGTGGTGCCAGTCCGGTAATTGTCCTTACGAAAGCAGATATATCTAATAATATATCAGAAATGGTCTCACAAGTGGAAGATATTGCATTCGGAGTTAATATTCATGTTGTAAGTTCATTTACAGGAAAAGGATTATCAGAATTAGGACAATATTTTAAAGCAGGTAGAACTATTGCACTATTGGGTTCTTCAGGTGTAGGAAAATCGACTCTAATAAATAAATTAGTACCTAATGCTAATTTGAGAGTAAATAATATTAGGGAAGATGATGCTAAAGGCAGACATACTACGACAAATAGAGAGATGATTTCGCTTCCTGAAGGGGGAGTGATTATTGATACTCCTGGTATGCGAGAGATACAACTCTGGCAAGATAATAATGATCAGTCAAGTGTATTTCCAAAAATAACTAAACTGGCTCAAGCATGTAAGTTTAATGATTGTCAACATGATAGTGAACCAGGTTGTATGGTAAAAAAAGCTATTGAAGCTGGCCGATTATCTGAAGATAGATTAGAAAGTTACCGCAAATTAGCGCGCGAGTTAAAGTATATGGAAATAAAAGCAGAAAGAGGCGCAAATGCTGTTGAAAAATATAAAATGTTTGAAGTAATGCAGGTAGAAGATAAGTCTTATCGAATTTATTAAATGACTGATTAGCATAAGCCAGGCAATTAGGCAGGGATTGTCTGGCTTTTCAAGAATAATCTTTATATATGACTTAAATTAAAGTGAGGTGATTATTATAATTGCTTTTAATTCCTGAATTATCAACTGATAGATTAAATTTAAAGGTATTACAGGCAGAGGATGCTACAAAAGTTGTTGCATATTATCTAAGAAATCAAGAATTTTTGGCAGATTGGGAACCTGTCAGGTCGGCTGAATTTTTTACAGAGGAATTTCAGAAAAAACAACTTGCCAAAGATTTTGAACTGATGCACAAAGGTAGAATGATGCGGCTTTGGATTTTTAAAAAAGGCAATAATAGGGTCATAGGCTGTATTTCTTTAAATAATATTATTAGGGGAATCTTTCAATCAGCTCATTTAGGCTATAAGTTGGATCAAGCAGAAATAAACCAGGGATTGATGACAGAAGCGCTAGAAAAAATTATTGAATTTGCATTTTATCAATTAAGGTTACATCGTTTAGAAGCAAATATAATGCCGCGAAATGAGAGATCACAACGTGTGGTGGAAAAGCTAGGTTTTCATAAAGAGGGATTAGCAAAAAGATATTTGCAGATTAATGGTGTTTGGGAGGATCATATTCATTTTGTGATTTTAAATGAAAATGGGTGATTGTGATGGAAACTAAAACAGTATATCTAACTTCATTATCAGAAAAAGAGGCTATGATGATTAAAAACCTACTTGAGGCTGAAAATATTCCTGTTCTCATAAAACATCGTGAATCGGGCGGCTATGCATCAATATATATGGGCATGTCTGCCTATGATGTTGAACTTTATGTTGCTGCTGATGATTATGAAAAAGCCAATAATATAATTAGTGATTTAGAGATTGAAATTGATGATGAAGAGATGATTGAGCAAGCGGAATCAGATTCCGGTTTGAGCGATAGTATTGCTAGTAGTGATGCCAATGATAAACAAAAAGATAAGACAATTTTTAATAGTTTTTTTAAAATAGGAAAATTGCTGATAATTATTTATTTAATCTATATTTTTGCACCACTTGTTATTAGAATCTGGCAGTATCTACTTAGTTTAATCTAGGAAAATAGTAATGGGTAGGGAGTTGAAAAAGAATTGTTTTATTTAGTTTTAGCAATTATTTGTAGTTCTTCAATAGCGTTAATATTTAAATATAGTAGTAATCGTGGTATGAATAAATATGTAGTAACTAGTGCTAATTACTTGATGGCAGCATTAGTTAGTTTAAGTATGATTATTAATTCTGACTTAAAACTACCTAGACAAGAAAATTTTAGTCTTTTCTTTAAGGAAGCCAAGTTTGTATTCTTTAATCAACAAAATTTATTTTCAAGCAAAGCTAGTACGACCTGGGCCTTACTGATAGGAGTTATAGCTGGTGTTTTTTTCTTTTTGGCATTTATTTTTTATCAGAAAAGTGTGCAGGAAGATGGGGTTGGCCTGGCTGGAACGTTTTCTAAATTAGGTATCTTGGTACCAATGATTTTTTCTATTATTCTCTGGCAAGAATTACCAACTAACTTACAATGGTTAGGTATATTACTGGCATTATCTGCAATTTTGCTTGTTAATTTTCCTCAAGATGAAAATTGGCATCAAGCTCTTCGTTGGACATTAATTTCTCTTTTTATGTTTGGGGGAATAGCTGAATTCACTAATAAGTTTTACCAACGTTATGGGCAACTTTCTGAGAAAAGCATTTTTCTCTTTTTTGTATTTGGTACAGCATTTTTAATTAGTCTTTATTTTGCTTATAAAAAGAGTAGTCATTTTAAGGTAGAAGAAGTTTTAACAGGGGCATTAGTAGGAATTCCAAATCTGTTTTCATCATATTTTTTAATTAATGCTCTAGATCAGTTAAAGACTGCGGTAGTTTTTCCGATTTATAGTGCTGGTAGCATAGTTGTAATTAGTATAGGTGGAGTATTTATTTATAATGAATCACTTTCAAGTAGAGAAAAAATAGCAATTGTGATGACAACAGTTGCGCTGGTTTTAATTAATTTGCGATATTAAAAACAGAGTTTTTCTTTAGTATTAATTGTCGAATAGGCAAGAAAAATAAGAAAATTATAATTATAAAGCAGGGATATATTAAATTACATTGAATTATTAAGGTAATACTAAAGTAATATTTAATAGTTTCCTAGTGAATAATCTTTTAATTTTGAAAAGAAAAATATAGTAAAGGAGTTAGGATTATGGAAAATTATGATCTTCAAAAGTTGGATCCAATTATTGAAAATTATCGCGGTAAGGCCGGAAGTTTAATTCCTGTGCTTCATAAGGTACAGACAGAAATCGGTTATCTACCAATTGAAGCACAGAAATATGTAGCTGATAGTTTACAATTACCTTATAGTAAGGTTTTTGGTGTTGCTACTTTTTACACACAGTTTTCACTGGAGCCAAAAGGTGAATATGTTATTCATGTGTGTGATGGGACAGCTTGTCATGTTCGTGGATCGACAGATATTTTAAAAGAATTAAGAGAGCAACTTGAACTTACAGAAGAAAAAATAACAACTGATGATTTACAATTTACTCTTGAGACTGTATCCTGTCTGGGAGCCTGTGGATTAGCACCTGTTATGACAATTAATGATAAAGTATATGGTGGTATGACTCCAGAAAAAATTAAAAATGTGCTTGCAGAATTAGATGGGAGTGATCAATAATGATCAAAAATAAAGCAGATCTCAGGCAAGTAGTAAAAGATGCTGAAGCCAGTGTGCAATCAGAAGGTTTAAGGATTATGATTTGTGCGGGAACTGGTTGTGTATCAAATGGATCACTTGATGTTTATGCGGAGTTGCTTGATCAGGTAAGCAAACTTGATTTACCGATTAGTATTGAACTTGAGGGAGAAAAAATTAGCGATTCTAATGTTACAGTTAAAAAGAGTGGCTGTCATGGATTTTGTGAAAAAGGACCATTAGTAAAATTTGAACCGCTGGGACTTCTTTATACAGGTGTTAAAGTTGATGATGTTCAAGAGATAGTAGAGGATACTTTACAAGTAGGAAAACTTGTGAATAGATTGGTTTATCATTCTCCTACAGATCAAAAAGAATATCCTAAAGAGAAAGATATTCCGTTTTATAAAACTCAACAACGGATTGCCTTAGCAAATTGTGGTAATATTGATCCTGAAGATATTGATGATTATTTGGGGCATGGTGGTTACCAATCTTTAGAGAAAGTTTTATTTGAAATGGATGCTGCTCAGGTTTGTCAAGAAATTACAGATTCTGGTTTAAGAGGCCGTGGTGGTGCTGGTTTTCCAACAGGAAGAAAATGGGAGTTTGCCCGCATGGCAGATGCAGATCAAAAATATATTATTGTTAATGGTGATGAGGGAGATCCTGGAGCATTCATGGATAGAAGTGTGATGGAAGGAGATCCTCATCGTGTAATAGAAGGGGTAATGATTGGTGCATATGCAACTGGGGCTAGTAAGGGTTATATCTATGTTCGAGCTGAATATCCTTTAGCAGTAAAAAGACTGCAAAAAGCTATTGCTGATGCTGAAAAAGCAGGGCTTTTAGGTGAAAATATATTAGGTAGTGGCTTTGATTTTGACCTACAAGTCAAAGAAGGAGCAGGTGCGTTTGTTTGCGGAGAAGAAACAGCATTAATTGCTTCCATTGAAGGAGATAGAGGAATGCCTCGTCCGAAACCTCCATTTCCAGCTCAGTCAGGATTATGGGGTAAACCTACTAATATTAATAATGTAGAAACATTGGCAAATATCCCTATTATTATAGAAAAAGGTTCAGAATGGTTTAACATGATTGGTCAGCCAAATAGTACCGGAACAAAGACCTTTGCTATTACTGGTGATATTGCTAACACTGGTTTAATTGAAATTCCAATGGGAGTAACTTTACGTGAAGTTATTTATGAAATCGGTGGTGGCATAAAAGATGGTAAAGAATTTAAGGCTGTTCAAATGGGAGGACCATCAGGTGGTACTCTGACAAGTGAACACCTTGACCTTAAACTTGATTTTGATTCATTACAAGAAGTAGGTGCCATGGTTGGCTCAGGTGGAATGGTAGTCATGGATGAAGATACCTGTATGGTTGAGGTAGCAAGATTTTTCTTGAGCTTTACTCAACAAGAATCATGTGGAAAATGTACTCCTTGTCGGGTAGGTACCAGACGTATGTTAGATATTCTGGAAAGAATTACTGCCGGAGAAGGTCAACCTGGTGATGTTGAAAAGTTAACACATCTAGGAGAACAGATTAAAAAAACATCTTTATGTGCATTAGGAAAAACTGCGCCTAATCCAGTTTTAACTACAACCCAATACTTTAGAGATGAATATGAAGCACATATTGAAGATAAGAAATGTCCTGCAAGACAATGTGAAGATCTTGCAACAAGTTACAAAATAGATCCAGAGATCTGTATTGGCTGTGGCCTATGTAAAAAAGAGTGTCCAGTTGCTGCAATTACTGGAGAAATCAAGCAGAAACATGAAATTGATCCCGAAATCTGTATTGCTTGTGGTGCTTGTGAAAAAGTATGTCCAGTTGATGCAATTTCATAAAGAGAGGAGCTAATGATAGATATGAAAATTACAATAAATAACCAGGAGTATCAGGCAAAATCTGGGCAGACAGTGCTGGAAGTTGCCAGGGAAAATGAAATTAAAATTCCTACCCTATGTTATAGTGAACATCTTTCTATAACTGGAGCCTGCCGCTTGTGTATAGTTGAAATAGAAAATGGTCAGTTAGTTCCAGCATGTGCTACTCCAGTAAGTGAGGGAATGAAGATAGAAACAGATAGTGAAGAGGTTTATGAAGCACGTAAAACAGTAATTGATTTATTACTATCTGATCATCCGTTAACCTGTATGACTTGTGAAGCAAATGGAGATTGTAAATTACAGGATTTAGCCTATGAATATGGTCTGGAGGAGTCTAGTTATGGTATCAAGGAAGCTCCCCGTTTTGAAATTCAGCAGGAAAATCCATTTATCGTCTTTGATCCTGATAAATGTATTATATGTGGAAAATGTGTAAGAGCTGATCAAGAATTACAATGTTCTATGGCAATTGATTTTAGTGAAAGAGGCTTTAAAACAAAAGTGGCAGCTGCTTTCGATGAAGGATTAGGGGGCGATGAATCAAGTTGCGTTTTCTGTGGTCTCTGTGTTGAAAATTGTCCTACAGGAGCATTAAAATATAAACCTGCAATCAGAAAAGGTCGTGATTATGATCTGCGTAAAGAACGTACTACTTGCCCATATTGTGGAGTAGGTTGTCAACTTGAATTGCAGATAAAAGATAATGAAGTTGTCAAAGTTGCTTCAATCTATGATAAGGATTCACCTAATCCAGCGGGTGAAGCTTGTGTTAAAGGAAGATTTGCTTATGATTATATTAACCATCCAGATCGTCTAAGAAAACCGTTGATTAAAAAAGATGGTGAATTTGTAGAAGTAAGCTGGGAAGAAGCACTTAATTATACTGCAGAAAGACTGCAGGAGATTAAAGAAAAAGATGGTCCTCAGGCTTTGGCTGGTTTGAGTTCGGCTAAATGCACTAATGAAGAAAATTATCTAATGCAAAAATTCATGCGGGCTGTTATTGGAACGAATTCAGTTGATCACTGTGCCAGGTTGTGCCATGCTTCAACTGTAGCTGGTTTGGCGAGAGCTTTTGGTTCAGGTGCGATGACCAATTCAATTGCCGAGACTGCCGATTCGGATCTGTTCTTTATCATTGGTTCAAATCCTACAGAAAATCACCCTGTGATTGGAAGTATGATGAAGAGAGCATTAGCAAAAGGAACCAAACTAATAGTAGCTGATCCAAGAGAAATTGAGTTATCTAGTTGGGCTGATGTAAATATACATCAACAGCCGGGTAGTGATGTGGCTCTTGTAAATGCAATGATTAATGTCATCATAAATGAAGGATTACATGATAAAGAATTTATTAAAGAGCGTACTATTAATTTTGATTTAATAGCAAGTACTATAGAAGATTATACTCCAGAAACTGCCGAAAAAATATCGGGAGTACCGGCAGAAGAGATAAGAAAGGCAGCCAGACTTTATGCTAAAGCAGATCGTGCAGCTATCTATTTTGCAATGGGTATTACTCAGCATAAAACAGGTACAGATAATGTGCTGGCCCTTGCAAATTTGGCTATGGTAACTGGTAATGTTGGTAAAAAAGGTGCAGGTGTTAATCCACTGCGTGGTCAAAATAATGTCCAAGGAGCTTGCGATCTTGGTGCATTACCAAATGTTTATCCTGGTTATCAAAAGGTTGAAGACCCAGCTATGCAAGAAAAATTTGCTGAAGCCTGGGGAATCGAACCAGATACAGAAAATGGTTTGACTGTAGTTGAAATTTTCAATGAAGCAGGTAAAGATATTAAAGGTATATATATAATGGGTGAAAATCCAGTGCTATCTGACCCAGATCAAAACCATATTAAACAGGCATTAGAAGATTTAGAATTTCTTGTTGTACAGGATATCTTTATGACTGAAACAGCTGAATATGCTGATGTGGTTTTACCTGCAGCAAGTTTTGCAGAAAAATCCGGAACGTTTACTAATACAGAAAGACGTATTCAACTGGTTAATCCAGCAGTTGAATCACCAGGGGAGGCCAAACCCGATTGGCAAATAATTAGTATGTTGGCTAGTAAAATGGGTTATGCTATGGATTATGCGCATCCTGCAGAAATTATGGCTGAAATAGCCAGCCTGACTCCAATTTATGGAGGCGTATATCATGGCCGTTTGCGGGAAAAAACTTTACAGTGGCCTTGTCCAGATCGTCGGCATGCAGGAACTAAATTTTTACATGAAGGAGAGTTTGCTCGAGGTAAAGGTAAATTCCACCCAGTAACATATTTACCACCGGCTGAGAAAGTTGACGCTGATTATGATTATATTATGATGACAGGAAGAATGCTTTATCATTTCCATACTGGGACAATGACAAGACGCTCTGCCGCAATTAATGCACAAGAAGCAGATGCCTATGTTGAAATAAATTGTAAGGATGCAAAGAGGCTTGGTATTAAAGAAAATGATCGTGTAAAAGTAACTTCGCGCCGGGGTGAAGTTGAGACATATGCGCGTGTTGGTGACAGAGTTCAACCAGGACAAATGTTTATGCCGTTCCATTATGCAGAAAGTCCTGCCAACAGATTGACTAATCCAGTGCTTGATGAGAAAGCTAAAATACCCGAGTTGAAAGTGACTGCTGTAAAACTGGAAAAAATATCATAGAGGAGAGCTGCTGTGAAAGTAAATGCAATTTTACTGGCTGGAGGTAAGAGTAGCCGTTTTGGTAAAAATAAAGCATTAACTAGTTTTGCTGGAGAGATATTAATAGCAAGAATAGTTAGGCAGCTCCAGGAATCGTTTGCTGAAATTATTGTTGTAGCAAATGAGCGAGCTGAATTAGATTTTCTAGATAAAGTGAAAATTGTGCAAGATTTGCAACCAGGAAAAGGTCCTCTCGGGGGCCTATATACTGGGCTTGTTCACTCAGACCAGGAATATAATTTTATGACAGGTTGTGATATGCCTTTTTTAGAGGCTAATTATTTTGAACTTTTAAAGAGTTATTTGCCTGGTTATGATCTCGTTATACCAGAATTTGCTGGCTATCTAGAACCATTAGCTGGTATTTACCATAAAAACAATTTAGCTTTGATTGAAGATAGATTGGCAAATAATCACTTGCAAATTAAAAGTTTTTTCAGCTCTGCAAAACTCAAAATAATTAGAGAAGAGGAAATAAGTGAGATTGGAAAACCAGCTAAGTTATTTTTTAATATTAATTATCAAAAAGATAAAAAAAAGGCAGAAAAGTTGCTTGATTAATTTATGACACTTGATTAATTTGTGACTTGATTAATTTATGACACTTGATTAATTTGTGACTTGATTAATTTGTAAGGAGTTTCCCCATTTTTTAAAATAGCAAAAGATCAAAGTTATCAACAGCCTA
>JADQBT010000037.1 GCA_016278485.1 Halanaerobiales bacterium
AGGCAGAGGACTGCAAATCCTTTATTCGACGGTTCAAATCCGTCTGCCGCCTCCAAATAACCACTTTTGAGGCCGCATAACACCTTATATAACAAGGTTTATAGCTCATATAGATTTTCTAAAAAAAAGAAAAAAATACTTAAAAATATATGATCCAAAGCAATGGATTTCTTGCCGATTTTTCGGTAGTCCTTTGCTTTGGATTTTTCTATTTTCAGGACAAAAAATACGGATTATCCTTAAGAGAATTTTCATTTTGGATTTGTGTAATAAAAATTTCAAGGAGGTCAAATTAAGATGAAAAGGATGAAAATGACTAAGGATAATAATCTAACTATTGATGAAGGATGGAAAAAATTTTTGAGACACTGTAAAATTAAAGATTTGTCTAAGCATACTATTATATATTATCAAAAATCTTATAATTATTTTATTAGGTTTTTAAAAGATGAATTTGAAGAAGATGACAGTACAAACGTGAAAGAGATTAATAAAGATTTGATTGAAGAGTTTACTATGTGGTTGGATGATAATTATAATATGAAAAATACAACCATAAATACACGTCTTAGGGGGGTCAGGACCTTTGTTTATTACTTGAGGGATCAGAAACTAATTAGGGATCTTAAAATTGATTTATTGCGGTCCGATAAAGAAATAAAGGAAACATACACTAATGCTGAACTAAAAAAATTATTAAAAAAACCTAATTTGAATGAAAGTAGTTTTGCTGTTTATAGGAATTGGGTTATCATAAATTTCTTGTTAGCTACTGGTGTAAGATCAAGGACATTAATAAACTTAAAAATTAAAGATATAAATATTGAGGAGGCTATTGTACATTTGAAAACTATTAAAAACAGAAAAGAACAGATAATACCCTTGTCAAAAAGCCTAATAAAGGTTTTATTAGACTACCTGGAGTATAGACAGGGTAAATCCGATGACTATTTGATTTGTAATATTTATGGCAATAAATTAAAAAGTAGTTCTCTGAATTCAGCTATTAGGACTTACAACTTAGACAGAGGTGTAAGTAAAACTTCTATACATTTATTTAGACATACATTTGCAAAGAAGTGGATTTTGCGTGGTGGTGATTCTTTTAGGTTGCAAAAAATTCTCGGTCATAGTAGCATGAAGATGGTTAGAGAATATGTAAATATGTATAATGATGATCTTAAACAAGATTTTAATCATTTTAATCCGTTAGAGGAATTTGCTAATTCTGGTGATTATATACAACTATAACAACATTACTTAATTATATTCAATGTTAAGTAATACTTTTGAAATTTTCATTTATTTTAAGTAATGGATGATGAAGAAGTAATTTAGTAATTAAAATTTACTAAAAATTAATTATTTAAATTAAATCAAATCAATCTATAAAGAAACCTATTTGATAGTGTTTGAAAATCCTAATACAGAAATTGTAGGTTTATTGAATATAGAACTTGGGTTATTATTTATCTATTTTTTCAAGCAGTAAAAACTTTGAAATACTGTGATTAATTCAGATAAAAACTAAATATTTGTATAGTAACTAGGTTTATTTGAAATAATAGAATAATAAAAAAATATAATTTTACTCTATTTTAGATAATATAAAACCCTGAACATAAGCTATAAGCAGCCAATTCAGGGTTTTATATGTTTATTTATCAAATATATTTATATCAGTTGATTGCTTTTTTTTAATTATTTTTCCTACTATTAGTCTACATTAAATTTTTAATTAAATGTATCTGCTTATCTCAATGATAAGGAAAAGTATTTTATTACTCATTATTTATATATATTATTAATAACGGAGAAGGTGAAAAAGTGGAGATTAATGTACAACAAACTTTTAATGAGTTATGTCGTTACTATATGGAGTTTTTAGAAACTAACTTACAAAAAGGAAGAACTCCACACAGAAAAACCAATAAATCTTCCAAAAGTAATGAGAGTATTAATCGCAGAATCAATAATAGATTATATAAAAATATGAACCAAAAATGCTTAAAAATTTTACAAAAAAAATTTGATAAGCCTTTTGAAATTAAACCGGAAAAATATACTGCTACATTACCCGAAAAAGTTATTGATGAAATAATAGAAACTGTTAATAGTAATTTTGGTCTGCCAAATCTTTATGACACTTTAAGAAAGAAAGTTAGGCAAAGCAAATATATACACGATGGTAATATTGATGTTATTTTAAGAGAAATTTTTGACGTACTTCCTGATGAAGACAAGGTTAAAAATATCAACCAAGAAGAACAAGAGGACAAAGATAGTAAAAACAATCGCAAATCTATTGCAGATAAAAAGATAAATAGCTTACAAAAAAGATTGAGTAATTTAAAAATACTAGACCTATTTCAAGATTTATCTGAGTTGTATAAAAATATGGAGATTTTAGATAAAGAAGAAATATATCTATATTTTTATGAAATTAAATATAAGAACAATAGCTTTCCGTTATTCTATATGCAGTTAGATGTAACTCTTATAGATAATGAATATTTTTTAATTGACTATAACCCTGTATTATTAATCAATAAAAAAGCTCTACAATATATCAGTCAAGATTATAATAAAGAAAATAAAAAAGGATGGCACTTGCAATTACCTGAAAGACAAATTTATTTAGCAAGTTATAAAGATGGAAAAGAGTTACAAAAGGAATTGCAGAATTATTTAACGCAAATCAAAAGTTTTTTTATGTTCGATGATATGGTTGGTATAGTAGACACTGATGATATAATAGACACTCGATTTGTAGAATATGTTAATAGTAATGAGACAGTAAAAGTTAATAATGCAACTTATTTCTTTTTGTTTGATAGATCGGACGAAGCAATCGTAAATGATTATGAAGAGTTATTAAAAAAGATTAAAACGGATTCTGATAGTGAGGCAGTTGATATTTTAAATAAACTCAGTATGGATTTTTTATTTAAAAACCCGGAAAAATTCGAAGGACAAATCAGAGAAGAATTTGACCAAAAAGAAGTTCAAGATAAGGTCAATGTTTTAAGTCCTATATCTCTTAATAAAGAACAGCAACAAATTATGGATGCTTTAAATAGAAAAAATTGTTCCACAATAGTTGTTCAGGGACCACCGGGTAATGGTAAAAGTCATTCAATATCTGCTATTATTTTTGATGCTTTATTAAAAAATAAGTCTATCTTAATGCTTTCAGATAAAAAAGAAGCATTGGATGTAGTAGAGGAAAAAATAACACAGGTTTTAGATAAAATGAACGTTGATGCTGATTTGCAAAATCCTGTCTTAAGATTGGGTAAAAATGAAAATAACTATCATCATATTTTTAGTCAAAGTAATTTAGATAAGATATGGAACAGGTATTATGCTTATAAAAAAATGAAAGACAAAAATGAAAAGGATATAAGTGATTTAAAAGAAGAAATAAATAAAAAAATAGTGGACAAAATTGAGTTTGAAGAAATCCTGCATAAAGAAATGATAGGGTTTATGGAAAAATTTGAAGCTGAAAAAATGTATAAATGGGAAGATATAGTTAAAATGTCTAGTTTAAAAGAAATGCATAAATTGAAAAAGTTTAAAGCAAGTTTTTCTGAATTAAGCAACTGTAAATTTTGTTTAAACCAAATCAAAGATATTTTAAATATATCTTATGAAAAATTAAAGAAAACAAGTATTGATGATGTATTAGAATTAATTGAGTTTTTAAGAGAAAAATTCGAAATGGCATTAAGTCTTGATGAAAAATCTACACTTATATTCAATCTTGATATAACAGAAAACAACATAGATTTGCTAAATAACGCAGTAAAGGAAGTTAGAGAGCTTAGAAAACCTGTAATCGGTTATTTGTGGGAAAAAATAACTGGTTCTAAAAACATGACTCGTCTTAGCGATGAATTAAAATTCACTTTTGTAAATTCTTCTGATTTTGACCTGCTTTCTCAGCAAGATGAAATAGCAAATGAAATTCAGCTTTATAGAAGAATGAAAGAAATAAACGCAAAAAACAACACAGATTTTGAAATTGATGTCTTGTCAGTCTTTAGAAATAACAAACAAGAGGATTTTGTTGAGATATTAAAAAAATTAAGAATGTTATTAAAAAATGTAAAGAACATTTTTGCTCATTTAAAAGATATTTTAAATAGATGTAATTTATCTGAAGATGATATTACTTCTCTGCACGATAACAGAATAATTAACTGTTCTGAAGAAGAATTTTCAGAGTTAGTTAAATATCTAGAATATAAAGTTGAGCTTCATAATAGTCTTGATGTAGAGCTGGATGACTTTATTAAGAAAAGAAAAAATCTTGAAGAAAAACTAACAGCTAAAATGATGCATATCTTAGATGAAAGTGTAATGAATTTTAGGGATAATTTTAGCAATGTTGCTTCTGATTTACGGAAAATCATAAGAAAGCAAATGAAAATTAACTTAAAGTATTTAAATTTGCTCATTCAAGCTTTTCCCTGTTTTATTGTTAACATTCGTGATCTAGGTGACTATATCCCCTTAGAAACTGACCTTTTTGATATAGTAATTATTGATGAAGCGTCACAGGTAAATATAGCACAGGCGTTTCCTGCGATTATTAGGGGTAAGAAGGTTGTTGTCTTGGGTGATAAAAGGCAGTTTAGTAATGTTAAGTCCGGTCAAGTAAAAACTAAGGTCAATAATGCTATCTTTAATAAGATAAAAAATGTTTTTGCGGAAGAATATGGCAAAGATGATGATATGTTAGAAACCTATCTAAACAAATTAGAAAGTTTCAATGTTAAAACATCTATTTTGGATTTTTTAGATGGCATAGCTAATTTTAATGTAATGCTAAAAAAACATTTTAGAGGTTATAAAGAAATTATTGGTTATTCTAATGAAAATTTTTATCAAAACAGTTTACAAGTTATGAAGATAAGAGCAAAACCGATTGAAGAAGTAATCCAATTTAATTATATAGATGCAAGTGATGATATTACTTTATATAAAAGTGGAGATACACCGCAGAGGATTAGTCAAAGTGAAACGGACTTTATTTTAAACGAATTAGGAAGGCTTTCTAACATCGGTTTCCAGGGCTCTGTTGGTGTTATCACTCCCTTTAGAGAACAACAAAAATATATTTCTCAGCAAATATATGAACAAAATCTAATGAGTCAATATCGAAAAGAACTCAATCTTAAAGTCATGACCTTTGATTCATGTCAGGGAGAAGAAAGAGATGTTATATATTATTCATTGGTTGAAAATATAGGAGAAAATATCTTAAATTATATTTTTGCAAAAGATTTTAAAGACTTTAACATTGATACAATGGATAATATTAGGGTGCAAAGATTAAACGTTGGGTTTTCTCGTGCCAAAGAAAGTATAAGGTTTGTTTTAAGTAAACAAATTAATGAATTTAATGGAGAAATAGGCCGAACTTTAAACTACTATAAAAGTCAATTAGAGGAAAAGGATGAATATGATTTAATTAAACAAATTGATGATAAATCACAAATGGAGCTTAAAATATTTAATTATATTACCCAAACTCAATTTTATCGTATTAATAAAGAAAGAATTGAAATACAACCTCAATTTCCTATTGGTGAATATATTAAGCAGATCGACCCTACTGTACAAATTCCAGATTATCAAGCTGATTTCTTGTTAACACTTCAAAAGGAAGATGGAGATTTAGATTATATTTTGATTGAATATGATGGTTTGGAGTTTCATTTTAAAAACAATACTAATGAATTTAATTATCAGGACAATTATATTGAGGAAGATATAGAAAGGCAGAAAAACATTGAGCTTTACGGTTATCGTTTCATGAGGATAAACAAGTTTAATTTAGGAGATAATCCGGTTGAAACACTTGATTATAGGTTTGCTAAGATATTTGATCAGTGTGAAGCAATAACTTATAACAAACTAGCAGACACTTACCAAAAACTTGAAAACAAAGAAGAGAAACTATGCAAAAAATGTGGCAGCGTTAAACCATCCCAAGATTTTTTTGATCCATCACTTAAAACCAACTACGGCAGGTATTGTATGGAATGCAAAAGATAATTTAAAATATATGCATAAAAAAACCTACAGTTTAAGTAACTATATATTATTCTTGTCATCTTATAAATAAGCCTGTTTTTAGAATAAGCATCTGTAATATTTAAATAGTTTAAAGGAGTGTTAATATGACAAATGCTTGGGTTGTTAGACTCTATGCAAATGGGAATAATAGGATGAAAGAACTTAAAATTGATAGTAAAACAGAAATTGTTACTACTTGTTATCCAGGGAATAGGTAACTTAGAAGAAAGAAGTAGAGGCGAAAATATAGAAAGATTAAAGAAAATAAATTCAAATTATTCTTTTCAGGTATTCGGACCGGCTGCTGACAATGATTACTACTAAGAATTATCGTGCACATACATCTGCTAGTTTTTCATCTTATATTTTCTTATTGAAATTAAGTGTGTTATTTAATTCATTTTGATATTCCAATAAAATTTGTCCAATTCCATGATAAAAAATATTTGATATTATTTCCATGATTTAAGTTAATGCTATTAGAGGTTTATCATTATTGATGAAGATGACAGCACCTATGCTAGCAAAGTCTATATATGATATTAGTGTTTTCAATATGTAAGATCAAATATATATTAAAAAGTGTTTTTAGGTTTATGGTTTTTAAAAAACTTATGGCAGTACTTCTTGACATTTGGTACAATCCATATAATCATCTACACCCAGGTTTTTAAAAAAAGGAAATGTAAATGCTATATCTATTAATTTAAATATTATCATTTTAAATTTTTTGCCAATTCTAATAATTCTTTTTTTTTACATTACCCAGGCTTCATTTATTAATATTTTTAATTCATTGTTTTTTAATACATCATTTAAAACTTCTTGATCACTAAGGCCAAGTTTTCTATTCTAGTCTTTAATCGTGTTCTCAAATCAGAGTTCGATTTTATTGATACTTTTAGTTCTTTAACATCTTCATTGAGGCCATTTAATCATTAATTGCATATATTCGAACCCATTTTATTATACTTGCAAGAAAAAAAGAATATTATATACCTATAATAATATGAACTACAAGAATACATATTTAAGATTTTTTGTGACATTAGATTAATCCACCTTCTTTTTCTTTTTACACATTATATATCTGAAATTTTAAAAGAATAATATACATGCTTGTAAAGATTGTTTTTAAAGTTCCTGAATCTTCTATTAACACCACTCTTCTAATATATATATTATGACAAGCTTTATTTCTATTAAGGTGGTGTAGATTAATGAAACAAAGGAATTTAGTAGTTCATAGTGATGGAACAATTTATCTTTTTGATAATAATATTAAAAACTTAGAAGACATCGAAGATAAGTTAAGAAAATATACAACTAATATATATTATTCTGATCAAGTTAGATATTATAAGCTAGATAACTATTCCATATGGTCAATAGTATCTATGAATAAGGCTTCGAAATTTTTGTCTTTTTTACAACTCCACTCTCAAAATATTATCCCTGATAAACTCAAACAAAAAATTTTAAATAAAAAAGTTGATAAGAAACAATCAGTTTTAAACTTTGATATTAAAGAAACATTAACATTGAAAATAAACGTCGAATTAGAGCAATTTCAATTGAATGCGTTACATGCTATAAAACCACAAATAGATAATAATTGTGTTATTATATTGCCTCCAAGAACGGGGAAAACCCTTATAGGCTTAAAACTAATTGAAGACTTAAAAACTCCCACATTAATACTATCTGAATTTAGAAGTGACGAAATATGGGAACAGGAGATAAAGAATAAAACAAATTATAATCCTGATAATCTAGTTCGTATAGAAACAGGTAATGAAGTTTTAAAACCCATTACAATTTGCCCATACTCTAAAGCAAAAAATAAAATGTTAGATGTATTGTCGGAAAGAAACTGGGGATTAATAATATATGATGATGCCCATAAACTTCCTGCTGATAAAATAAGTAATACTAATATTTTTAGGGCTAAATATAAACTTGGTATGACAGCTACATTGGCTAGATCTGATAATCTTGGAGAAACAGTATTTAGATCTATAGGCCCCAAAGTATATACACTACCATGGAAACAATTAGAATATATGGGATATAAGAATCAAGTAATTTGTTTTAAAGTAAATTTGCCAAATAATGATTATAGCGAGTATGGGTTTAATAGTAAGATAAAGACTATCAAATATTTGAGAAGCTATTTTAAAAATAAAAAAATTGTTATAGTATCACATTTAGTAGAAAAAATGGCAAAAAAAGTAGGGAAGTTGCTAAATATCAAGATATTAAGTGGTGGAAATCGAGGTAAGAATGAAGGTAAATTAAAAAAAGAGATAATTGAAAAATTTAATAAAGGAGAAATAGATACTATAATTTGTTCAGGAATAATAGAGAATTTACCCTTGAAAAAAATTGATATAATGATCGCACTATCATATCAGGGTTCCTCAGAAAGAGAAGAAATATTTAGGGTAGGAATATTAAAAGGGTTTGATAAAAAGAGACAAGGAAATAAAAATACTAAGTTTTTATTTTCATTAGTAACAAATGATGAATCAGATTACTTTAGTGAACGTGAAGCCTTGATTAAAAAATATAACATAAAATATCATTCTATTAATTATAATGATCTGATAGAAGGTGATTGGAATGAATGTTAGAGCCTATATTCAACATTATTTTGATATTGGTAATAATAAAAAAGTAAGAAATATATGCAGTAAACTTGGTGATATACCCTTCTATAAAAATTTTTCAACTAATCAAATTATTAAAAAGATAGAGAATAGATTTCGAAATTTAGATAATAAATTAGAAAGTAGAACATTAAAATATCTTAGGATGAAAGAGGGCTGTGAGGTTATTCAAGAATTAAAAAAAATAGTGTTTACAGGTGAAGTTGATCACAATCAGTATACAATGATACTTAACGAGTGGGGTTTTTTGTTTAATAATGAGATTCCTGATGATACTCGTTTATCATTAATAAAAATATGGAAAAATGAAATTGTAATTAAGTTTCAAAATCCTGCGAAACCATATAACCCAAGTTTGTTTTTGAAATATATATTATTTATTGGTTTTTGTTATCAAAATAATAATTTAAAAAGAGAAGTTGTTCAAAGAAAATTAGGTTTAGATAAAGAAACTTTAAATAATTTAATAACATTTGGTAGAAGTAAAAATCATTTAGTTGAAAACGAAGGAATTATTATTTTAAAAACAAAAGTTGTATATTGTTGGTTAGAAAATGACGAATTAAAACATATAAAAGAATTTTATAATTGGTTTATAACAAAAAAGTCATATAACAAGTTTGCGAAAATTTTGAAGGAAATATCAAATATACAAGCTACTGAAAAAGAATGGATTGACTATAATAAAATAGTGAATTTGTTTGAAATAACACCAATTAGATATTTAGAAAATTCTTTCGGATTGCTAGCATCAATTAAAATCAATAATAAAAGATACATACAATTATCTACTGAGGGGTGGTTTATTACAAAAGAGATTGATCCCTTATTATGGAAAAAAGATACATTTAATTCAGACGATCGATGTATTTATATTCCTTATTATTATAATCCTTTTATTATTAGTAAAATCTTAAAAAACAGTACTTTAGAGGCTAATGAATATCTTATAGTTCTTAAGCAGGAAAATAAGAATGAAAGTTCATCTTTAAAAATCATGGATTAATAAATAACTTGAACAGAATATGTCAGTAATATTCTGTAATAGGCCAGATTACTCTAGAATATTTTTTAAAAAAAATGATATCTCTTGATTTCCAAATGTATTATACGCTACCCATTTAGTCAATTTTGTTTCAACTCACTTTTTATCTGCTCAATCATCATTTGATTTAAACTATATATCAATGCAGTTTCTATATAACCAAGTTGAAAATATAGTCTTTGGTACTATCCATTTACCGTTAAGTCTTTTCTTAGAGATTTTTCCATAATTAATTATTAATTATATTTGAGACTTTGATATTATGGGGTAAGAGGAAGTCATATATATCAACTTCATGCTCTTATAGAAAGTCAGGACTATACTTGAATTGAGTATAAAGACTATGTAACAGAGGAGAGTCTGGCTAAAAAGAGTTCAGAGTGAGATTAAGATTTTAATGGATAGGTATAGTTTGGGTCAAGATATACATTACTACAGGGCTTTCAAATTAATGATATAGATTTTCAAGTGGATAATGATAAAATTATAAGAGATAAAATATCACAGATAATTGAATATTCAGGGAAAGAGTATATTGTACATGTTACTGATGATAAAGATTATATAAGCAAGCTTTTTTCTAAACCCCTGGAAGAACTGGATGAATTTAAAGAGAAACTATCTCCATAGGAGATGGCAGATATATTTGAGATTTGGATGGTTAATTAAATTTTATTATGAAAGAAAAGAGAGATAAACGTGGTAGATTTGAGGATAAAATTATATTATAGATAGAGAGAATAATTATTACATTGATGTACATTCTATAAGATTAGAATTATTATTTATCAACACTTAGTGTTTCTAATTTTGAGCTTTGGAAATTACTGGGCCAGTGCTAGGTAGGATGATGAATCCCAAATTTAACAGTCTACCGGAAGATATGATTAATTTATATGTGAGACTAATATATTATAAATTAATGAATGTGTTATTGTAGGAATAATACAAAATTAATTTACTATTATGTCTAAATTGCTTAATAATACTGATAGGATAGGATTAATTGTTGCATTTTAATTGGGGTATTACATTTACTATGTGAAATAAAAAGAACCTAGTGTAACAAGTCATTTAATAATGATTACTTTTATGATATAATCTTATTAGGAGGTGAAAGAATATTCTGAAAAATTATAAACAACATGTAGAGCCGTATTTAGAAGATAGTAGATTAATTAAAGTACCAAAAAATTTAACTAAAAAAGTCAGAAAATTCACACAAAGAGTTATTGAAGTAAAATTGAAGGAGGTGACTTATAAAAATGATAATAAACAACTATTCAAAAGGTTTTATACTGGAATGATTGGAGAAGCAGCAATAGAAGAGCTTATTGGTAAGAAGTTCATTGATTGGAACATCGGTCCTTCACGTTACTACAATAAGGCAGATTTATCAAATTTAGGTCTAAATATTGGAGTAAAGTCTGTACAGTATGGAAAGTTTCCTTTAATCCATAAGTCTATTACTCGACCTGAGATTATTAATCTGGTTCTCAGTGATGAGGAGGTATTGGTTTGTGGTTATGCTACAATTGATTCTTTGAATATCAATCAGGATAATGAGTTGGTATTATCTCCTTTTCTCAGGGCTAGAGGAACAAAGACTGGATTTTATGGATTTCACAATTTAGTAAGGTTCAGCAATTTTGATGAGCTTTTAAGAGTTTATAATACTGATATTTTTTTCCAAAGTATACCATGTTAAAGTTTATTGATTATTTTTTAGGGAGTAGGTTTAACTTATTGAATAATGATTTAAAATGAATTAAAGTAAAAATATAAGTATTATTATTATACCTAATTTACAAATATCAAATTTTGTAAGTCTCATCAATTTGTTCAAGTGTATACTTAAGGCCAGAAAAGATATGACTCGAAGGAAACTGAATATGATTTGTTTTGTTAAGTCTAAAAACTATTGTAGATGATATATATTTAGACAGAGACTTTGGAATGAAGGTCTTCTGGAGATTCTTTTGTTTGCTAAGAGTACTATTATTGTTTTGATGAGTAGTCATATAAATGAATAAAAGCATTTTTTGTCAGAGTTACTTGTCCAGATTACTAATAACAAATTTTAGTGATAAAGACTAATCTTCTTACATTTTCATGTTTAAATCAGCAAGTTAAAATGTGGAGGTTTGATTTTTACTTAAGCTAGGGCATTTCTACTGCATTGGTAGTTTTCAGGATAAAAGTTTGTAAAGTATCTTGATCCTATTAAACACATGAAGTAGCTTCTTTGCTTAAAGGGTATTAGCAGAAAATGTAAAACTTCAAGTAACATTATTAGTTTTCTTAAAGTAATGTAATGTTGTTAATTTTAAAACCTAATCAATCACTAGTAAAAGCATTAACTTTATAATTTGTAAAATCCATTAGTTTTAAGGTGTAAAAGACTTAATAAGACGATGGTATATTCTGAAGCTATAACTGTATATGGTTCTGGTGATTGATACCTGAAAGATAATTACCTTAGCACAATATCTTTTGATAGGTAGACTAATTAGTGATGATTGATGGGACTATTGAGACTCATAGTACAAAAGGAGGGTAGAAAATTTATGTTATAGAATTGTTTTAAGCAAATAAGTAAAATTGTCGTTTCTTAAACGTCATTATCTATTAAGTAAAGTAATAAAGACAGACATTTATTTAATCATGATTGATAAAATAACAGCTATACTTGATCATTTGAGTCTATAGATTGTAAGTATCCCTTATCCTTGCTTAATGAGGCAAAGATATTTAATTGACGAAAAGGCTCTTACTAAAGAAAGGATTGATGTTGAGATTATATGCCTAACAATAAACAGTTAAGTTTCTTTATTAAAATATATTTTCAAACATCTAGAAGCAATACCTTTGGGTCTTACTTCTTTCTTAATAAGAATCAATATAATAATTATTGTGTTTCTATTAATATATACGGATTAATTTTTGGTTTTACAAATAAATTATAAAATATTTATAAAAATATTTAAAATTATTAAAGGAGTAAATAAAAAAATAATGGAATTAATTAAAATTATAAATAAATTTCAACAAACTAATGATACCTTTACAAAAAATCAGTGTTATTATAATTTTATAAAGGTATTGAAAAAGGATTATGGAGTTTCTATAAAGGTTTTTGTAAGTAAAATGATTAGTGATTTTGATGAATATCAAGGGCATAGAGAAGATATTATAAATGAATGTAAAATGGAGATATATAAAAAATTAGGTGAATTAAATCTTCATGAGAAGACTGATAAAAGTATTTTGTCTTATTTTTTTGATAAAAAACGAGGACGACTAACCGGTCATATAATTGATTATTTAAGGAATTGGAGCGGTGCATTCAAAGGAAATTCAGAATGGCACTTTTGTAATAAAATAGCATTTAATGAGGATGAATATTATTTGAAGTACGGACGCTCTCTAAGTCCCGAAGAATTGTATATTAATAAAGAGTCTATAGAACAGTTGGATTTGATTATTGAAGAAATATTGTCAGAAGATGAGTATTACATTTTTAGAAGTTATATTAATGGTTACAAAACACAAGGTCAAGTTGCCAAAGATTTGGGTATGTCCCAACAAATGGTATCTTATTATAAAAATAAAGCAAGAAATAAATTAAAAAATGAAATAAGAAGAAGAGCTATTATATAATAATTTTACTATATTAATTCTTTTGATAATGATAATAAATAATTGAATACTTACTTTAAAATATTGATTTAATTATATTTAATCAATTAGACTTAATTTAATTTTTATATTATTATACTTTTTGAACAGTGATAATTATTGTTAGTGATGGATATGATTAAGGGTTCTACTTAAATTCAGTAATAATAGTTTAGTAGAACCTTACTTACTATAGTAATTAATATTTTTAAGTCAGTCCTTTGTATTAAAAAATTTAGTTGTTCCATTGACGCAACTATTTAAAATATAGGATTATCTTTTAGCTTCTCTGAGCCCCACCCCCTTAGATGGTTTTGGGGCTGCACAGTAAAGTAAAGATTGACTGATAACTTATAATAAATAATTTCTTTTATTAATATATTATTGTATATATTACAATTTTATGGTAATATATGCACAAACATACATAATCAAGGAGGATTTTTATGAAATCGACAGGTATTGTGCGTAAAATTGATGATTTGGGTAGAATGGTGATTCCGATTGAACTGAGAAAAGTAATGACTATAAACAAAAAAGATCCGATGGAGATTTTTGTGGAAGAGGATAAGATTATTCTTAAAAAATACGAGCCTGCTTGTATCTTTTGTGGCGAAGCTGATGATGTAATTGAGTATAAGGGTAGAACAATTTGCAGAGAATGTATTATTAATATGAAAAGTGAAGGATTTGATAAAAAGGCTAGGTAAGCTGCCTAGTCGTTTTTATGTTATTGAAAAATTGAAGGGAGTTAATGTCCATATGAAAAAGATTTTTTTTGTTTTTTTAATATTAATTCTATTGGTATTTGCAGCTGGAGGGATTAGATGGCCAGGTGGTGATAGTGGTGGACTGTTGTTAGGATTAAAGTTCTTATCGATCACCAATTATGGTGGTGGTGTAGTAGAGGCCCAGGAATCAGGTGTAGGTGGTAGTGGTGGTGGTGGTGACATATTGCCATTTTTTCAAAAGTCAGAAGAATTTTCTGGTCCAGATGAACTAAATGTTTTATGGAGTAAATATTTTGGAGATCAGAATGGGGGAGCGTTAACTCAACCAGTTATAGTCGGCTTTGATAAAACCCCTTATGTTTTAAAGTGGGTAAGTACTCCAGGACTAACAACTATCTATTCGCTTAATAAGAAGAATGGAGATATATTAGATGAAATAAAAATACCCGGCCGTACAGGTGCGTTAATGTCGATTAATCCTGATAAAAACGAACTAAGTGTTGTAATGAAAAATGGAGTTATTGTTGGATATGATATAAGAGATAAAAAAGACATTAAGTTTGATTGGTTTTTAGGGATTGATTCTGATGATATTTTTCACGCTTTTGATTGGCATTATCATGAAGTTAAATATGAAAAACTTTCTAATGGTAGTATAGTTCAAAAAGTTTTTGCAAAACATTCAGAAAATAGAAGTCGTAGAATTGAAGTTAAGATTCGTGATTACGATATGGAGACTATTACCTCTTCAGATTTTGAAGGAGAATATAATCCTGAAAGTGTAGAAGGTACTTTTAGGGAAGATGGTGGTGTATCAGAAGAAGAATTTGATGTATATATGGATTTTGAAAGTAAATTATTCTATGATCATTTAGGTGATTTTAAGAAATATGTTGGAGATAATCCTCCTGTAGCTTTATATGATGGAATAGTAGATAAAGAAAATAGGCTTTATTTGACTGCTTTTTCAGAGTATACGCAAGAAGTATATGTTATTTGTGCCGATTATGATCAAGAAGTAGACCAATTCAGTGTTCAGAAAATAAATTGGATATTCCCTATTGAACGAAAAGGTTATAATCTTTATTCAGATGCATACTGCTCCTTATTAACTTTAGACAAAGATAGATTATATGTAACATTTTCTGATGCTGTATACGCCATCGGTACTGATAAACTAATAAACTGGTAGGGTTTGTCTACAGTAAACATAAAAAAGGGCTAATCTGGTCTGTGTCTGTATACACAGTTGCAGAAAAGCCCTTCACTTTAGAGCTGATGGTGTATACAGCTCTATTTTTTATTGCCCTTATATATAAAGTCATCAATATCATTGATTCTTTCTAATTTACTTGGTTTTTTATTCTTAATAGGACTGTCACCGTTGTCATTGCCATTGTTGTCATTGTTTTCATTGTCTTGATCTATATGCATATGTTCGCTTAATCTCTTCTTTTCAATATCTGATAATAAGCTATATTTTTCCATTGCTTCAACAAATAATATAGATCTGAAACTTATTGTGTAGTAAAAATTAACATCCCGAACAATTGTAAGTTAAAATAATAGTCAACATATAATTTGCAGGTGTCATTAGTTTGGATGATTATGACATTGAGATGATTAGACTTAAGGATCGTGGGACTAAAAAGTGGCAGGGCCTGTTTTTAGTTGAGTATTTGAAAGCAAGGAAGAAGTGACAATTAATTATTATCGAAATAAAAGGATTAAGGAAGCTAATGGTGTGGTTCAGGATTATCTAGCTGGGATGAAATTAATTATTTTTGTTTCTGATCAGGATAGGATGAATCTAGAATTAACTGATGTTTTAGATATCCAATAAATTAAACCTTTTTTAGAAATGTATTGAGAAAGGTGTTTGTAAGAGGTAAGTAGATAAAAATAAGTATAACTAAAAAAATTCCAAAACCAAAGTCCTATCCTCGAAACATACTTAATGAGCCGTCTATAAAGAAAATCAATCTGAAGAATAAATTAACTATATTCCCAAAAGTTTATTTTTTCATTAAATTTTACATATTACTATGATTTTTCAAAGAAATAACTATCTTTTATTTTAAAATCAAACAAAATAATATAATCAAATAAGCTGCTGAATGATATAAAACATTCCGAAAATTTGGGGTTGTTTTAAGCCTTTGTCATAGTAGGGGTTTTATATTGAAGTTAATGATAATTGCTGATGTTATTAAGAATCATAATGATTCATAAGTAAATTGTTGCTATACTACCTTTGTTGGGTATACGGTTGATAAAATAATAACTGACACTTCAATTGACTTTAAAATTTATGAAACAGAAAAGAAGGAAGGGGTTATTGATATTGCTTTTGATTTGATTATTAATCTTATTCATATTGAGCCAGAAAAAAATTAAAGTTGAAAGCTATCGAACTATCAAATTAGAGGATATAAAATAATAATTTTAATAACGCATTTCTTACCTACTGTTTTGTGGCAGTAGGTTTTTTTATGCAAAAATTTAAAAGCAGATTATCATCAGTTAATTTTATTATTGGAAAAATATTTTTGGTGATTGATAAGGTAGAAATACTATCAATTTAAGGAATAGAAAGGAGGTGATTGAAGTGTATGATTAATTGTATTTTCAAAGTTGTTCTTAAACTAATTAGTCTTTTTGTCAAAAATTAAGGGGGTTTTTAAAATGAAGAATGCTGTAAACAAGATTATCGAGATTGAGCATAGTTCTGAGATGATTATATTTACAAATGAAGAGATTGAGACTATTAGACGAACCGTGGCCATTGATGCTAATGAAGATGAGTTTAAAATGTTTATGCATCTGGCTAAAACTTATGGCCTAGATCCTTTCAATAAAGAAATATTTTTCTGGAAAATTAAAGGAAACCCAACAATTATGACTTCCAGAGATGGCTATTTGAAGATTGCTGATCGATATCCAGAATATGATGGACTTGTTTCTGACGTGGTAAGAGAAAAAGATAAGTACACCAGAACAGTTGAAGGTGTAACACATCAGTATGGAACCGATAGAGGAGATATTATAGGGGCATATGCTTTAGTTTACAGGAAGGATAGGCGTTACCCTGTATATGTGTTTGCTCCCTTTAAAGAGTATTATGCGTGCAATAGAGTATGGTCTCAGTATCCTTCAGCTATGATATTAAAAGTTGCAGAATCTATGGCTTTAAAGAGATCTTTTACAGTATCAGGACTGGTCTCTTCAGAAGAATTGGATGTAGCTAGGTTGAGAGAAAAAGACGATCTAGAAACTAATAAACTTGATGTGAATGTTACACATAAATCTAATAACAAGCCTATTGATATAACAGCCGACTTATCGAAAAGAGAGAAGGAAATAAAAAATATTATTGGAGGTGATAGTGAACTAAGGAAAGATCTTTTTTCTTACCTGGAATATGTCAAAAGTGAAAAAGGCTTAGAAGATGGAGAAAAACTATCTCTTGATGATCTCACTGATGAACAGTTTGAAGAACTTGAAAATCTCTTAAATAGCTTTAAGGGGTTTTCTGATTTAGACCAGGATAATTTGGCAGTATCTTAATTCAGGCAGGAGGTGTCAAAAGTAAAAAATATAGTTATAGTTTGTATTGTAATAATTTTTTATGGTGCTGTTGCATTAGCATTAGTTTCAAGCCCAGATGTAGAAGATTATATTGCTGCTCATCACTGGAACAGAGGATATATTGTAAAAAGTGGAGATACACTCTGGCAAATTGCAAGTAAATTAAATAGTAGTTATGATATTCGCTTAGTAATTGCAGCAATTGAAAAGGCAAATGGAATCGACAGTTTCTTAAAAGTCAATCAGAAAATTAAATTACCAGATATTAAATAGCCATTATGCAGTTAATACTGTATGGTGGTTTTTTTAATGGGAAAGGAGATGAAAGTTTATGACTGGGGTTGGTATATTTCTGTCAAAGAAAACAATTAAAGAAATGGTTAATAAGATTACCAGTTATGAAGAAAGATTAAAAAAGACAGGTTTAAGCTCTAATGATTTAAGTTCTCTTCCAAAAGAAAAAATCATTGAGCTATTTAACCTGCCTGCTAACTACTTTGACGTTCCATTTTAAGTAGTTTCTTTTAAACATTATATCACTTAGATCAGTAATTGGTAAAGAAAAATCAAGGCTCGTTTCTCTTTTCGAGAGACGGGCTATTTTTTTATGTCTTAAAAATTAAAAGGAGTGAAATAAATGATTAATATTCAAAAATATTCATTAAGAGTTATTAAGGAAAATGGTGGCCGCTATGATTTAGATAGAACTATTAAATCTCCAAGAGATGCAAAAAATGTGTTTATTGAGGTATTGGATTTAGATAAAAGAGCAGAAGAGATATTTGCCATAATTACACTGGACATTAAAAATCAGATTACTGGTGTCTTTGAGGTTTCTGTTGGCAATCTATCTTCCAGTTTAGTGACTCCCAGGGAAGTATTTAAGCGGGCCATCTTACAAAATGCAGCTGCAATTATATTAGCACACAATCATCCAAGCTTAATACCAGACCCAAGTACTGACGACATTAAGATAACAAAAAAATTAATGCAGTGTGGTGATGTATTAGGAATTCAGGTGCTTGATCACGTTGTGGTTGGAAGTAAGCATGATTATGTAAGTTTGAAAGAAGAAGGATTAGTTTAAAAGCTTATACTGGCCTGCTGTTAAAGGTGGGTCAGTTATTATTTTCTTAATTGGAGGTTTTAACATGTTAATATTTTTTGGTGTTATTAATAGTTTTTTTACTTGGAAATGCAAATACAAATATGATTATAAATGATATCAAAGAGCTAATAAATATTAGACAACAGCTAATTAGTAAAATAAATAACGACTTTGAGCTAAATATTTGAGAATCCCTTCAATAAATATATTTGCGATTAAAATACTATTTCATCAGATAGGAAAATTTTTATTTTGTCTATTATTTTTTATTAATAGTATTTTGTGTAAAAAAAGCTAACTTAATTTCTAATTAGAGGGAAATATATATATTTCTAGAATTATACAATTAAGAAAAAGAATCTTAAATAATATAATCACTATTTGAATTTACTGGGAGGTAAATATAATGGAAAAAATCAAAAATGAAAGCGAATTAAAATCAAAGCTTGGTATTGAAAATTGGAGTGAATTATCAAATAACGAAAATTTTTTAAAATATTTGGCTTATCTCGAAAAAACAGACAAAGAGTTGCAGATGAAAACACTAGAACAAATACCTAATGTCTTAAGTCTAGCAAAAGAAGTAACTAGTGGTATGATAGTTTTAGCAAAAGAACATTCAAAAACAAGTAAAGAATATCTTTCTGTTTTGCAAAGTATTTCCAACCATTTAGGTTCAATGTTAAATAAGGATAATCTGACTTTTGAAGAAAGAAAATATATAATAGATAGTTTATTAAAATTAGCGGCAATTATTAGAGAACTGCAGACAGATCATAATAAATTTATGATAAAATTAGCAGGAATATTTGGGATAGTTGGTATGGGTATAATAGCTATTATAAAAGCGTATTTTGGAGGGGGAAATAACGATAAAAACTCGATGACTTAAAATTAAAAAGTAAAAATTACTATTAGCTTAGTCAGTGGTAAATGAAAAAACTAATTTAATTATTCCAAATTATCTCTAATAAATATAAATGAAAATTTTACTTATTGCTGCAAGCTTTAAACAACTTAATATTTAATTGGAAGATATTATTTTTCCTATTATTGCAGGAAAAATGCTCTTTTTGAACAATATAACATATAGTAAGTATATTGGCCCGATTTCAAAGGAGTAGTGATAATAATGGTTAAAGAACTTAAATATAGCACTGCAATTAAAACTAAACCATTCTTATATGTAGAATTAAAAAAAATGGCCGAGTTAAAAGTAAATAATCCTGAAATGTCATATAAGGAATTAAACGATAAAGCAGTTAAAGAAAATATATTCCAATATAAAACTTTAAGTAGAAGAAAAGAGATTGCCTCTGCTATAACTAAACGCATAAAGGTGCTTGATGAGTATCTGATAGACAAGTTATTAGAAGGTAGTATAGATTCTGCTAAGCAAATAGCTCTATATTCTATTTTAAAGACTGATAGATTATTCTTTGAATTTATGGATGAGATCTATAAAGATAAATATCAGATAAGAGATCCATATTTAACTGATAAAGATTTCAATATATTTTTTCAACATAAGGTTGAGCAAAGTGAACGCGTAGCAGGCTGGGTAGACTATACTTATTATAAAGT
>JADQBT010000014.1 GCA_016278485.1 Halanaerobiales bacterium
CAACAAAATTTTCCTATAGTATATCACATATTTGTATCTACTTCACTAATGACCAGGAATTAATTTAGGAAAACTAGTAATACCTATCTATTATTAAAATATTCCACACTAGAAATGATATACAGGAAGAGGCGGCCAAAAGTCAGCGAAGGGTATCATTTTCGGCCATTCCAGAAAGGCCATGTCCCGTCCTCAGCATCACATTTGTGTCTTAAGAACCAGATGATGTTAGATTGCATTGAATACCAAAATTAAGATTCATATTTTGGGTCTCCTTTTGTAAAACATCTTTTTAGAGATAAAATATTTCTAAAAAAGATCATCTATAACAATTTACAACTTCAATTTAACTTCATCTTGCCTACTACCATCTCTTGCACTAATAGAATATACACTCAAATAATGGGCTCTTTCTGGAATACCAACAATCTTAATATCATATCTCCCCCATTCTGGAGCCCCCATTAATATTGTAGTAAATCCTTCTTTTATAACATTACCTGCTTTAGTTTCTAGTGCATAACTTAAAGTTGCTTCAAAAACTCTAGCTACACCTGATACATAAATTACCCCATATTTTTTTTCAAATTCCATGATTTTTATATTCCTACTCTTTGCAATGATTTCTGGTAAAAATATAGCTTCTCCAGGAATTAAATAAGTAGGGTTTTCAATTCTATTGTATGCTATAATATCATTTAATAAATAATTTCTTGCCTTGCTAATCCCCCAGAGAGTATTACCAGGTTTGATAACATAATAATCTAAAGCTTTATTTATGCTAACAAAAACTTGGTCACCAACCCTTAATGCAGTGGGATTTAAATTGTAATTTAAACCCATTAATTGTTTCAGATCAGTTTTAAATATACGTGAAATACTATAGAACGTATCACCTAGCTTAATTATATATCTAAAATAATTATTATTAGTACCAATATATGTTCTTCCTGGAACAACTGCCTGAGTAGAAACAGAAAATAAAATTAAAACTAAAATTAACAATATACTAATCTTAAAATTCATTTTTACCCTCCTATTAAATTGATAATTTTAGTTTTTACCTAAAAACAATATCTCATTCAAATTGTTTTCAGTTCACGAAGCATTAAGAATTATCAAAATTCTTGTGATCACGAGTGTGGTCGTGTCCCACCCTCAGCACCATTTTTTATCTGCATTATTATATGGCACCAGATCTTACATAATAGTAAATATATCATTATGCTAAAAAATGATTAAATGTATTATTCCTCTAAATAAAATACCGATAATCGCTGCTTTAATAGCTGGCTTAACAACAGATCTTACTCTTGATCCTGCAGATAATAATAAAGCTACACCCACAGGGTCAAAAGGATTAATAGTAAATCCTGCTATTCTATTTAACTCTAGGACTGTCATACTTCCCTCTTTCACTAAATCTAAAGTGATGGCCATCATGGCTGTGCCTCCAGCAAGATATTTAGTAGCTATAGGTAAAACTGCTACCCCCGATATACCTACTTTAGTTAATATTGGGGCCAACAGGGTCTCCAGAAGATCTATAGCTCCCACCTCTCTTAAGACATTTACCATAAGTATTGATAAGATTAATGGTGCTATTGCTTTCTTAACAATTTCTAAACCTTCCTCACCACCTTTAAATAATAAGGGTAGAAACTTTTCCTTCTTTTTCATTGCTTTATCTTTTAAATTAATATTTTTCTGCACCTGATCTGCATTTTGGTCATTACCAGTGAATCTATAGGCAAGATAACCTGATAACAATGCCCCCAGTAAAGAAGTTAATATAATAATTGGTAAATTTAATCCCACAACTGCTAGTGGAAAAATTGCATTCCCTTGAGATATTACAAAAACAGCACCTAAGGTAGCAGCTATTCTACTATTGGATATCCCCTGATTATGTTCCATAATTTTCAAAGTAGATATGGGTGCAGCAAAACTTATGAACAAAATTTGTATGATTGCAAATACCCCTAAGCCAGGTAATCCAAAAATAACTAATATAGGTGACAGTTTCATTGCTATTGAGCCTAATATCCCTCTATTTTCTAACACCCGCATAATTGCCATCATAACGACCATGACAGGCAGTAATAAATATAATGCTAGCTCAACTGCTGTTTCTCCTGAATTTAAAATAAGTTCAACGACTGTTTGCAAATTATTCCCTCCTTCTTCTAAAATTGTATAATATCATATAGATATTATTTTAACAAATAATTACCTTTTAACGTATGATAACATAAGAAAATGTTTTGAAGGAGTTGATATAATGGGAGATTATCAAAATGTCGATAGGCATATTCATGAATATAGAGGCAGAACAACTGTAGAAGACAATCACTTACACTATTACAGTGGTAGAACCAGCAGAGCAATTGAATATGGTGACAGTCATTATCATGAATATCGAGGAACCACCACTACTAATGATGGTCATAGACATTACTATCAAGGTAGAACAGGTCCAGCAATTAGGACCTATCGAGGTCATATTCATCTTATGGATGGGCGTACAAGTATAGATGATAGACACAGGCATTATTATGAAAATGAAACAAGCGGTCCACTTCGCCCAGGTCGCGACAGAGACAGGGGTCGTGACAGAGACTGGGACCGTGACAGAGACTGGGATCGTGATAGAGACTGGGATCGTGACAGAGACTGGGATCGTGACAGAGACTGGGACCGTGACAGAGACTGGGACCGTGACAGAGATTGGGACCGTGATAGAGACAGGGATCGTGACAGAGATTGGGACCGTGATAGAGACAGAGATCGTGACAGAGATTGGGACCGTGATAGAGACAGAGATCGTGACAGATACAGGGATAGCGATAAAGAATGAGATGAGAAAAAGACACCGATAATTTAGCTTAAATTAAAGAAAGGATTATGCTAGATTGGTTGACCTGAACTGGCATAGTCTTTTCTTTTCTTAAAACATTAAATTCAAGCTTTGCATATGTTAAACAAAAAATAGCAACAAGAAAAACTGCTACCTTATATCTAATTATTATCTCCCTAAAACCAACTATACAAAATATAATCACATTAATTTTTAATATATCGGAAATAATAAGAAGAAGTATTTTTAATAATTTTTTAAAGAGTCTTTAAAATCACAAATGGAGGAATATAAATGTCATTTATGTCTAATATGATGAGAAACGGTATGGCGGAAATGATGCAGGATATGTGGGAAAGAATGGTTAGTGATAATTATACTAGAAGTGATTTTGCTATGTATCCATTATTACAGAAAATAGGTATTAGAGCTTTAATCGAATCAAATTTACGTGCTTCTGATGGTGAAGTACTAGACCGACCCTTGGGAAGTCCAATAGTCCTATCTGAATGGGAAAAATTATTATTAAACCCTGTATTCTTAAATAAATTTCCTGTAGATGATAAAGAAGATATAGATACCTCTACCACTATTGGACCACAGGCTGAAAATCCATTAAATTTAGATATTCCTATAATTATTACTGGTATGTCCTGGGGTACAGCCTTGAGTTTAAAAATGAAAAGAACATTAGCTAGGGCTGCTTCAAAGACAGGAACAGCAACTAATACTGGGGAATCTCCTTAACTTAAAGAAGAACGGGAAGATGCAGATTTGTTAATTGGACAGTATTCCCGGGGAAAATTAATTAAAAAACCTGAAGATTTAAAACAGTTAGATGCAATTGAAATTCAATTGGGTCAGGGGGCACAGGCTGCTGCTCCGGTTTTCCAACCACCAGAATATATTGGAGAAGATCTACGCAAAAAAGCTAATATAAAAGAAGGGAAACCAGCAAAAGCACCTACCCGAATAAAAGGAGTAAATTCAATAGAAGAATTTAATAATCTAGTCACTGATTTAAAACAATATGGTGTCCCAGTAGGAGTAAAATTTGCTGCTACTGATTATATGGAAAAAGAACTTAAGATTATGGTAGATGCAGGTATTGATTATGTGGTAGTAGACGGGGCAGAAGCCGGTACTCATGGTGGCCCTGCTATTTTGCAGGATGACATGGGATTGCCTACTTTAATAGCATTAGCCAGAACATCTAATTATCTAGAGGATCTGGATGTAAGGGACAGGGTTAGTATTATCGTCGGAGGTGGTCTTACTACACCTGGTCATTTTTTGAAAGCAAAAGCACTGGGAGCTGATGCCATCTATATTGGAACAATCGCCCTAATGGCTTTACTCCAGACCCAGATGACAAAAACCTTACCATTTGAACCCCCGATGCAGATAGCATTATATACAGGTGAATTTAAAGAAGAATTAGATATTGACAAAGGAACCGAAAACCTTGCTAACTTTATTGATTCCTGTATTAAGGAAATGAAAATGGCCTGTTATTCGATGGGGAAAAAGTCTATTTATTCAGTAAATCGTTCTGACCTTTGTTCTGTTGATAAAGATCTAGCATCACTCTGTCGCATTAGATGGGCTTATCAGAGTGGAATTAAATAGGACAAAACTAAATCAACTTATTCTCAGTCCTGACAAGCCTACAAAAAGAAGTAGCGAAGAAGATGCCTCTAACGACTTAGTCTGCCGAATGTGGCTGTTTCCTGCCCTCGGCAGCATTTTTATTATTTACAAAATTTGTTGTTTAATTCATCTACAACTTCTTCTGCATTATCACTACCTCCAAAAAAAATAATCTCTATTAAACTTACTTGACTATACTGTCACTTTTTTATTCAACTATTTTTACCATTAATAAAATTAAGTGATTTATCAAGATATTCGGCAAGATTATCAGGAAACCAATGGCCTAATCCTTTTTTCACAATCAAATCTACTGGAAAATTCAACTCTTTAAATTGGCTAATCATTTTCTGCTGATCTGCATATTGTGGATCCTGATCACCGGTTATGATTACACCCTGACAGCCTGCCTGCAAACCATTCAGGATAGACTTTTCTCCAAACTCCCTAGGCATAGGAGGACACAATGAAACAAACCCTTTTAATGGTATACTTTGTGCCAAGATCATATCTATAGACAGGGCAGCTCCCTGAGAAAAACCTCCCATAATTACTTTGTCAGAATTAATATTATACTCCTCTTTAATCCTGGCAAAAATATTCTTTATTTCCTTAATTGCAAGTGTTTGATCATTCCAGCAGAAATTTTTGCTGCCAATTATCTGAGATGACTGAGGTAATAATAAAAAATAATTTTTAGCTATATTTTTTGATTTCCAGTATTGACTGAACATCTCAATATTTTCTCCCCAGCCGTGTAATGCAATAAAAAGAGGATATTCTTTTGTCAGGTCATAATTATCTGGTTTATATAAAAGATACTCTGCTTCAGTATCTTTTTCTGCTTCATCCCTGAGATTTTTCCATTTAGATGCTATTTCTGCAAATTCTTTATTTTCGAAAATAGGCTGAATAAAAACTTCAGGAAACCAGTAACCCCTATCAAGAGCTTCTCCAAATAACTTTTTTGCCTTAATATGATTACCTAATTCTAAATTTAATACCGCTAAATCCAGATAAGTTGTATATTCTTCCTCAGGAAACCGTTCAGCAGCAAGTTCTACTAAATCCTGAGCTTCTTTTTTCTTGCCCTGCTGCCATAAGTTGTTATATCTCTTTTCTAAATCTTTAAAATTCTGTTTATGCAATTAAATCATCTCCTCATATAATATTTAATAATTCTACATAAAAATCTATTCACCTCCATATAAACTACCAACTTATGAAATTAGAAATGAAAAAAACATTAATATTGGTTTTTATTGCTTTAATTGTAATCTCGGGTATAGTTGTAGCTAGTGATAATGATCTAAATTCAGAAATAGCATCATATAAAAAAATACTTACTTCATCTGCATGGAGGGTACATCAATATACTGCGTTTCCTTACCATGACTTATATGGAAATGGTGTTGCCCATCATAATTTAATTAGTGAACATGATCAAGAAGTGCTTGATGATGAGTGGGTTTTTAATGAAGATGGAACATATTTTATAGACCAAGTAAATCTTAAACATGAAGATTTAAAACATCAGATATATGTTAAAGGGGAATGGGATTTAATAGATAACGGAACCGTGCTTGAAATGAAAGGATTAGAATGGAATGGACAGCCAATAGAACACATAGAAAAATTTTATATTCTTGAATTAGGTCCCCATAGTATAAAATATTTTAACGAAGTAAATCGTATGGGATTAAATCTTAATATATTTATGGAGCTAATTCCCGCTGATGCAATTACTCAAAAAGTTCTAAATAAATAAGTTATGGCATAAAAAAATACCTCAAAGTAGATAGCCTATTTTAATTAATTAGACTGTCTACTTTGGAAGTATCATATCATTCTGGACGGCGAGTCGACTACTATAATTATTTAATAAATAATATCCAATAAATATTATCAAGATTACATATGTTGAATAAGTTAATATTTCATTTCTCGGGGAAGTTAAACCTATTCTGCCAGTTGCATTTAAAGAAGCATGAAATAGAATACATAAAAAGATACTTTCAGTTTTTATATATAAGAAAGTCAAGAAAAAACTTACACCAATAGCAGAGAGTATATATAGAAAAATGAATTACCAAAAAATCCTGTACCTGGAAGATAAAAATAAGGAAGATGCCATATTCCCCATACTGCCCCTATAATGATAGTAGATATTATATTATTAAATTTTTTCTGCAATTCGGGTAATAAGATCCCTCGCCAACCTAATTCTTCAATACCACCAAAAATAATCGAACTAAAAAGTCCTGGTATGTACAAATAAAAAGATCTAATAGGGTTTTCAAGTAAAAATTGATTATTATATAGATATGCAATAAAAACTCCTATAACTCCCAATATAACAGGTATTACAAGAGAAAATAAATACCATTTTTAACTAACTCTAAACTTAAATAAACGCAAATTAAATTTTTCTATACTTTCAACTTCTTCTGTTAATAAAATAGTAACATATGCACCAACAGTTGGTGCACTGCCACCAAGAAAAAATAGCAACTGACTTAATGGCTGATTTATTCCAAATAGACCGCTCTGAACTAAATATACTAAAACCCAGTGTGCTCCCCAGGTCAAAGTGAAAGTAAAACCCAAAAATATAATATACCTTTTTAATTTCACATATACCAACCTTTCCTTATATTTAATTAAGTTTTACTTTTTTCAATAACAAACAAGAGCATTATTAAGCATAAATATGAGTAGCTTAAGTATTTTTTAAATGAATTACAGAAATAAATAATCTTACTCCTTCTATTTAAATAAAATATGAAGATAATCGAAAATTCACTATATATAATTAGACAGAAATAGTTATTTCCCTCTTATAACTGTCTAAAAATATTTATTCAAAAAGGTATGCGATGAAGAAAGGTTATTGGCTTATCTGGGAAAATGTTGACATAAAGAATGGAAAAGTTCATGCAAAGGAAATGCGCTGAACAATAATAGGCAACAAAGCATAACATGAAATATATATAGATGAAAGGAGGATTAATTTGAACAGAAAATATCATAATATTCTGGGAAAATGGTCAGAAATACCCTATGCTGGAGAAAAGGGTCTTCCTTCTCCTGAAGAACCAAAAGCTGGTTCCTGGCCCACCTACTTTTTGAGACGTGATAAAAGAGGTAATTTCCTTAATCCTGAAGGGAAACCCATTAATTTTAAAATTCATTATCCTGATAAATCAATAGACTTTGCCGGAAAACAACTTGATACTGTTAAAAAAACCCTTAACAACACTACTAAAGAAAAAATCGCCATTGCTGAATACTGGGGGACCGGACCTCCTACCAAACAGTGGACTCCAATTATTGATAAATTAATAGATGTATATAATATTTCCACTCCCAGAGCTGGTAGAATATTAGAAGCCATACAGGGCGGGTTAAATGATGCTTTAATAATATCTTGGTATTTTAAATTCATGTGGGAAATACCGCGGCCCAATCAGCTAGATCAAAAACTTGCCACCGTTATTTGCACTCCGAAACATCCCAGTTATCCTTCCGGTCATGCTGTAGTTGCCGGCTGTGCTCAGATATTATTAAGTTATTTTTTCCCAACAAAAAAAGAACTTATGCGAAAGTTTGCTGAAGAATGTGCCAACTCACGCCTATATGGAGGGGTTCATTTTCCAGTAGATAATGAGGAAGGACTGCGTTTAGGACGACAGATCGGCAAAATAATTGCTACTTATTTAAAGAAACAAAAGAATAGCAGTCACAACCGTATTGATAATTTTATCAAAGATGATATAGAAGTAAAATTACCCCCTCCACCATATGAGCAAGTGCTTCCATATCTAGGGGAAAGCAAATGTAATTCACTTACCATAGGCAAAAAAACTTCAGAAGAAAAATCTCCATTATTATTTTTGCTTTTACTTGTGTTATTATTAATCACAAAACAATAGTGGATCAAAGAAAGAGCTAAAGCAATTATTATAAATACATACTAAATTTAATATATTACTGAAAAATTAAGTTGATACACAAGTATGCCTTACTAAATTTGATCCTTAAAACTAAATAATTAACCGGAAGTGCGAGCTTCCGGTTTTGTTATTCAATATCATATTTTTCGAAATGCTATCTGGAATTTTGCTAAATTTGTCTTTACATAATAATTCCTAATAATTAGAAGTGCATGGTTTTTTAATGTTTGATTAAGCGGCTGAAATGTATCCTGACGCAAAGCCAATATTTCATAGCGACAGATGGTTTTAATATACTGGAAATGTCTTTAAAAGCAAGATTGAAGAAGCTGAAATGACTCAAAGTATGTCTCGTGTTGGTAAATGTATTGATAATGGTCCTATGGAAGGGTTCTTCGGTATACTAAAGTCTGAAATGTTTTATGGAAAGAAGTATAAATCTCTTGATGAATTAGCAGAAAAAATAGTTGAGTATATTGAATTTTATAATTAAGAAAGATTTCAAAAAAAATTAGGATGTATGGCTCCGATAGAATATCGCAACCATACATCCAGATGTGCATAATATTTTAATTAATTAAATAGAAATTTTTTTGCAAATTATACTTGCATAATCAATTAAATTACTATATAATTTAATATTGATACAAATAACCCATTATATGATATATTACCTAACACTATATCATACTTAGTTATCTTTGTCAAATAATTATGCAAAATATTTGAGGGGGGTCAAGGATATGAACATACCCGAAATTTTTAACACCAAAAAATCTTATTTCAATAATATTATGGAAACAAACAACCAGTCACAAAGTTATGGGCTTGTTCTTAAAGAAAAAGATGTGATGGAAATATTAAATGAAAGGGAATCTGTACTTCAGGACCAAGGCAGAGTAGAATTAGAAATTGGAATTACTGTTAAGATAATAGAATTTCTCTGTTCTTCCCCTTATGTAGATAAAATCCATTATACCGAGGAGATTATTGAACTACAGGAAATATATTATTATCTAAAAACTGAAACAAATGATAAAATTCCTGATAATAAATTATTAAAAATTATTTTTAACCTTTACAATAATCCTTGCAATGGCTCACTTGAGCTCTTAAAGGGTCGAGAAGCTGATAGGATTATCAATGCTGTCAGATGTAATGAGTCCTTACCTGAAACAAAAGGGGGTTCTAATCAAGGTGAATTCTAATAAAATAGATTTGTCAAGTTCCATAATAAATAACGGTTCAAAAATAAAGAAAGAAAATCTAAATAAATATCACTACACCCTCTCTCTTCTTCAGAAAGCAAGAAGAAATAACCTTCTAGATGAGGGAATGATAAAAAGCATACAACAGGAAATATTTATACTACTTAAAGAATTAATACAAAAGTATACTAAAGGTAAAAGCAGTTCTGTAAAAGTAGAAACAGCTGAGTTCCTCCAGTCTTCTATCCTTTACTCTATAGATATTAAACTATCCAGTGTTTCCAGTCCTGAAGATAGTTTGAATATAATTCAGGAAAAAAATATGAAAGAGATTTATGAACAGGGTATTAATATAGTAGAGAGCCTTTTTGATGAAACTAAAAAACTATATGACCAGATAAAAGAAAACAGACTTAAAATACCTCTGGAAGTCTATAATTCATCAATTGACCAGGCTCTACCTGACTTTTTTTCAAATTATAATATAAAATACAATGCCAGTAATACTGTGACTATGATAGATTACCCGTTAATCTTTGACGATATGAAGGTCCAGGGTGTGTTATATATCAAGAATTACCTGGAGACACTCAAACTGGAAACTACCTTCTGTAATTATTTTAATATCAAGGATATAAGAGATCTTTTAAAAAAATATGGCCAGATATATAAAGTTGATTATAGAGAAATTCCAATTAACTTGTTTGAATTAGTATTGAACAATTCTATCTTCTCTACAATATTAGATGATAATATACTTAATCTAGAAATATCAATCTCTAAATACAGAATACTCCATGATTTATTGACAGAAATATCAGCTGAAAAAATTAAATCCCTGGTAAATAGAGCTGTCGGAAAGATTAATAAAGAATTATCTATTCAGGACCATAAATTAATCAACTATATAAAACAATATATACCGCTCTTTATGGGGAGATTACTCAATTCTATAGAGAATGACTGTCTTTATAATATTACTCTGACAGATATTCAAACAGAAGAAAAAGATAAAATTGTTTTTTCATCAAGAAATTCTATGAATGATAATATTTTTCGCAGTATAGTAGAAAAAATAAGCAACTGTGCAAAAACAGATAATAAAATTAAAATAATAAATACCAAAATAAAATCTATGGATGATTTTCTTGATATTTTATCTGCTGATTGTTTATATAATGATGAATTTTTTGCTCTTTTCCAGAATATTAGTGACATGGAATTAGCTGTACTAGCTAAAATAATTTTCACTGAAGAAATAAGAGTAGACGAATTTGACCTATCCAGTCTAGAATCTAAAAATATTGAAGAAGAATGGCAACTCTATTATATAAAATTTATTAAAAAATTGAACAAAAATCATCAAAAACAAATAATAAAGTTAATAAATAAGATTGAATTTTAATAAGAAATTCAAACAATTTTTTCTAGCCTAGAGCCCAAACATTTCCGCAAGGTCACCCACTGCTAACGTTCCCCAGAGAATAGCAAGACCCAAGATGATTCTTACTACAAATGGAATTGAGAAACCAAACCTTTTCTTGAGAATGATATTTACCGGAGAAAAATAGACAAAAGATAGAAGAAGGTAAAAAATTCACGGAACTTAGACATAAGAAAAGCATTATATTCTAAACAATCAAGAGCAATAGCAGGTGCAGTCCATGCTTTATGCAAAACTGGATTATTACCTGAAATATAAAAATTATGACTCACCTTTACATTCAAACAATTCTTCTTCATCATGATTCCAGATATTTGCTCCACCTCATATTAACTAAACTTATCAGAATCAATCTACCTTTTGAAGAATTGATACTGCAGGTATGATTCAAAGCATGTCTAGAGTTGGAAGATGTAAAGATAAATGGTCCAATGAGAGGATTTTTATGCATTAATTTAGGGATAGCTTAAGCTATCCCTTTTTCTAAACTTTTTCTGTTAAACCTCCGTGTGCTTCCTCATGAGTTATTCCCTCTAACACTTTTCCACTATAACATATTGAATCTAAATTTAAATATTCTTGAAATTTATTCATACACTTAGAAAGTGCCTCTTTCATTTCATCTGTTACAACTACTCCATCTTCCCACCACCACTTCTTAATTACTAATTCACTTTTTTTATTATTACAGATCGGCTCACAGCGGGCTATAAGTTTATCACGGTAAAGAACTGGTAAAACATAATAACCATATTCTCTTTCTTGTACAGGTTTATAAACTTCCCAAACATACTCAAAGTCGAATAATTCCTTTATTAATTTTCTATCCCATAATAAATTATCGAGAGGAGCTATTAAGGCTGCTTGATCACTTACCTGTATTTTATTATCAATTGCCTTTTTTAATAATAATTTCTCTTCAGCAGGTATATATAAAGGATGTTTTATTTCCTCTACGTTTAATGCTAAAATTTCATTTCTTTTCAGTAATCTATCAATTGTATCCATTAATAATTTTTTCTTTAGTCCCATGATCCCCAACCAGGCAGTACTCCCCGATAATGGCCATATCATCCCTATACTACAAATCCTTCTTTTTACATGCCAGTCATAGTATCTATCATCAGTCTCATTAGGATCTCCTAACGATATTATTTTATTTGGTATATGTTTTTTACTAAAGTCATATACCTTTCTTGTACCAATTCTCTCGTGTACTATTAATTCTCCCCAAGAATACATACTATCTAATGCAGCCCTAGCAACCCTTGTTGGTGCCCAGGACCAGTCAACTATTTCATCAAAATCTAAATCCAGGGAAGATATAGGTCCTTTTTTATGTAGTAAATCTCTTACAGCAGGCAAAACCTCCTTAACACCCTTTTTATTGGAATATCGCTGAAAAGCCCTCTTACGATATTTACTGAAAAAAGGCCAGTCCTCTACAGAATATATAGACTGGTTTTTATCCCAGCCATCCAATAATTTTCGTTCATCATATAACAATTCTTCAAGCATCTGTTTTCTATAATTTTTTATCCGAGATTGCAATACCAGATGAGGATTTTCCCCCACTTTGTTTAAAGGATCAAATTGAATACATCCTACCTTTTTAATATAATTTAAAATTCCTTTTTTGCCGTTTAGCTTCCTAACTGGAAGTAATCCTTGATATGCTAATATAAATTGTCTCGCCTGTTTCTTAGTCAAATATATTGAACTAATTTCACACATCTCCTTTCATCCCTATTTTGCTCAGGGAAATTATCTAATACCTTCTCTAATGTATTAAAAATCTTCTCATTCTCATAAGCTGAGGAAAGGCTCTATTTTCATTTTACCATCTAACTCTATTTGTCTATTATCCTAATTATTCTATAAAAAAACAAAAGACCCTTTTAAGGGTCTTTATATGATCCAGTTTGTTTACTTATATTTTTTAAGCCAAAGTAGGTAAAACTATAAGCATTAAAAAATTTATCGTCCAATGCATTATTATACATCCAATTAAATTTCTTTTGTAAAGATAAAAACTTATCAAAGAAATAGTAAAAACGAACTGTGGTATAGCACCAGCTAACCCCCAGGCAGGAAAATGAATTGCAAGAAAAATTAAACCTGTAATAAATCCAGCCAGTAGAAAACTATCAGATATTCCACCTAATCTTTCCAAGGAATAGCCCCGGTAAAATAGTTCTTCTGTAATTGCAGCGGTAGTAATGGTTAGTAATTTTATTGCTAAAGGTAATTCTCCAACTAATGAAAGCATATTAGGTTGTTTCAAACCCAATAAACTATATAATATTCCCAGGAATAATATTCCTACCACCACAGAAATAACCCCAAAAACAATAGCCAAAATCACTGTTTTTGTATCAGTTTTTTTAATTCCAATTGATCGAAGAGGTCGTTTTTCCCACGATATTACAATTATTATAATGATTGCAGCTAGAAACCATTTCTTTAAATCACTAACTAAAATTTGACCCAAAAACGAGTTTGCAGATATATTAAATAACTTAAATAACTCTCCAATCAAATTAATACCAAATAAAGCTAAAAAAAGCCCCACAAATTTAGGTAAATTGATTTTCCCATTAAATAATAGTCTCCGCTCTAATTTAGTCATAAAAACCCCCTTATTGGACCAGCAAAATTGTACCTTATAGGAAAGAACTGTTGTTCAACAAAATCAAAATGGTACCGAACGTGGCTTTTTCCCGTATTCGATACCATTTTTTTCTAGCCTAAAGCCCAAACATTTCCGCAAGGTCACCCACAGCTAACGTTCCCCAGAGAATAGCAAGACCCAAGATGATTCTTACTACAATTGGAATCGAGAAACCAAACCTTTTCTTGAGAAAAGTATTTGCTGGAGAAAAATAAAGAAAAGAAAGAAGAAGGTAAAAAATACCAGGAACGGGGTGCACCAAAAACAGATTCAATACACCGATCACAATGAAAGCTACGCCAAATATCCAATTGATTATCTTACAAACATTAGATTTATTATTCATAATGATTTCTCCTTTTTTTAATTAAACCTAAAAACTACCGGAAATACAAACACAACTATAGCCATCCAGATTGCATAAACTGTCAAATAATCGGTTTGCCATATTTCAATTTTTTCAAATTCTATCTTTTTCAAAAAATAGCGAATATATAACCATAGAAGTGCAGCAAGGTTAACTAATAACAGAACATTTTCACCCAGAGCAGCTAGCTTATTTGGACTAATTCCGTACTCTGACAATCTAAATAATATTCCAGATAAGGCAACACCATCTACGACTATTGCTACAACGATTAAAGCTGTATTCAAATAATCAAATATATTAATTTTATCATAAATATTTCTGGCAGAAATTGTATATAAAACCATACCCAAGACTAACACTAACATTAAATCAAAACCAATCAAAAAATCTCTTTCAACAAAAGGACTATTTCCCGTAAAAATAATAGCCATTAAGAAAGTTAGCATGACAATTAAAAATAACGGACTAAATATTTTGGCCAAAATCGGAGCAAAATTTTCTACTATACTCTTTTTTGTTTCAACTAAATAAACAGTAATTATAGCAGCAGCAGTTCCAGCATAGTAAATAAAATAATTCTCAAAAAAGCCTTCTGCATCAATTGCTATCGATTCAAAAATAGCAAAAATAAACATCATCAAAACCATTAATCCCAACATAATCAAACTACCATAGATTACACTTTCACCTGTAAAACGTATAAAATTCATTCTTCCCTTTTTAGTCCTCCACTTGTCACCTAGATAGGCCACTCCCGTGACTAACCATAACATAATAGGAAGATGTATTCCTGTTAACATTGCTGTATGATTGGGGTCATATGAAGGGTACAAATTTATAATTACCCCCGTTAAAACAAATATTGTTGTAATATACCCTATCAGCTTCTTACTAACATGATGCTTTATAATGAAAAACAATGCAATGAATGGTAATATATAAAAACTTAAATTTCTAAAATAAACAACACTATCCATATTCAGACCAAAAAAAGTAGGTATTTTGGCAACTGTACCTGCTAATAAAGAAAATAAAACAACTAATAAGATATCACGCCGGCTTTTTTTCTTTGCATCTGGATCAACTGGATCAATTAACAATTGTTTCCACAAAGTATCAGTATTTACTTTAGAATACTCCTCTGATATCAGATTAACATTTCCTAATCTCTTGACACTAATTAAAAAGGCTTCATCTTCACTGAGTCCATTCTCTGTTAATTCATCAATTTGTTCTCGTAGATGATTTTCTAGTTCTATAACATCAGATTCATCCAATTTACCACTAGAACGCAAATAATCAGACCAGGAAGTTATATTTAATTCTAAATCAAACATTGTTTTCCTCCTTTTATTCATCATCATCATAAATTTCTGCAGACAAAGTAGAATGAACTACTTCCCATTGCTTTTTATAATTTTCCAATTCTAATAGCCCCTCTTCTTTCAAATAATAAAATTTACATCTACGCCCTGTTTCAGATTTTCCCCAGTAAGATTTAATAAAATTGTTTTTTTCTAGTCTATGCAATACCGGATACAACATTCCTTCTGTCCAAACGATCTCATCATTAGAAGCTTTTTTTATCTTTTTAATTATTTCATATCCATAACTATCTTGTTTCTTTAAAATAGCAAGAATGAGTGGTGTGGCCGAGGCAGCAATTAAATCCTTTGATATATCCATAGGGACCTCCAATACCTAGAAATTCTATGTAATAATATTATTATACCTAGAACTTCAATGTATGTCAAGTTAATTATTAGATAATACTAAATTGCAATAAATAATAGTAGGTATAAAAATAACCGGAAGCATTAGCTCCCGGTTTTATCATTCTAACTTATTTTACCTACTCAACATAAACTTCAACTGTTGTATTACTTTCTTCATCATAAACATCAACTATTTTTCCTTCGGCACCGTCCTTGATTGCTTTAATAATCTCTTCAAAGTCAATGTCTTTTAACTCATCAGCATTTAATTCCGGTGTATAGGCTTTAGCAATTTTAAAACCCACATCAACTAATGAAATTGGAATATTAACATTCACCTTTGCTTTGTCATCTTCTGTTCTTACTTTAACCTTCAACCATTTTGCAGAACTAGAACTACCTGGTTTAATCAGTTTCTCTTCATCCCTATTTTCAATAGCCTCAAGCAACTCTAAACCTTCTTTTGAATTGATCTTTCCTTCTTCAATCATCTTTAAAATTTGCATTCTTTCTTCATTATTAGTCATTATTTTTCCTCCTCTTATTTTTATTCAGTTAAAAGTGTCAACGCCTTTTCTTTGGTTATTTCTCCCTGGCTCAATTTATTTAATATTTCTTTTTTATTTACTTTAGGTTTTTCGTCTTCCAGGAAACCTAAAGATTTCCTCACCTCTTCCAGTTTGTTTTTAACGGTGGGATAAGATACACCAAGTTCTTTTTCCATTTCTTTAATACTTCCACGGTTTTTTAAAAACATTTCGATAAAATACCGCTGTTCTTCGTCAAGTTTACAAAACTTACATAACTCAAACTGTCCACTGATCACTGTTTTACAATGATTACAACTAAGTTCTGTTACTTTAAGTTCATGTTCACAGATAGGACAGCGTCCTATTGCTCTTTTCGCCATTTTTTTACCCTCCTAACGAGTATAGATTCTCACAAATACTTTATCATCACCATCATCAACATCTATATTAACAATTTCAAAAGGATCCTCATTTTTTAATACAGCAAAAATCCTGTTTATTTCCTCAATCTCAATTTTAAAACCAACTTCATTCTCTATATGTTTTCCAACTAGTTTATAAGAAAACTTAACTAAACTTTCAATAAATCCAACTGGGAGAGCTGGAATAGGTAGATAGAATTTGTTAATTTTTATTTTTATCTTTATTTTTTTTGCCATCAGTTTCTCTCCTCAACAAATAGTAATAATTAACTTTATTTATATATTACTATAAAATTTTAATTATGTCAACATTATTATTGATTTTTTTAATATTTTTATTAATTTAATTTATTTTATTAATAATTAAATGGATATCATCAATATTATTATTAAATATATTCATTTATTCAATGCTTTTTATTGATTTTCATAAATTTAGGGATAGCCCCAGCTATCCCATTAGATAGTTTATTTAATTTGCTTTATATATATAGTCAAATAACATATAATCATAATAGTGTTTAAAATATATTATTAAAATATAAGATTGAAAGAGGTAATCTATATGAATGCAAATGTTATTATTATTGGGGGAGGGCCTGCAGGTCTATTTACTGCTATCCAATCTAGTAAAAAAAATAAAAAGGTCATTATTTTAGAAAAAAACTCTACTCCCGGCAAAAAACTACTAATAACTGGTTCAGGCCAGTGTAATCTTACACAAGCAGGCAACATAAAACAATTTTTTAACCATTATGGTGAAAATGATAAATTTATAAGATCTTCTCTCTACGGATTTAACAATAAAGATCTTATAAATTTCTTTAAAAAAAGAGGAGTAGATTTTTCTACCACCGATCAAGGCAAAATTTTCCCTGCATCTTATCAGGCTAAAGATATTTTGAATGTCCTCTTGCAAGCATGTAGCGAAAAAAATATAATAATTAAATATAGTGAGCCGGTTCAACAGATTAAATTTTCTCAAGATAGTAAAAACTTCATAAGTAAAACAAATAAAAATGAATATGTATCTGAATATCTTGTTTTAGCTACAGGTGGACAATCATATACTGTGACTGGTTCATCTGGAGATGGTTATCAATTTGCTAAATCTTTAGGTCATACTATTAATCAACCTAAACCTTCATTAACTCCTCTTTATATAGAGAACTATCAATTCTCTGATCTAGCTGGAATTTCTCTGTCAGAAGTAGGAATATCTCTCTGGCGTAAAGGAAGTCTGCTAAAAAGATGGTCTGGAGATCTACTCTTTACTCACAAAGGACTATCAGGTCCTGGTATCCTAAATTATTCTAGATATATCGATGCAGGAGATACTATTAAACTTAAGTTAATCGATGCAAAAAATGAAGCTATCTTAGATAATGATTTAGCAAATAAGATAGAATTAAATGGCAAACTGTTATTTAAAAATCTACTGAAAGAATTACCTCTCCCCTACAGACTAACCTCTAAAATTATAGAAACAGCGAGTATAGAAAATGACAAAATTTCTGCGCAAGTCACAAAAGCTGAACGAAAAAAGGTTGCAAAGTTACTTTTTGCCTTACCACTAACTGTTGAACGATTAGGTGGTTTTAATGTAGCTATGGTAACTAAAGGTGGAATAAGTTTAAAAGAAATTGACCCTAAAACCATGGAATCAAGTATATTAGCAAATTTCTTTGCTGTAGGAGAAGTTCTAGATCTTGATGGAGATACAGGTGGATATAACCTTCAAGCAGCATTTTCTACAGGATATATGGCCGGACAAGCAATTAAAGCTAGAATTTAGAAAAAATGAATTTTTTTGTAATTAGATAAATTAAAGATAAAAATAGCAAAAAGATTATTCCTGTAATTAAATATGTTGATATTCTCTTTTCTACAAACATTCTAACTCGCCACCAGATACCAGGCATCTTTGCTAAATCTTTTATACCCCATTTTTCTAGTTTCCCTATTGACAGAACATACTTATCTGCATTATTGCTAATAGTAAATACTGTTATATAATAAGTTCCAGCAACAGGTGCTACCACTTCTAACTCTTGTTTTTTCCAATAACTTGTCTGGGTAAATGGCTCAAAGAATGATTCATCTTTATTGTCGTTTTTCTTAATTATAAAGCCCTCACCCTTATCTATTACCAATAAATTTTTAATTGTTTCCTCTTTTATATCATCCGTTTCTTTACCTAATCCAGGACCAATTACTGCAATAACTGGATCAAAACTCTTTAATCTCTCGATTTTAGGGACCAACATTGAAGCAAATATACTTTCTCCTTTTTTTACTGAAGTTAGTCTATAATAATCCACATCATTAACATTTGTTAACTTATTGTATGCCGCCCAGGATATTTTATGGTCTTCTATTACTATAGGATCCTCCCTTGTCGCAGCATTAGAAGTATCTATCGGCCTATGGGCATAGGCATTTAACGGTAAAACAAATAATAGAAAAACTACCAGAAAAAACTTCATAGCTAAACCACCTCTCTTATTAATTGCTAGTCCACCAATTTTCCTTTTCCTTTATTAATAATAAAATACTAACTTTAATTAAAAATATATTCTATTATATTATGTTTATTAAAAAATAATATATCAATCCATAATTAAATTTAACTATTATGGAAATAACTAATTAATAGAAATGAAAAAGGAGGTGATCTTATGACTATCGGAAAGAAACTTCATCAAACATTAGCTTCCTTACGTAGTGCAAAAGCAGACATGGAAACTTTTTCTCTTTCAACTGAGGATAAAAATGCTCAAAAAATGTATTCCGATTTTGAAAATCAACTAGATTCTATGATTAATAGCTTTGCCGGAAGAGTAAATTATGTTGAACAACAGGAACCACAGTATAATGTAAAAAAACAAATACAACAACAAAGCGATAACCAGCAATCATAGTAGTAATACTTTAAGGGTCAGACTATATTTCTTAAGTCTGGCCCTGATTAATATTTTATATTTTCTATATGTTTTATATGTTTTACTATCCGAGATTTAACCTAATACATTATCTAAAAACATCATTATTACAAACCCTATTAATAATGCATGTGTTGCAAATTTACCACGAATATTACTTTGTTGGCTTTCAGGAATTATTTCGTTACTTATTACAAATAACATAGCTCCGGCTGCAAATGCAAGACAAAAAGGTAGTATTGATCTAGAAATATTAACTAAACCTACTCCCAATAAGCCACCTAAAGGTTCAACTAGCCCAGTCATTACCGCAATTAAAAATGCTTTCCATTTATTAATCCCTTCTTGCACAAATGGTAATGCTACAGCCAAACCTTCCGGAATATTTTGCAGACCAATAGCTGTTGCAATACTTAATCCATTTAAAATATCTCCATTTCCAAATCCCACCCCAACTGCAAGACCTTCAGGAAAATTATGCAATGTTATTGCTAAAGCAAATAACCAGACTTTACGAAGATTAGAATCTTTAGAAATAGAATTAGAAAGTAAGTTTGTATCGGGAAAAAATTTGTCAATGCAATCAAGAAAAATTCCACCTATTAAAATTCCTACTAAAGCAATCCCAGCTCCTTTAACTCCTCCTCCACCATATTGAATTGCTGGTATGATGAGGCTAAATGAAGTTGCTGCTAACATTATACCTGCTGCAAAACCTAAAATAGTATTTAAAAATTTTTTGCTAATATTTTTTGTGAATAATATAGGAATCGCCCCTACACCTGTTGCTAATCCTGCTGTTAAACTTGTCAGTAAACCTACCCAAATTAGATTATATGACTGTAAATATGTCTCCATAGTTTCATCCTTTCTGATCATTTTACACTTTTTTGAAATAGCCCAGTTATGATTATCCTATGTACTTATGCTCAAATTGTGTAAAATAAAAGTTTTTAAGTTTAACCATTACAAAACGCATTGTAACAAAATTACTATAGACCTCATATAATTTTATATAACCTATAATCTATTTATAGGAAATTTTGTAAAGGAGGTATATTTCATGGGTGATTATGGTAAAGGTTATGGAGATGGTCCTTTTCTTATTTTCTTAATCTTAATCCTTCTCGTTCTTGGTGGAGGATTTGGTGGATATAGTAAGTAATTAAAATAATTGAGCCAGCGGAGTAAATCCGTTGGCTTTTTTAGACTAATAATGAGAATTTGGACAAGTAACTATAGTTGATAACAAAAAAAATACATACTACACTAAAGCATAGTATGTATTGTAAATGTTTCCATAATTATTTAAATTATAATGGGTAAACTATAATTAAATATTGTCAGAAAGGAAATTGATATGACAGTAAAGAGCAACTTAGAGAAAACAATTGCGAATGCAGAATCTGTCTATGCAGACCTAAAGACTTACTCACTTGAAACTGATGATCAAAAAGCTCAACAAATGTTTAGAAAGCTTAGCTCTTCTCAACAGGGTATAGTGGAAACTTTAAATTCAAGACTAGAATATATTAAACGTGAAGAACCCCAATATGATCAATGAGGTGGTATATTGCAAAATAAATATATTGACTTGACTTTAGTTATTTTAATTATAATTATATTTACTCTATATTTTTCAGTCTTTAATCAAGTATATTCTGAAAAGATAATGAACATAATTAATCAAATTGAGCAGAATGCAAGAGATGAAAATTGGCAGAAAGCAGATTTAGCTAACGATAAACTAAAAGAGAAATGGCAAAATGCAAAAAAAATTTTACTATTTAATTTTGGTGCTGAAGAATATTTAACCCTCTCAAATACAATCAATAAACTTGCAGCTGGAATTAAAGCTGAAGACCAGGGTATGATTTTATCAGATATATTAATATTAGAAAATATCTGGAGCAATTATATTAAAATTGTGCCTGAACCCTGATATGGAGGTAATGTAGATCATTTTTTATATTATAAGATGTATTGTCATGTTTCTTGTAAGCTGGACTGGCATTAGAATAATTGGTAAAAAATCAATTGTAGAAATGACTTCATATGATCTTGCAGCCATCTTGATTTTAGCCAACATCGCAGCAGAACCTTTAGTCTATAAGATAACATCTAAAGCTACTATTGGGATATTTACTATCGTATTGACAACTATTTTAATTGGCTATCTTTCTTTAAATAAATATTTCTATAATTTAGATACTAAACCAGTTCTTTTGGTAGCACAAGGTAATATATTAGAAAAAAATCTTAAAAAAGTAAGAATGAATATTCCGTTATTAAAATCAGAATTAAGGACAAAAGGTTATCAAAATATAGCAGATATTCAATTTGTAATAATTGAACCAAGTGGAAAGATCTCTATCATACCTAAATCTGAAGCAAGACCTGTGCAGCCAAAAGAACTTGGCATAACAAGCAGACCAGAAAATATTAATTTTCCAATTATTATTGATGGCCAGATAATAGAAGATAATTGGAAAAGAATTGATAAAAGTCCAGGCTGGTTAAATAATCAACTTAATGCATTTGGTTTAGAAAATATTGAAGAAGTTTTATTGGCTGAAATGGATACAACCGGACAATTGCAGGTTTTTGCTAAAAATACAAATATTAATTTTCCAGATATTATTTAAATTTAGCCAATATTTCAATGATAAGTTAAGAAAGTTACAGGAGAAGCTTCCCCTGTAACTTTTATTCTAATCATATTTTATAGATCAGCGTCAACACTATATCTTTCTGCAGGTGGCAGAGGAGAAATGTTTACATATAATACTAATGTTTTGTTTCCTGTATTATCAACAGACATTTTCTCCGAACCATCAATCTCTATTAGGTCGTTTTCTTGCATAGCTACCGGCTTACCATCTACATTAACTTGAGCTGTTCCACTCATAGCCTGTAAGAGTACTGTACACTCAAAATGAGTATGGTTGGGTAGTGATTCTCCCGGCGCAATATTCAAAACAAAAGCTAGAACATTGTCATCATTATAAATTACCCGTTTAGCAACCTTCTCTTCTGGTTCAACCAGATAGTCATTTAATGAAAACTTTTTCATTAAACATCACTCCTTATATTTTCTTAGTTAATATTAATATGCCTTAATCTGTTGCATACTATGTTCAATAAAAAGAGTGATTTCCCTTCCTTATTCTTTTTCGCTAAAAAAATCAAAGTAATTAAGTCCTATATATTATTAAACCCTCCTACAAACTTGCAGGAGGGTTTTGTCTTCATTTCTTTCCTAAATTAACACCAATGTTTAAATCTTTAGCATCAATTGGTTCCGAAGAAATTATTTCATAATGTTTTTTGAACTTTTTTCTTACTTTTCCACTTTTCCGACCTCTACTTTTCTTTCTGTGTTTATCTGCTAGATTATCATTATGTAATTTAAAATACTTACTGAAGATAACAAGCAAGAAAAATATTATTAAGATTGTACTTCCGGACTTATCTCCCACAAACATCATTCCTTTCCTAATTTTTAAGTGAAGGGTATGGGGTTAACCCCATACCCGTTATTGCCTAATTTTTTTAAGCAAGTTCTTCTAAATCATCTAATCCATCAACATCATCGATATCTATTGGAATAATCTCAATAGAATCTTCATCGATAACAGCATCTACTTCAAATAATACTTCAAATTCCACAAATAATAACTGTCTGCAACAAGATTTTCCTTTAGGCTTTTTGTGGTGTTGCCCTTCGTTAAAACCCATATCTTTACCCCTTTCTCATACTTTATTTTATAATATGTATTAAGGGATAAAGAAGTTACAAATTATTTTTGAGTATTAAAATATCTTATGATTCCTTCATAAATTGCCTGGGCTGCTTTTTGTTTTGTAACAGTTTTGTTTAACAATTTAGCTTCAGATTGATTAGAAAGATAGCCTAGTTCCAATAAAAGTGCATTCCGATCTGTTAACTGCCTAATTACCTGAAAGTTACCAACTAATATACCTCGATCAACAAATCCTAGACTAGCTGTTAATGATCTTTGAATATGATCAGCTAACGCCCAGGTTGATTGGGAAGCGTTATGATGAACATAAGTCTCAATACCGTGTTTTTCTCCGATTACGTCAGAATTGTGATGGATACTTAAAAAAACATCAGCTTTTTTATGCCGGGCCAGCTGAGTTCTATTAGAAAGAGTAATAAATTTATCTGTACTTCTAGTTAAAAATAATTTCGCATCAGTACGCAACTGCAAAATATCATATAACATCAGAGCAACATCTAAATTTAAATCCTTTTCTTTTATGCCCGCACTCCCAACCGCTCCAGGATCATAACCTCCATGTCCGGGATCAATGACTATCACTTTTCCTGCTAAATTACCAGTAAGTTGTCTATCTCTAGATTGATAAGGTGACGAAGGAGAAGACGGCGCCTGAGGGGCGGATGGTTGAGATGACGGTGACTGCTCATCATCATCAAAAATTACTCCTCCTAATTTGGCGATGACAAATAAGGCAAGCGCATATTTAGCCGAACTAATAAGAGCTTGCCTATCTTGATTATCTGCATAAACCGTTGTATTAGCAATCGGGCTGATGACTATACATAAGAACATAACTATCAAAATCCAACAAATTTTATTTTTCATTTATAATTCCCACCTAAGCATCTGCTGCCAAAAATTCATCCAAATTAACAAAAGAATAACCTTCCATTCTCAAAGTATCTATTAATTCTGGAAGCACCTTTACAGTATTTGCAAGTTTTTCGTTTTTCCCACCAGCTGAATGAAATAATATAATTGACCCTTTTTTTATATTTGTTAATGTATTAATTAAAATTTGATCAACATCCTGGACAAGCCAATCCTGTGAATCTACTGACCAGTGAATCATTTCATAATTCATTTCTCTGGCTTTTAAAAGGATTTCTTCTGAAATAGCACCATAAGGAGCGCGTATTAATGATTGTTCAGTAGGCGCAAATTTATTAATTAAGTTATCTGTCTTAGCTATTTCTTCTTCCACATCTTTTATTGATATTTTTGTTAAATTAGTGTGAGACCAGGTATGATTACCTATTAGATGACCTTCATCTATAATTCTTGTGACTACCTCATTATATTTATCCATTCTATTACCAACTAAAAAGAAAGTAGCTGGGACATCATAATCTTTTAGTACATCTAAGATCGCAGGTGTATATTCATTATCGGGACCATCATCAAAAGTTAATACTACTTTATAATCATCTGTCTTACCCTGCAAATGAAATATATCTGAAAATTCTTTGTGATAATCTGGCCCATTATATATCTTTTTTTCTTCAGGTATGCTCTCTTCAGGTATACTCTGATCAGGCATAATTTCATCAGGTACACTTTCACTAGGAGAACTTGTATCAGGTATACTCTCATCAGGCATAATTACATCAGGTATAATTAATACCTGTTTTACATAGATTTTATCTGGAGTATGAAGCGGATTAATTGAGATTATCTCTTCCATGTTGACTCCATAAGCTAAGGCAATAGAGAAGAGTGTTTCACCATTTTCAACCCTATGCACAGTTTCTGCAGAAGTAATTCCACTGACTAAAAAGATGAGTACAAAAGAAACAACAACTAGGTATCGTAGAGTTGAAAACATTAACAATTCCTCCTTCTATTACAATTAATTATACACAGTCGATAATAGCCTAACAATAGTAATTTATGCCAAGAACTAAGCCTGGAACTCCATCTTCCTCTCCACATTTTGGACAATCAAATTTATACCACTCTTCTTTTTATTCGGGGGGCTGTCTTTTTTTCATATTCTCAGTCACTTTTTTAGCTAAATAATTTTCTTTAAACTCGAGCCAATGAGCTCTTAGTATATTTTTGATTTTGATTTAATTTTTTCTTTCTTATTTATTCATAATAGTTTTTATCTTTCTACAAAGTTATCCCCATTCCTTCAAATGCAATTTCCTATACAACAAAAAAAAACCACCCCTAAGGGTGGTGTAAACTTGCGAAAAATTTTTGTGCATTAATTATCCTTTCAAACCATTTCTTTCAATTACTTCTCTATACCATAATGAACTATCTTTAAGTATCCTTTGCTGCGTCTCATAATCAATATAGATTAACCCAAACCTTTTACTATAACCCAGTGCCCATTCAAAATTATCCATTAGAGACCAGACATAATATCCCTTTAGAGGTACTCCTTCTTTAATTAATCTGTGGGCAGTTTTAAAATGATCTCTCAAATAGTCTATCCTTATATTATCATGAACTTTACAATCATCATCTATCTTATCATTTAAAGCAGCACCATTTTCAGTAATATATAGTGGGATTGAGGTATACTCCTTATGTACCCGTGTTAATAGCTGGTATAAGCCCTCTGAATATACTTCCCAATTCATAGCAGTGTATTCTTTACCTTTAGGTTTTACTTCTTTATAACCAAAAATATTATTCTTTCCATCAGCTTTGACTACCGCTCGTGTATAGTAATTAATACCAAGAAAATCTATCTTATTACCAATAATTTCCAGATCACTTTCGTTCTTCTGGAATCCCCCAACCTTATCCTGATATAATTCCACCATATCTTCTGGATAGCTACCTTTAAAAATTGGGTCAAGGAACCAGCGGTTAACATAACCATCAAATCTTTCTGCTGCCTTAATATCAGCTTGATTATCTGTCCAGGGATAAGCTGGAGTCAAATTCAATGTTATGCCAATCTGACTGTTTAGCCCCATTTCTCTGAACCTATCAACTGCTAAACCGTGAGATAACAATAAGTGATGTGAAGCCTGAATTGCGGTCTGATAATCACTAATTCCCGGGGCATGCTCTTCTGTAGCATAACCTGCCATGGCTGCAACCCAGGGTTCATTATGAGTTATCCATCGTGTAACCTTGTCACCTAATTCAGCAAAAATTAGTTGTGCATATTCTGCAAAGTATTTGGCTGTGTCCCTGTTAGCCCAGCCACCTCTCTCCTGTAATTCTTGTGGTAAGTCCCAGTGATAAAGAGTAACAGCCGGGTTAATTTCAGCCTGGAGCAGTTCATCTATCAATCGTTTATAAAAATCCATTCCTTTTTCATTAACCTTACCTTTACCATCGGGAAGCACACGAGACCAGGCAATCGAAAATCGGTAAGAATCAAGCCCAATTTCTTTCATTAAGGCAACATCCTCCTGATAGAGGTGGTAGTGATCACAGGCTATATCTCCAGTATCCCCGTTGAGTATTTTACCCGGTATATGACTAAATCTATCCCAGATTGACTCCCCTTTCCCATCTTCATTGTAGGCTCCTTCAATCTGATATGAAGCAGTTGCTGACCCCCAGGTGAAATCCTCAGGAAAAACATAATCTCCCAATTTTGTACCCCCTATTTACTGATTATTCAAATCCTTTTTTTATTCATCATAAAAATATATCATTTGTCATCGTCTCATATGTTGCTATTTTACCCCATCACTACCTTAACTTCATGTTCCTGATTATCTCTTTGTTCAGGTAGAATATTACCTGATAGCTCTTTTCCATCAAGATAAATCTCTTTAATACCGCTGTTAACATGTGCTCTATTATCAACCTTAATATGGTATATTGCATCTCTGAACTTGCGCTTTATTTCAAATCCATCCCAATCTGCAGGAATATGAGGATCTATAATCAATCCCTCATAATCAGGCCTGATACCCAGAATCCACTGGGTAGCAATCCTTTGTAACCACTGTGAAGAACCTGTATACCAGGTCCAGCTACCTCGTCCATAGTTTGGTGATTGAGGGCCATCTGTGTTTCCAGGAACTACATATGGTTCCCCTTTATAATCTTCTATCTCTTTAGACCGATTAGGGGGACAGATTTTCTGATAAATTTCAAAAGCCTCTTCTGTTCTATTCTGCATTATATAGGCAACAATTGCCCAGGTAGCTGCATGTGTGTAAACTCCACCATTTTCTCTCAAACCAGAAGCATATCTTGTAATATAACCGATGTCCTCCCTGGCTTTACTATAGGCGGGATAGAGAAGTAATGTACCATAATCCCTGTGTAGGTATTCCTCTACCGCATCAAGACAGGACAGTGCCCGCTGCTCATCTGCAACACCACTGATTATAGCCCAGGACTGTGGATTAAGATAGATCCAGCCCTCCTCATTACTACTGCTACCAAGCTCTCTACCATCATCTGTTGTTGCCTGTAGATACCAGTTCCCATCCCAGCCGTATTTATTTAGTGTCTCCTGCAAAAGTGCCTGTACATCTTTACATTTATCAGCAAAAACATTATCATTAATCCCGTTTGCAATATATGCAAATTCAGTCAGGATTTTATAAAGGAATTCTCCTACCCAGATACTCTCACCTTTCCACTCCCAGCCAACAGCACTTAAACCGTCATTCCAGTCATTCTCGCCAATAAGGGGTATTCCCCTGGGGCTGAAACGTTTAAAGGTTCTGTCAATCGATCTCTGGCAGTGTTCATAAAGTGTTGCTTCTCCTCCATCCAGAAAAGGAACAACCTCATCAAGTATAGTAAAATCATTTGTTTCTTTAATATAATTGGCAGTAATAAAGGGCAACCATAATAAATCATCAGAGCATTTAGTTTCTGGACCCTCACCGGAGATAGTTAACCACCAGTGCAGCACCGTACCGTCCTTTTTCTGTTTTGCGGCATGCATGAGAATCTGTTTTTTTGTCAATTCAGGTTTACTTGACAGGAAAATCTGGCTGTCCTGTAGTTGATCCCTGTAACCATAACCTCCACTTACCTGATAATAAGCGGCTTTCCCCCAGATACGGCAGGAAATCGCCTGGTATTTAAGCCAGGTATTTGTCATAAGATTCATGGCCTGGTCAGGTGTTTTAATCTGTTCATCAGTTATAAACGGCTGCCAGAATTTCTTTACCCCAGCCAGCGCCTTTTCTGCTTGCTGTACATTGCTGTACTTGACCGCCAATTCCCTTGCCTGTTCTGTAGTATCAGCAGCTCCCAGAGTATATACAATTGTCCTGCTCTCCCCAGGCTGTAATCTTATTTCATTCTGAAGAGAAGCAATTGCATCTCCAAAACGACCGGTATTCCCGGCCAGTTTTTTTCTATCAAGCGCCTGAGGATGCTGCTGTGTTCTATACATTCCTATAAATGATTCCTTATCCCCATCAAATGCGACCGGCTCTTCACTTGCAGAATGGAAGGCTGTATATTCCCAGCTTCGATTATTTTCCTGACCTTTCTCATTCTTTAATCCCCAGTTGGTTTTGGTTGCCAGTAGACCATTAATATCAGGTTCATAATTATTATCTATAAATATTTTATTAAACTCCCGGTGTGTATCAGGTCCTACTCCCAGGTTCCATTCAAAGTAAGTAAATATATTTAATATCCGTTCTCTATCACTCTCATTTACCACTTCTAACTGCCAGATTTCAACAGGGTTATCAGGAACAACAAACATTTTCAAGCTGCTACTTATTTCATTAACCTTCTGTTTCAGGATTGAATAACCAATACCATGACGTGTTTCAAAGAACTGAGGTTCCCTGTTGACCGGTTTCCAGCCAGCTGACCAGAAATCCCCCTCTTCTTCATCTCTTATGTAAATGTATTTCCCCCAGTTATCTTTGATTAAATCCTGAAAGCTCCTGGTTATCCTGTTCTCCTGGGCATTTCCCCTCCAGGAATAGCCACCACCTGTCTGTGATACCATGAAGGCATAATCACCATTACTGATCACATTTATCCAGGGACGGGGAGTTCTGGGATCTGTTATTACATACTCACTGCCATCAGCAGTAAAATAACCATATTTATTAGTAAATAGTTTTTCTTCTGACATATATCTAACACCTTCCTCCTGTTCACTATATATTATTTGTTTTCAGTTTTCCCAGTTTATCCTCAGCCTGTTTAGCTAACTCCTGCTTACGACTGAATGCCTGGCGGACAAGATCATATGCTTTCCTGGCTTTATCAATATTTCCTTCTTTTAGATGTAGATCCCCTACCCGCAATAATATCTGTGGTAGATATTTGTTATCAAGACGGAAATACTGATGAAAGGCATTTTCCCCCATCTCAATATCAATTTTTTTATTTATTATTAAATCTATCTTCTTTTTTGCTTCAGCATATAGGCCAGGCCTGGGAAATGCATACTTACTGCTCCAGATAGTCTCAACCTGTTGAAAACCACCTTTAAAAACATAGCCAGATCTGTCTTCCTTTAATACCCTTTCCCCTTTTATAGCCGTGATATATCGCCCTTTATGGAAATTTTCCAGTGCATTCTGATAATATAATTTTGTCCTTTGATATGATTCCAACCAGACCCAGCTATATGATATTAATATGACCAATAAGATAATAATAGGTTTCTTAAGCTTCTGCTTCTTTACCATTTTAATTTCCTCCCACCAATTACTTGAGACTGATCCCGGTAAAAGCCTTAACAAAGTTTTTCTGTAATAAGAGGTAGATTATTACTACCGGAATTGCAATCATGGTTGTAGCAGCCCATATCTGTTCCAGGTTCTGCCCGGGAACCGCTTCTTTAAATTGAAACAGGGCCAGTTGGAGGGTCATTAGAGACTCATCCCTGATGTATAATAATGGTCGCAGGAAATCATTCCAACTCCCCATAAATGTCAGAATAGCAACAGTAGATAAAGCAGGTTTTGACATGGGAATAGCTATTTTCCAGAAGATCTGCCACTCATTAGCTCCATCTATGCGAGCCGCTTCCAGAAAGGAATCTTCCAGTTGTCTCATAAACTGCATTAACAGAAATACATTGTAGGCACTGATTGCTACTGGAATAATCAGTACCCGATAAGTATTGATCCACTCCCATGTATACATCATCATATACCTTGGTACCAGTAATATAACTTCAGGAATCATTAATGAGCCCAATATTATCCTGAATAAAATCTTTTTCCCCGGTATATCAGTTTTTATAATTCCATAAGCCACCATAGCAGAAAATATAGTACTCATAATAGTTACACTGGTAGCTACAAAAGTAGTATTTAAAAATAATCTAAAAACATTTAGTGACTGAAAAACACCTATATAACCCCGCAGGCTAATTTCATCTGGAAGGCTATTGGGGTGGTGCATAATCTCAGGGCCAGTCTTAAAAGAATTCATAACCATAAAGATAAAGGGATACATGACAAAAAAAGCACCAACAATTAATAAACCATAAACGAGTATCTGTTTTACCCTTCTTCTTTTCTTCATTCTTACATTCAGTGTGTTAATCTCCTGTTTTTTATTTGCCATATTTATTCCTGCCATTATACCCCATCCTCTGCATTACTATTAAATAACTTTAATTCTATCATAGTTAATATATATATGATTGCTGCCAGAAATACACCAATAGTTGCTGCATCCCCCATCATCATCTTATCAAAACCCTTAGCATATAAATACATAACCGGGGTCAAACCAGCATGGTGTGGACCACCATAGAGGTCAAAGTTCATATAGACCTCTGTAAACATTTTAAGTCCATTAATAATATTAATTGTTATTACAAAAACAATCTGTGGTTTTAACAAAGGGATAGTTATTGAGAATAATTTTTTAAACCACCCTGCCCCATCAACATCTGCAGCCTCATAGAGTCTGGGGTTGATCGAATTAAGTCCGCCAAGAAAGATTATAGTTTGAACCCCAAACCATTTCCAGCTATTAAAGACTGCCAGAATGGGCATCGGCAACCATTTACTGAATCGCCAGAATATACCCTTATCAAGTATACCCAGATTTATTAGCAGAGATTGAACCGGACCCTGTGGACCAGATAAAAAATCAAATATTATCATGGCAACAGTTATTGAAGTAATTACAGGCAAGAAATAGATAGTTCTAAAAACAGCACCTCCACTTTTGACCTCATTTAATAACAGAGCAAAAGATAGCCCAATAATAAAACTGATTATAATAAATATTAACTGATTATAGATAATATTAAACATGGACCGCCAGAAAAGAAAATCTCCAGCAATCTCTAGCCAGTTACCAAATCCAACAAAACTGGCGTTGGCTGGATTAAGCAGGTTGATATCAAGAAAACTGTTTTTAAAAGAAAGCAATATTGGATAAAGTAGAAATACTGAAAAATATATTATCCAGGGAAATACAAATAAGTAACCCCATTTTTGCCTCGCTGACAGGTTTTTAATAAATTTCATAATCCCCTCACTTTCTATAAAAATTGCTGCCTGCAGTTGAACTACAGACAGCAATTAGCTAAACCAGTCAACTCTACTTGAGTACTTTTTCCCTAACTTCTCTGGCCGCTTTTGCTACAGCCTCTTCAGGTGTAATACTCTTATCAATTACTGTTTCAACATATACTTTCTGCAAAATATTAGCTACATCATCGAGTTCAGCATAAGGTTCATTAGGCAGAGTGCTTTTCAACTGTTCAACAAAAGGCTTTGTTTCTGGTCTCTGGAAATAAGGATGATTTTGTAGAGATTTTAATGTTGGTAATTGACCGAGTTTTTTACAGGCTGCCAAATTATGTTTTTCTCTCATCATAAATTTTACCAGTTCCCAGGCGATTTTTTCCTGTTCCGGATTACTTCTGAAAATCATTAAAGCCCTACCATCAAGTGTAGAGTAAGGGGTATCTCCTTTTTTGGCAACAGGAATAGGCGCTACTCCTACATCTTCACCAATCTTCATCGGTTTACCCTCGGCTTCATCTAAATTAGCCTTCCAGCCATAACCAAACTGTAGCCACATACCAATATCACGGGAGAAAAAGTTTTTCTCCATATTTGGTGGTGCATATTCCTGTGCTTTTCTTACAAAACTAAAGAACTCATCCATTCTGGCTTCACTTTTATCAAAAACAATGTCAGTACCATAGTCATTAAACAATTGATACTGACCCTGGTTTAAATTATAATAAGTCGGGGCAAGCATTGTCCAGTACCAACCACCCCAGGCCAGGGCTTCATTCCAGAATACAGTACCATATATTTTAGAGCCATCTTCCCTATCCGGTAATGAGTCAATTTTTTTAGCTGCTGTTAAAAATTCATCCAGTGTTTCAGGTGGATCTTCTGGATCCAGACCAGCCTTTTTAAATAGCTCTTTATTATAAATCATAAGCTGGGTTGTCGCATTCCAGGGAACATAATATAGTTTATTAAAATTCTTTGTTATGTAATTATCGGCAATATTAGCAAAGATCTGTTTATGATCCGCAAACTGCTCATAATTGACGATTTTCCCCATTTTAGCATATTTTGCAGGCTGATATCCAAAAACACCGGCATAAACATCAGGTGGATCACCAGCAGCAATACGTGTATCAATCTTTTCACCATTTGATAAAGTTACTTCCATATTGGGATATTCTTCTTCAAATTTTGGCAGCAAATAATCTTTCATAAAGTCTACATAATCACCCTTGGGTAACATTAATTCAATCTTTCCATTGTAATCTTCTGCAGTTTTGTCAGCCAATACATCAGGTCCAACTAACACTACAACAACTAACATTAACAAAATAGCTACTATTTTTCTCATTTTTACCCTCCTCAATAATTTAGTTCATTAATTCAACAAACCTAATTTATCCCTGAACCCCCCCTTTAACTCGACTCCCTATTTATTAACTGTGTTGGCAAGACAATAGATTCGGTTGCAGCACCCTGCAATATTTGAAATATCATATGAGTTGCAAATGTACCCATCTCGTATTTAGGGTGACGGACAGTAGTTAATGGTGGATTAATATATGAAGATAATCTAATATCATCAAAACCAACTACTGCAATATCATTAGGAATTTGATAATTATTTTCCTTTATTGCTTGAATTGCCCCTATAGCCATCTCATCATTGGCGGCAAATAGTGCATCAATACTAATGTCATTTTTTAGAAATTTCGATATAACCTTATACCCTTCTTCCTCGGTAAAATCACCTTTAAATAATAAGTTTTCATCAAAAAGAAAATTATTATCATTTAAAGCCCTGCTAAAACCCTCATATCTTTCCTTATTATCATATGATTCCTCCGGGCCACTAAGAAATCCTATATTTTTATAACCTCTGTTTATAAGATGAGTAACAGCCTGGTATGATCCATTGACATTATCAATTAAAACATATTTTATATAATCAGATTCCAATTTTCTGTCAAGCACTACTACAGGTAGTTGTGTTCTGGCAACCTGGTAGATTTCCTTATCAGTAATTTTGGGAGCCAGAATTACTGCACCATCAACTCTTCTTTCCTGTAAAAATTTATAGGCTGTACTATCTGTCCCACCGGAAGCACTGCAAACTACCAGATCATATTCATTATCTGATACTACCTTCTGTACCCCTCTTATTATTTCACTATAATAAGGTCCTGCCAGATCATTTAAAAAAAGGCCAATTGTTTCTGTCTTCTGTTTTTTTAAATTCCTTGCCGTACCATTGGGACGGTAATCTAATTCATTGGCCGCGGTGAGGACCATATTCCTGGTAGTTTCACTTATTTTCGGATTATTATTTAAGGCATAAGATGCAGTAGAAACAGCCACACCTGCCTTTTTTGCCACATCTTTTAAAGTAACCATAGTTTCCACATCCTTATGAAATCATTGAAACGTTTCACTTATGAAAAAAATAAAAGCCCCTCCACTGGGTAACATTTCTTTATTACATTTAAAAATTTATCCGAAAACAACCCCTTATAGGGTTAATCCTCAAAAATTTATTGAAACGTTTCACTATATTTATTTAAATTATACCTGATATTTATTTATTTTTCAAGTATTACTTTATAATAATTCTAATAATTCTTACATCAACTTAAAATGTTTACTAACTATCTTGGTATCTCCTGTCATTAATGGACAGGTTCAAAATCAAAAAGAGTACTTTGCTAAAATGACAAAACCTCACGATGATGCCCTAGATTAGGCTTTCCGGGTTGTACCAGCACTCCCTAACTGTATTACAAAAGTTCGACTACCCGACGCCTAACAAAATGGCCTACGGCCACCCCTACTATAGATGATAATTATTATTTCCTTAGTAGGGATTATCTTCAAATGTATATTTAAATTTCATTTTAGCATTGCAATCAGGACACGCTACACCTGGCAGCTCTCCAGGTTTAAGATTTTTCCCCATTGCAAACTCGTCTATTACAAAACCTGGAACTTCATCTTCCTCTCCACATTTTGGACACTCAAACTTATACCACTCTTCTTTTTCGTCGGGGGGCTGTCTTTTATTCATATACTTCCAGAGCGATATTATTTTTTTTACTCTTTTGTTATATCCTCTTTTGAATTAATTCTGCTACTTTATCACTTAGATTTTTTATTAGTTCTCTTTTCCAGAAAATATATTCTCTTAATTCTTCTGGTATCGTAAAAACCATATGTCTATGACTTACATCTAAAATCATTTCAACTTGCTTTTCTACCCATTTATCTACATAGACTTTACCACATCTTGAGCAAAATCTACTTTTACAACTGAAACTAACAACATACTCTTCTCCACAATCTAAACATTCCTAGACATTAAAAAAATGGCCAGCAACTTTCCCTGACCATTTTAAGATGATATTTTTTTTATATACCCAATTTTTTTCTTTTGGATATTATATGTCGATCCATCTCTTCAGCTACTTGTACAGGATCATCACCTAAGGCCACCTTACCCCCAGTCAGTCCCTCAATATCTGATGTTAATAACTGGACAAGTTCTTTACCACCAGTAATCGGTGGAGTTGGTGATAAATGAGTGTATAAACCATAAGCTAATGTAAAAACACCATCTATCGTGGCCTTTTGTTCAAGATACTGTGGTGCTGTTACTGCAACAGGCAAATCACTGGTATCAACATCCAACAGATCAGCTAAGGCTGTAACTACCATCTGAATTCTACCAGTATCAGTACATGTTCCAAAAGGTAGTACCGGTGGAATCTTTAATTGTTTACATAAACCTTTTAGATTCTCACCAGCCAGATCAGCAGCCTCAAGACTTGCTAAGCCAGCTACTTCTAACCCATGACAGCCACAACCTCCTGTAAGAACCAAGATATCTCTCTTAATTAATTCTTTCGTTAAATTAACTGTCATATAATCATGTGGTCCATTGGCAAGAGTCGTACAGTTAACCAGAGCTACAACTCCCTTTATACTACCAGTTTTAATGGCATCAATCAAAGGATCTAGTTTTCCTTCGAATAAATTTAACAAAGCCCCTGGGGAGAAACCAGCCATTGCTTTTTGCACCTTCTGGGGTACATAAGGTTCAATTCCTTTTCTTTTTCTTTCTTTGAAATTTTCAAGTCCCAATCTGATTAATTCATCAGCTGTATGAGCTACTTCTGTTGGCTTATAATCAAAGTTAAGATCAACACCAGGTATTCTAACCAGATCATTAACTGATACTAAAGTTGCCTGATATTTTTCTTCATAAGGTTTTAAATTTGGTGGTGAGCAATTTTCATCCATAGCAAAAACATCGATTGTACCTGTAGCTAGAGCTGGTTCAATAGCTAACCAGTTACCAATTAGGCCGCCAAATACCCCATCATTCATATCAAATCTCTGTGCTAACTCCTGTCCGGTCTCAATACAACCAATTACTCTTATTCCTTTAGCACCTATATCTTTCGCCTGTTGTTGAACCTGCGGATTTCTAGCAGCATAAATTGTAGCTACACCTGTCCAGGGCTCATGTCCATTAAAAACTATATTTACATAATCAGGATCCAATATCCCTAAGTCAGTATCTACTTCATGTGGTAAAGGTGTTCCAAACAGAATATCTTGTACCATTTCTAAACCAATCTGAGCTCCATAAATTGTGGCAATACCTGTTCTCAATGCTTTTTTTGCAAGTGAAACATGGTCACCATCAACATTAGTTAGACAACTAGCTGTTGAATCTTTTATTTCATGTAAAACTCCAGCTGGGTAGAGAGCTATCTCTTTCCACTTTTGTTTACGATATTTCGGTGCAAACGCTTCTACCATTATTGGTGGATCATCATAACTTGAAGCTAATTGATCTATTAAAAAATCGGCAAATCTAATGGCCACTTCTTCTTTACTTCCGGTATTGTCAATACCCACCCTTTCTGCCATATCTCTTAATTTTGTTTCATCTGTAATACCAAAAGGAGTTTTACCTTCAGCAGTAGACTTAAGAGTTCTGAAAGCATTATAAGCGTGGTGTGTATAAGTACTTGTTCCCATTACATTTCTGAGTAACATATCTCGCATGGCCATTGCATTAGGGTCTATACCACAAGAACCAAGTGTCACTCCTGCTTTCTCAGAAATTCTACAGGGACCACCTGTACATAACTGACAACTTACCCCATCCAAACAGAAATTACAGCGAATTGTTTCCTGGGCATCAAAACGATCAAAGACATTACTCATACCATCCTTACTAAGCCTGTTTTCATACATATCCTGAACCGAATCATGAATACTAACCTTTCCATTAAGTACAGCTCGATATTCTCTATCTTTAATAATAACAACCTCCCAATCAATATATTAAATCTATTTTTTACCTATCATTGTTATTTAATTCATCACTTACTTCCATTTCTGAAACATATTTTGCATAATTAAATAGATAATGCTTTTTTGATTGGTTAAGTGAACGTGCACCTGAGGCCAAACGTTTTTTTAAGAAATATGCTAACAGCGTAATCCCTACCAAGAATAAGCCAGCAAATAAGCCAGCTCCCTGGCCAGGTACTAATGGCATGGTTATCATAATCACAACTAAAAATAGCATCGTAAATATTGAGGTATAAGGATAACCAGGTAATCTACACCTACCTGCTGGACATCCTTCTTTACGCCGATAAATATAATGGGTATAAACTATTAATAGATAAGTGAAAAGAAAAGCAAAACCACCCGAACTGACTAGAAAAATATATATTTCTTCTGGTAATAGGTAAGCCAGAAGAATACCAGATAACATTCCAGCGCCAGAAAAAATAATTCCTCTCCTCGGTACTCCACCATTAACATTTCTCAACCAACTAGGTGCCTGGCCTTCGCTTGCAAGTGAACTTATCATTCTGCCTAATGCAAACATTGCTGCCAACATAGTTGAAATAGTGGCTGTAATTAAAACTAAATTTATTATTGATCCAGCCCAGTCCAAGCCTCTGGCCACAAGCCCAGCCACCCAGGGACTAACTTCTTCAGTTAAGACTGCAGTTGGTAACAAAGGCATTAACATTATTAGCGAAAGAGTATATAAACTAACTAGTGAAATAACAGTCCAATTTATTGCTCGTGGAATTGTCTGATCTGGATTTATAGCTTCTGAAGCTGCAAAACCAATAGTTTCAAATCCCGCATATGTGAAAATGACGATTAACATACTTCCCGCAAATGCTGCTAATCCATTCGGAAAGATTTGTTCTTCTGGCAAAACACCTAAGCCAACTGCTTCACGATCTGGAACTAGGCCCATAATTAACATAAAGGCTAACACTACAAAACCGACAACAGCCAAAACTTTTACAATAGCTAGACCACTCTCAATATTAATAAATAAATGAGAGCCAAGTAGATTAAATAATGTAACCGTTAACACAACTAGTGCTGCTAAAAGTGGTAACGGTATCTCAAACCAAGCACGTAAAAATAAGGAAACAGCCACTGCCTCACTTGACATTGCCAAAACTAATCCTGTCCAATAAACCCAGCCGACTACAAATCCGGCCATTGGACCCAGATAATCTTCACAATAAACTCTAAAAGCTCCAGAGGTAGGGTTTGCAACTGCCATTTCTGAAAAAGCAGTTAATATTAAATATACTAATAATCCACCTAACAAAAAAGCAAGGATTACTGATGGTCCAGCTTGATTAATAGCAATTGAAGTTCCGAGAAAAAATGAACCACCTATCACTGTACCTAGAGCAAGTAAAGTTAACTGCCAGACTCTCAAGCCCTGCTTAGTTTCATGCAATATGATAACCTCCTTGCTTCTATTTTTCTCAAATTACAAATATTTAAACAAAAAAAAGACCAGCCTCTGCTGGTCAGTTTAAATTATTAAATATTTCATCTAAATTTTTTGTTGGTTTACCACAGCTGAAATCCTGACAGAGAGAAACTTTAGTTTCTTTAGCCTGATCTTCAGCAAAGCTTAAAATACAGTCTGGCAGGTAGCTGCTTCTTAGTCTTTCCAATAAATCAAAGGCTAATGGGTCATCTATTTGGCCACTAATCGTTATTTCATATAGCGGATTAAATAGATGCTTAACTGCCAGTAATAAAAATACATGCGATACAGGGGATTCAGTTAATTGAACTGCAAAAAATTCTAGCATTTTTTCTGCTTTTTCTTGATAAGACAATTTATCAGTCAGATGTGCTAATTTAATTAAATTAAAAGCAGCTACTGAATTACCAGAGGGAATCGCACCATCATAAGCATTTTTTTGTCTTAAAAACAACTCATCATTATCAGCTGAAGTAAAATAGAAACCACCGCTATTCTCATCCCAAAACTCGGCTAGCATGGTATCAGCTATTTCTTCAGCTTTATAAAGATAATCATTATTTAAAGTTGCCTGGTGGAGTTCAATTAATCCCCAGAGAAAAAAACTATAATCATTTAAATTATCTACTGAACTAGTCTTGCCATTGCGATAACTATGTGCTAATCTTCCCTGACTATTTTTAAGATTATCATAGATAAAGGCTACTGCTTTTTTAGCCAAATTAATATATTTTTGCTGATTTAGTACAAAACCAGCTTTAGCCAGAGCTGCAATCAATAGTCCATTCCAGTCAGTCAATATTTTATCATCTTTGCCTGGCCGGATTCTTTCTTCCCGGGCCAGAAACAACTTTTCTTTAAGAGCCGGAATTTTTTGATAGTCATTAACATTTTTTAATGTTAAATTTATCTCCTTAGTTTTTTTAAGATTAAATACTTGCTGGAAAGATTGCATTTCTGCTTCATCTAATAATTCTTGCAGTTCACTTTTATCCCATAGATAAAACTTACCCTCTATGCCTTCACTATCCGCATCTTCAGCTGCAAAAAAACAGCCTGTATCAGAAAGCATTTCCCTTTCTAAATAGCTAATAATCTCTTCACTCACATCAGCATATAGTTTATTGTCGGTTGCCTGATATGCTTCAAGATAAGTATAAATTAGTAATGCCTGGTCATATAACATCTTTTCAAAATGTGGCATTTCCCACTTTTGATCTGTTGAATACCTATGGAAACCTCCGCCTAGCTGATCATACATACCACCAGCCCGCATCTGTAGCAGGGTCTTTTCTACCATTTCTAAATAAACTTGATCACCACTATCTTTCCAGTAGGAAAGCAAAAATAAGAGATAGTGTGGCATCGGAAATTTTGGAGCATTACCAAACCCTGCAAACTCCTCATCATAGCTTCTTTCTAACGTCACTGCCGCCTTAGCCAATATTTGCAAATCTATTTCTGCTTGCTTAGTATTATCTCCACCTGAATTTTCTAAGTGGGCAATAATACCAGCAGCTGATTTTTCTATGTCTTCACGTCTTTTTGTCCATAATTTGTGTATTTCAGGTAAAAGTTCAAGTAGACCATCACGACCATATTTACTCCGCTTAGGAATATAAGTTGCTGCATAAAAAGGTTTTTTAGCAGGCGTCATAAATATAGTTAACGGCCAGCCACCACTTCCAGTCATCGCTTGACAAACATCCATATAGAGACTATCTATATCAGGACGTTCTTCCCGATCAACTTTGATCGGCACAAAATATTGATTGATTAAAGCTGCTACTTCATCGTCAGCAAAAGATTCCTCTGCCATTACATGACACCAGTGGCAGGTTGAATAACCTATCGATAAAAAGATCGGAAGATCTGCCTGAGCAGCTTTTCTGAATGCTTCTTCACCCCAAGGATACCAATCTACCGGATTAGTAGCATGTTGCTGCAAATAAGGGCTTTCTTCTTCACGTAATCTATTGTAGGAATGCAAATTTTCCAACTCCTCTTAATGTTAAGGACTAAGATTTAGTATTCCTATTTGAAATTAAGATTATGCAAACTTCCCCAGGCTTCAATTATAATATTACCTTCTGCATCGCGCTGAAGTTTTCTACCAGTTAATAATTCCAGCATCATAATAAACCTATTTGTACCTTCTCCTAGACCAGAGATCACTAACTTACTATTAGAAATATAGATTGGATCTTGATCATAACTGATTCCCATTGCAAGCTCAGCTCCAAAAGCAGGTGTTAAAATTTCAGAGTTAACCTCTGCTTGCGGTCGATCATAATTTAAAGCAACTAACCAGCTATCAATCTTGAGCCCAGTATTTTCGTCAATATTGATAAGACCATAAGTAGTCTGGCTTAACTGTTCCCTTATATTATTTGCTGGCAAGATAACTACTTGATCTAAAAACAAATCAAGCTGATAATCATTTACTACTAACTCCGCTTTTTCCTTTTCACCTGACAATAAATCAAAATCAGCCTGCATTGTAATCTGCTGAAAGCTATAATCCTCTGTATATTCAGTTGGGCCAAACTTTAATTGGCTCCCATCTACCATAAAATCATAATTTCCATGCAGATTTACCACTTCTATTACTTCTGCCTGTTTGGCTTGCGAACCTGCCTGATTAGTCTGCAATTCTGCTTGATGGGCCTGAAGCCCTGCCTGAATGGCACCAGTTAATTCTAATATCTCATTTTGAAGTTTAATATCTTCAATTTTTAAAGCTTGCTCTGTGGCTTGATAATTTGCATTAACTGTTAAATCAGAAAAACTGCTGATTTTTCGCCAACTTTGATCAGTAAAACCAAAATTTTTATAATAAAGATAATTGTATTGAGCTTCTTCTGCCGTCAGACTAAGTTGTTGATTATTGTTAAGTAAAGCAGCTGATTTATTAATTAACATCTCTTTTGTCAATTCACCCTTAAAATCAAGCACTGCATTAAATAAAATAAAATCTTGATTTCTGATTAAATCAGCATAGTCAATGTGATCTACTTTAGCTGTAAAACCATTAATTAGATCAAATTGGCTATTCTTAATATAATATAACATCTGTTGCCAACTAACTTTTAGATTACTGTTATTTAATTCAACCTCAAAACTATCTAAATCTGTGACAACGACCTCTTCAAACTGAAAACTGCGTAAGAGGGGGTTAACTTCTATTTCCCCCAGTCTTAATTGATAATTGTTCTCTTTAGCTGTTTGCTTAAGAGAACTCAGTAAATTAGTTTCAATTTGATTTCCATAATGGACATTTAAAGTAAAGATTAATCCAGCAAGCAAAATTGGAATCACCAAAAAGAATAAAGTTTTTCGTTTAATTACAATCACCTTCTACTTGATAGTTATATTTATATTTCTATAATATTATTGTGATTCCTGCTCTAAACTACTACCAATTTAAATACTGGTAAAAATCCTGGCCCGGAATTATGTCACCCAGAACGACAGGATAACTAGCCCCGGTAGCACCTGGTACATTATTGGCTCTGCCCTGCATAGTCTGATATGCTAAGACAGCAAAGGCTACTGCTTCTTTTGCTTCACTAGAAAAACCTATCTCTTCTTGCGTTAAAACAGTTATTTGCTCACTTAAATTTGCCTGACAATAATCTTTTATTAACTTAACTAGTTCTAAATTGTAACTACCACCACCGCCAATTATTATTTCATCAATCGGACCGTTGATAGCTCTTTGGTAACTATCAATAATTGACCAGGCAGTAAGGGCAGTTACTGTTTTAACAAGATCATTTTTCTCCAAATTATATTTATTAGCTAACTGCATAATCTGAGCAAGATATTCTTTGCCAAAAACTTCACGTCCAGTCGATTTAGGAAATGGCAACTCAAAAAAGGGATGTTCTTTTAGCTCTGCTAATAATTCCTGATTAATCTGACCCGCAGCAGCCATTTTACCATCCTCATCAAAGCTTTTTTTACCAGAAGTAATTTTTTCAACCACCGCATCAATCAACATATTACCCGGGCCAGAATCACTACCCCTAGTATCAGCCAGCTCACCACCAGCAGGCAGATATGTAAAGTTGCCAATACCACCGATATTTTGCAAAACTCTATTTTTATCAGGCTGACTGTAAATCAAATAATCTACATAAGGAACCAGTGGAGCACCTTCTCCGCCAGCGGCAATATCCCTCATGCGAAAATTAGCAACAGTAGTAATCCCTGTCCTTTCAGCAATTATTGCACCTGAACCTATCTGTAAACTAGCTGGATGGGCCCGGTCATTTACCTCATGATAAATAGTCTGACCATGTGAACCAATTAAGTCAACCTCAGCTGCCTCCATGCCCGCCTTTTCTAATAAAGCAAAAACCAGCTCAGCAAATTTTTCTGCAAGTCTAACATTTAAACGACAGACTTGGTTAACCCGTCCAGTCTTCTCATTTACGAGCTCTAAAAGTCTTTCCTTCTCTGTTTTAGTATAAGGTTGACTAATAAAATCTACTAAGTTAATTTCTAATTTATCCTCTTCACTTATTTCAACTATGGCAGCATCCATCCCATCAAGTGATGTTCCTGACATCAAACCTATTACATAACGTTTTTTTTGCATTACAAATCATCCTTTAACTCTAAATTTATGCCGAAATGATTAGTGACAAAAAACGCCGCTCCCAGATCAGCTGGATAAAGAGGCTGTCTAATTTTTACAGCCACTTTCTTTTTTATCTTATTAGAAAATTTAGCATGATAATATTTATTTTTAAAAAGACCACCACTAAGTGTAAGTAAAATCTCTTCATAAAAATTGTTTTGTTTCAAGCTAATCTGGCTCATAGTCTGGTAAAGACTCTCCACCTGTCTGCCAAGCCAGCCAAGACCAGCATCTAAAATTTTTTCAGAGACTAAATCCCCATTAGCAGCAGATTTTATCACAGCAGGAGCCAAGGCTGCAATCTCTTTTCGCGGTAATCTTTGCTGATAAATATAAGGTATAACCTCCTCTAGATTATGAAAAGAAAAATACTTTTTAACTAGCTCAAGCAAATCTGTCCTAACTATAACTTTTTCCTGAGCTCTAATGGCTGACTTAATAGCTTCTAAGCCAAGATAAAAACCACTTCCTTCATCACCAACTAAGGGTCCCCAACCACCACGGCGCCTTATCTTTCTCTCTGCATCAATTGCATAGACAATAGAACCTGTCCCGGCAATAACATTAATTCCGCATTTACCCGCTAATGCCCCAAAAAGTCCAATTATCCCATCATCAGTTATCACCATGTTTTCAACCAGAGGAAAAGGTTGCAGATGAAATTTCATATTTTTCTGATCAGCCGCACGCCCAGCTCCTGCCAAACCGATCCCTAGATAATCTATTTTGCTGCAATTTGCCAGTGCAGCTGCTTTTTTAACAGCTTTTTTTATTTGTCTGGCTGCTTCTTTAAAACCTGCTAATTGGGGATTGGCTGGTCCAGCCGTGGTTCTGGCCAATATTTTTCCCTGATTGTTTAACAGTACACATTTAACTGCCGTTCCACCCGCATCTACTCCTGCAATCATCAGCTAATAACTCCGTTTTTTTCGAGTAAACTAGCTGCTAAATTGTGAAATCTGGGTCGCAAAGTAATGATCTTATTATTTTCTCTAGTCGGGTGAACCCGGTTTGAAAGCAGAACATATCCTATTTCATGAACAGGATCAATCCAGAGTGAAGTCCCAGTAAAACCAGTATGTCCAAAAGATCCATCTGCCAGCAATAAGCCTCCCGAAGAACGAAAATTATTAATTAAATCCCAACCAAGTCCCCGTGACTCGTTTAAATTTTTTGTCCAGTCCTGCTGCAACTTATCCATTATTTGTCGGGAAAGAATCGTATCACCATTTAGCTTTCCTTTATTTAAGATCATCTGTAGAAAAATCAGGAGATCTTCTAAATTTGAAAATAAGCCGGCATGTCCACTGACTCCGTCAAAATAATAAGCATTTTCATCATGAACCTCACCTTGCATCAATTTTTTCCTTAAATCACATTTTTCTGTCGGAGCAACTTTTTCTTTGTTGATGCCAGCTAGTTCTGTTAAAGGATTAAATGTTGTATTATTCATAGCGAGAGGTGTAAAAATATTTTCTTGAGCATATTCATCAAGTCGTTTCCCTGTTACCAGGCGAACAATTTCACCCAGTAATATAAAGTTGGGGTCACTATAATTGACAGTTTTCCCAACTTCAGCTTTTAATTCCAGATTTAAAATATAGTCAAATTTTTCGGAAAAGCTCAGATCTTTTTTCCAGAGTTCAACTATGGCCTGAAAGCCTGAACTATGTGTCAAAAGATGATTAATTGTAATTTCTTCTTTCTCAGCGGGAAGGTCTGAAAAAAATTGACCTAAATAATCATAGTGATTGAGCCTCCCCCGTTCGATTAACTGTAAGATTGAAGTTGTTGTAGCAATTACTTTTGTTAAAGAAGCTAAATCATAGATTGTTTCATTACTGACAATTGGCGAATCTTTTTCATATTGCAAATGGCCATAACTATTACTATAATAGATCTCAGTTGGCCCCACAATTCCGACTGCACATCCGGGAAAAACTTTAGCTTTAATTGCATCTTCCAGGAACTGATCTAATTTTTTAAAAGTCAATTTTACTGCCACCTCACTTCTTTTCGGTATATTTCATATTCTGCAAAAGGTTCAAAACCCAATTTCTGATAGTAATCAACTAAGTCAGTCCAATCAATAACCATCTGGGTAAGCTTTTTTTGCTGAAAATCTTTGATGATTTCTGTCATTAGTAACAGGCCATAACCATTATTGCGCTCTTTATTACTTACGCCAATTGGGCCTAAGCCACAGTAGTCATCACCAAAGCGGGGTCCCCAGTTTAAGTTAGTTCCCTGATAGGCTGAATTAATATGATTAGACCTGGCAAAAGCAACTGCTCTATTATTTTTATAAAGAAGCCAATAGTCAGCAAGACCACCTGGTATTCTTCTAATATTTTCTGCCTCATAAGACCAGCGTCCGGGAAAATGTTCCTGGAGAAAATTAAGTAGCTCATCTTCTTCAGTTAGATCAACTCTTTTTGCTTGCAGTTGATCATTATTCATTAAAAACTTTAGTTTATCCGGTATTTTAAAACTAGAAATATCTCGATAAAGATCATATTCTATGCTCTCTTTTGCATAACCAGTCTGTAAAATTCTCTCTTTAATTATTCCATCACTATCAACTGGTAAACCTGGCAAAAATGCTTGAGGATCTCCACCAATACGAACATTTTTAATTCCACGAGCTGCAAGTATCATCTCTGCTTCAGCTAATAGTGATTCTAAATATTTATCAGCCACAGCCGTAATTAAAGAGATCCAACCTTGTTTTTTATCTAAATTATTATCTACATTTTCGGTTAAATGTTTAATTAAAACAAAACCTGTCATTTTTTTAGCTTGAAAAGTTCCAATTGCAATATTTAAAAGACCACTATATGGTGCATAAATATCCTGAGCAATAAGTTCTGGCCTAATCTGATAATTCGGGTTTTTCAAATTCCATAGATCAATACCAGCCTGAACTTCTTCTTTTTTAGTTAATATCTTAATTTCCATGATAACTACCTACTCCAAATTGAACTGGCAATTTACCCTTTGCTTTTATTTTACCTCTGAGAAAATCAGCTAATCCTGCCAAGCTAGAGGCACTATCATCATAAATTACTACTCCTGTTTTTAGATCTTTGAAATATTTAAAATCATAAGGATTACGTATAGAAACAATAATATGTGGATAACCTTCAGCAATTATTTGATTAATAATTTTTTGCTGATAATCACTATTTGTAGCATTATAAGCTAGCACAATGACCTTATCATAATCCTTTAAATCAGGTAAATTAGCACTTTCTTGCTCAAGCATAATTTCTTTTAGTTGAAACCCTTTTTCTCTTAATTTTCTACTCAGCAAATTATCACCTTTTTTATCATCTTCTGCCAGGCTTGCTTTATCAGTAACAAATTTCAATCGAACAATTTTATCCTCTTTATTTAAAGGTAAATGACCAGCTGCATCTTTTATTAAAGTTACCGATTTTCTACCTAACTCTAAGGCTACTTTTTGATTCTTTTTTAGATCAAGCTTGGCAAAGGAAATCTGAGGACACTTGCTAAGACCAACCCTTTTCTCTTTTAATTTTAAAATTCTTTCGACTGATGCATCTATCCGTTTTTCACTAATTCTGCCTGACTTAACTGCCTCTTTAACTTTTTCGATAGCCGCTATTTGTTTCTGATATGTATGTGAGATTAACACTATATCAGTGCCAGCCTCAATTGTCATAACAGCGCCTTCAACAGTTCCAAAATTATCAACTATCGCTTTCATTTCCATACAATCAGTAATAATTACACCATTAAAACCAAGTTCTTCCCTTAATAGATCGGTTAACACACTTGCTGATAGTGTAGCTGGAATCCCAGCCCTTTTTTCGATAGTAGGAAAATAGATGTGAGCAGCCATAATAGCATCAATGCCAGCTTTTATTGCCTGGACAAAAGGGTATAACTCAACTTTATCTAAACGACTGCGGGCATGTTTAATCACAGGTAGATCTAGATGTGAATCAGTACTTGTATCTCCATGACCAGGAAAATGCTTAGCAGTAGCAACAACGCCTACTTGCTGCATTGCCTGCATAAAGGCAGTGCCGTGTTTTGCAACTAATGCTGGATCAGATCCGTAAGACCTGACTCCGATCACAGGATTAGCTGGATTATTATTTACATCCAGGACAGGCGCCAGATCCATATTAATACCAACCGCAGCTAACTCTTCGGCTAGTAAACAGCCTATTTGAGAAGTTAGTTCTTTATCATCAACTGCCCCAAGAGCCATATTACCTGGAAAATGGGTGCCTCCCTTAAGTCTGGTAACAACTCCACCCTCCTGATCAGCAGATATTAAAAGTGGGAAATTACCACTCTCAATTGCGGTTTTTTGTAATGTCTCTGAAAGTTCAGCTACCTGGGCAAGTGATGCAATATTTCTTCTAAAATAGATAATACCACCCACATGGTAGTTAGAAATTAATTTTTTAACTTCATCTGTTGCCTTTTCTGTAGGAAAACCGACCTGAAACATCTGCCCAATCTTTTCAGAAAGAGTCATCTTTGCAATTCTTTCTTTTAGCATTAGCTCACCTCATTTTAGTATAATAAATACTTTTCTCTAATTAACTTAAACTCTTCTCTTTCTTTCTGCCAACCAGTTGTAATCTCAGTCACTGACTGGCCAGCCTCCATTTTTTTGCGGACCTGGTCTGTGCCCATCAATAAATCAAAGAAATATCTTCCCTTCTCTGGCTCAAGCCAGGCAGTTTCTTCCGGATAGAGAGCAAAAATACTCTCTAAAATTTCCAGACCAGTCTCTATACTTTTAATTTTGTTGCGATCATTAATAAATACTTGTACTCCACCACATTCTTTTCCTGCATGTTTTGAACTGTGAGGAGAAAAATAAACAGGTCTAAAGATTACAGCAGGCAGTTCTTTTTGCTTTAAATTGTCTATTAAATAATGCGGCTTAATCCAGGGTGCACCGATCATAGCAAACGGGTTGGCAGTTCCCCTTCCTTCAGAAAGATTAGTACCTTCAAACAAGCAGGTGACAGGATATATCAATGCTGTTTTAAAAGAAGGAATATTGGGTGATGGAGGAATCCAAGGTAAATCAAATAGATCAAAATATTCACCCTGCCAGTTTTCAACTTTAACCACCTTTATGTCGGCTGCTAGTTTAAACTCTTCGTTAGCCCAATTGGCCAGCTCGCCAACAGTCATACCATGACGCTGGGGAATTGGATATAGCCCAACAAAAGAACGGAAAGATTCTCCGACCATATTTCCTTCCATTCTTCTACCAAGCGGGTTTAAGCGATCTAAAATAACTAATGGTAGATTATTTTCACCACAACTTTCAATCAGGTAAAATAATGTACTGAGATAAGTATAAAAGCGAAGACCAATATCTTGGATATCAAAAATTATAAGATCAAGATCAGCTAACATCTGGGGAGTAGGTTTTTTAATATCACCGTAAAGACTAATAATTGGTATTCCTGTTAGAAGATCAATCATATCATCTATTTTCTTTTCAGCAGCTTGCTGACCGCGGACACCATGTTCTGGACCAAATAATTTTACTAAATTAACGGCTGGATGATTAAATAAAAGGTCTATATTGCTCTGCAAATCTCTGGTTAAACCACTCTGATTTGTAACCAGTCCTATCCGCTTACCTGTAACGAGATCAATTTTTTCCTCTATTAATACCTCCAGACCACTTTTATAGACCATTATTCAATTACTCTTCGTAAAAATTCATCATTTTCTTTTAGTAATTCTTCGGCACGCTCCAGAGTACAACCCTTTGCAAACATGACAATAGCTTCTTTCACACTATAATCAGCCCGCCCTAAATAATCAGCTGCTATCTGCTGATCAGCACCAGTTACCGTCATGAAAATTCTTTCAGAACGTTCCCGCAATTTCTGATTTGATGCTTTTAGATCAACCATTAAATTCGAATAAACTTTACCTAATTTTATCATAACTGTAGTTGAAATCATATTTAAGACCATCTTCTGAGCAGTCCCAGCCTTCATGCGAGTTGAGCCAGTAACAACTTCTGGACCAACTATCGGTGTAATCGCCCAACTAACGCTTTTTTCAAGTGGAGAGTCTTTTGTACAGGCCAGGCCAATCACCAATGCACCTATCTCATGTGCTGTGGTAACTGCCCCCAGGACATAGGGAGTTTTACCACTGGCAGCAATACCTAATACAGTATCTTTGGCTTTTAAATCATATGCCATTAAATCCTTACTTCCCTGTTCTTTACTATCTTCGATATTTTCCTGGGCAGCAAAAATAGCATCTCTCCCACCAGCCAGAATACCAATTACTCTGTCCGGAGCAACACTAAAAGTTGGTACACACTCGACTGCATCCAGAATACCTAGCCGCCCACTAGTACCTGCCCCAATATAAAATAAACGACCACCTTTTTTCATTCTATTAACTATTTTATCAACAACAATCTCAATAGTCGGCATAACTTCAGCCACAGCAGTAGTGATCCCAGCGTCTTCTTCATTAATTACTTGCAAAATTTGACCTGTATCCAGTTGATCTAATTCCATTGTTGCTGGATTTCTTTTTTCTGTAATACGTGTTACCCAATCTTGGCTCATCATCTTAACCTCCATCATATCAAAATCTGATTAATCTCAAACTTTACTTTTTTGCATAACTAATCTTGTTTTCTTTAAAGCGGCAAATGTTGATTCATATTTTGCAGTAGCTACTCCTAAAAACAAGAGATCAATTACTGCCAATTGAGCCATTCTGGAAGCTATGGCGCTACCTCTAAAAGGAGTTTCTCTTGAAGATGTTAACAATACTGTATCCGTTAATTGCGCAATGGGTGAACCTGCACTGGAAGTAATAATCGCCAACTTGACCCCTGTTTCTTTAGCAATAGTAAGTGATGTCATCAGTTCTTTTGTTTTACCAGAATCAGAAATACCTATTATCAAGTCATCTTTGTTCAGTAAAGGTGCAATTGTATTCTGGGTATGATTATCAACTATAGCTTCAACTTGATAGCCAATTCGTTTGAATTTCAATTCTGCATCCTGGGCCACAATACCAGACGCACCATAGCCAAAGAAAAAAATCTTTTTAGATTCTAAAATCATCTTTACTGACTTTTCTATCGCTTCAATCGAGAGGATCTTTTGCGTATCAGCAAATGACTGTTGATAAATTTGAAAAGTTTTATTGATAATTACTGAAAGATCATCTTCAGCTGTAATTGGACCATAGATACTTTCACTCTGCTGCGAAGTTCCGTTATTGCGTTGAGCAAGCAATATCTTAAGCTCTTGATAACCTGAATATCCAATCCTCTGACAAAACTTAACAACTGTTGCTTCACTAACGCCCACTTCATTTGCCAGATGAGTGATAGAAAAATGAATGACATCATCTGCATTCTGCAAAATATATTTAGCAACTTTTTTTTCGGCAGGTTTTAACATTTCCAGATAACTTTTGATCTGTAAATTTACATGTGATAAATTAGCATGCATTAATTTCTTCATTTTCTCACTTCTTCCTTTTGGACTATTAAACAAGTTATTAGACTTTTAAACAACGCACTTGATGGCCTGGCTTAATCTCTCTCAGTTCGGGTATGAGCTCCTTGCATTCAGCATCTGCCTGAGGGCATCTGGTATGGAAACGACAGCCAGTAGGAGGATTTACCAGACTAGGTATATCACCTTTTGCTGTCAACTCACTTTCTTGAAAACCTTTTTCTGGCTGTGGTGCAGCAGATCTTAATAGTTTTGTATAAGGATGGTATGCTTTTTGAATTACTTCTTCTGCTGGCCCAATTTCCATCATCATGCCAGCATACATAACGGCAATTCTATCTGCAATATAACGGGCACCAGCCAGATTATGGGTAATATACAGATAAGAAATTCCCTCTTCATCCCTGAATTTTTTAATCATATTCATAATTATCATTCGGATAGAAACATCTAACATTGAAGTTGGTTCATCGGCTAACAGTAGGATCGGATCAACAGAAATTGCTCTTGCAATATTAACCCGCTGTAGTTGTCCCCCAGATAATTCGTGGGGAAACTTATCGATAAACTGTTCTGGTGGTTCAAGCCCTACCTGAACCAATACTTCTTTAATCTTTGCCTCAACCTGCTCCCGACTAGCTAATTTATGAATTAAAAATGGTCTTTCCAAAATCGATCTAATCGTATGTGTCGGATTCAAGGCTCCAAATGGATCTTGAAAAATCATCTGTACATTTTTACGATAACCAAGATCTCTCTTATTTGTTTTACGTTGATATATATTTTCACCATTGAAAATTATTTCTCCTGAGGTCGGTTGATGTAACTTTGCAATCACTTTAGCAGTAGTTGTTTTTCCACTACCCGACTCTCCAACTAGGGCCAGAATCTCTCCTCTTTGCAGAGAAAAACTAACCTGATCCATCGCATGTACCACCTGTTTACTCCTACCAAAACCGCTTACTGGAAAGTGCATAGCAACATCTTTTAGCTCTAAAATAGGATCTGACATTATTTATGACCTCCCTGATAGAGATAGCAAGCTGTCTGCCGTTCTTGCCCTGTATTAATTAAGTCCGGCATTTTCTGATGACAGATATCCATTCTTTTTTCACATCTTGGATAAAATCTACAACCAGCAGGTGGTTTTAATAAGTCTGGTGGCTTTCCAGGAATACCACCAAATTCTTCTAAATCACCTAATAAGGGTGGGAATGAATTCATCAGGCCTTTGGTATAAGGATGTTCGGGTTGTTCATATATTCGCTGTGCCTGCCCAAATTCTATAATTTTGCCAGCATACATAATCGCCAGTCGATCAGAAATTTCTACTAATAAGGAAAGATCATGGGTAATAAAAATCACTGAGAAATCAAATTTTATCCTTAATTCTTCAATTTTTTTTATAATATTACGCTGGACTACCACATCTAAAGCAGTAGTAGGTTCATCCATAATGATTAAATCGGGATTTAAGATCATTGCCATTGCAATCATTACTCGCTGTTTCATACCACCAGATAACTGATGTGGATATGCATCAAGTCGATCAACAGGAATATCAACCAGTTCCAGCATTTCAGCAGCTTTCTGTCTGGCCTTTTTAACACTTATTCCCTTCTGATGGGCCTGCATAACATCAACCAACTGATCACTTATTTTCAAAACCGGATTCAAGGCATTCATAGCTGATTGAAAAACCATTGACATCTGATCCCAACGCATCTTTTTTAGATCAGCTTTTTTGAGACCAACCAGATTCTTGCCTTTGAAATTTATCTCACCAGAAAAAATCATGCCATTATCTTCTAAAAGACTCATGATTGCATAAGCTAAAGTTGATTTTCCACAGCCAGATTCTCCTGCTATTCCTATAAACTCACCTTTAGCAAGAGAAAAACTTAGATCATCGACTGCAAGTAATGAGCCAAGTCTAGTTTCATAACCAGCAACTAGATGCTTTATTTCAAGTATATTTTCAGCCATCTTATCTACCTCTTCCTAATCTTCGGATTCGATATTTCATCTATTGCAAAATTCATTAAAGCAAAAGAAGTTCCTAATAAGCCAATAAATAGTCCAGGTGGTAAGAACCACCACCAGGCATTATATAATAAAGCAGCATTGTTCTGTGCCCAGTAAAGCATCGTTCCCCAGGTAACTGCAGATACATTACCCAATCCAATAAACTCTAAAGTTGCTTCCCCAATGATTGCAGCCAGAGTTGAGGTGAAAAAAGTAGCCATAACAAGAGAAATAATATTTGGCAATATTTCTCTAAAAACAATTATAAAAGGGTTTTCACCTAATACTTCAGCTACTTTGACAAACTCTCTTTCGCTAACAGATAATACCTGTGAGCGAATTACTCTTGCTCCCCAGGCCCAGCCTGTTAATGATAAGACCAGGATAATTGGTAAAACTCCTTTGATAGTAATATAAGAAGCAACTACAATTATCAGCGGCAAACTAGGGATAACCAGAAATATACTATTTACAAATGAAATTACATCATCTACCCTACCTTTAAAGTAACCACTGATTAAACCCAGCGCTAAGGCAACAAAGGTTGTAATTATGCCTGTTACCATACCCACAAGTAAAGTTAGACGGGTTCCATAAATTAATCTTGATAAAATGTCATAACCTGCATGAGTAGTTCCCAGAAGATGTTTGGAAGTTGGTTCTGAACGTAAAGGAAATTCCCCCGCTGCATCTTCTCGCTGTTTTGGTTCAAATGGAGCAATTAGTGGGGCAAAAACTGCTACAATAATAAACATCGATAGAATAATTAAACCCAGCATTGCTTTTTTATTTTCTATAAATAGTTTTAGCATGTCTTTAATCATTATTTAGCACCATCCCTTATTCTGGGATCTAATAACATAATTAATATATCTGCTATAAAATTTGAAATTAATACTCCTACAGTTATAAATAAAAATATTGCTTGCAACAAGGGATAATCCTGTTGCTGGACTGCTTGGAATAACATAAAACCAACTCCTGGATATGAAAAAACCATCTCTGTAACTAAACTACCACCAATTACAAAACCAAAAGCCATCGCAAAACCAGAGATTGATGGTAAAATTGCATTTCTGGCTGCATAGGTATTTTTGATCCTATTTATAGAAAGACCCTTTGCCTTGGCCACAGTAATATAATCTTCTGCTAATACATTAATCATATTATTTCTAATCGTCAACATCCAATAACCCAGTGAGCTAATAGTAATTACTGCTCCTGGTAAAAGACCGTGATAGATAATTGATTTAATATAAGCCCATCCATCTGCTGTTGTCACTGAGATGCTATGGGCGCCTCCTAATGGAAACCAGGGATTTTTAAAAGCAAAAAAGTAAACTAAAATTAATCCAAACCAAAAATAAGGAAATGAACGTATAAATAAAAATAATCCAAGTATTGCATCTGACACTTTACTTTTTCGTTTCCAGGCAATTGCAATGCCCAACATTGTACCAAAAATAAAGCTTAAAACAGTAGCAATCCCCATTAAACCAATTGTCCAGGGAAGTGCTTTTGCCAATACATCCCAAACTTTAGCAGGATAATGACTAATTGAAACACCTAAATCTCCTTGACTAATGTTAACAAGATAATCCCAATATTGCACAAAAATAGATTTATCTGTTTCTAGTCCAAAGGCTGCTCTGATTGAATCAATCGCTTGTGGCTGTAAACCATCCAACTGATTAATGATAATCATGGCCGGATCACCCGGCATCAACCTAGGTAGTATAAAATTAATTGTTAAAGCTACAAAAATAGCAAATATAAGCCACATTGTTCTTCTCAAAAAATAGCGCATCTGCTTCCTCCTCTAAGCTAATCTCTAACTTGATGCAAGCATGAAGGCCCCCAACTAAGAGGGCCTCATTATAATTTTATTTATTCAACTGGTTGTAGATTTAAGAAGACAGGCATTTTTGCCATACCAGCTGTGTGTGGTGCGGTATATGGATTATCTTCATTTGGCCAACCAGTAAAGTTTCTGGTACTATATTCAAACCAGATTGGATTAAAGAATAATGGTACCATCGGCATATCTCTTGTAAAATGAGTGATAACTTCTTCCATTAATTTATCTTTTACTCTATCACTTTCTGTTCTTGAATAACCAGCTAAGGCTTCATCAACTTCTTCATTCATATATCTTAGCTGTGAATGACCAGTTGCTGCTTCTCCTACAGGTGCTGAAAGTCTTGAAGGTAGGATATTATTAAACTGGAAGTATGGTGAGAAACCTGAAGTTGCATAGTCAATAGACATATTGTAGTCACCATTTGTAATATTATCTAAAAATGGTGATGGCCAGGCAACCTGTTTAACACTTGCTTGCACACCAACTTCTAGTAGCTGAGTATGAATTGCCTCTACAGCAGTCACCCAATCTGTCCAGCCAGTTGGCACATAAAGACTGAAGGAAAGTTCTTGACCATCTTTTTCCATAATACCATCACTATTAAGTGTATATCCGGCTTCATTTAATAGTTCTTTGGCTTGAGCTGGATCATAAGGCCAGTCATATTTTTCTTTTACAGCGTCAGGTACTAAGTCAAGATAACCTTTTTTAACTCCAAAATTGGCTGCAGGTACTGCACCAGATCCCATAATTGTAGTAATTTCTTGCTGATCAATTGCCATCGCCATCGCTCTTCTGACAGTTCTGTTAGAGAATGGTTCTTGACCATTGTTTAAGTTTAAATATACAATATTACCTTCTGGTAACCAGTAATGATTATGCTCTGGATCTCTGTTGACAAAAGTCTTTTCAATGTTTGCTAAAAAGTAAGTTCCCCAATCAACTTCACCAGAAATAATTTTCATTGCTGCTTGCGAGTTTCCTGTTGCACTAATATACTGAACACCATCAATATATGGTAATGGTTTGCCATCAGCACCCATCTGCCAGTAATTAGGGTTACGCTCTAGACGGAATGATTGAGCTGTGAAACTACCTTCTTCAAATAAGAATGGTCCAGTTCCCACAGGATTTTCGTTACCAGTCCACTTAGAGGGGTCATCTACCTTAGACCAGATATGCTCTGGTACAATATAGATGCTTCCAATCTGAGGTAAGATAGTTGTGTTAACTCTATCAAAAGTAAAGTCAACTGTATAATCGTCAACTTTTTTTACTGCAACAAGTCCTTGATCCCAAATCGCGGCTTGATCTAATGCCTTATCTTCTTTTGCTAAATTTAAAGTAAAGACGACATCATCTGCATTAAATGATTCACCGTCATTCCACTTAACATTTTCTCTTAAATGAAAGGTTAATGTTTTTAGATCGTCTGACCAGCTATACTCTTTTGCTAACCATGGTTCAATTTCTCCTTGATATGAGTTAGCAAATACTAAGGTTTCATACATGGGGCCAAAAGTAGCATGCAGAGCATTTGGTGAAAAAGGATTAAAATTCTTAATCAAAACACCCTGTTTACTTGCAGTCACCCTGACAGTTCCACCTCTATTTACCTCTTCTGCCAATACACTGAACCCAAATAAACTGATAAATAATAATAAAACAAGACCTACCACAAAATATTTTTTCATTTTTTTCCTCCTCGAAAGATTAGAATTGTTTGAACTATCTGCCTTTATTAACTTATTCGACACAATAATAAAATATCCTTTTTATTATACATTATTTAATAAAATAATTTTATTAACTTATATTTTTTAGCATTCTAGTTATAATAATATTAAAATTAAAGGAAGTGATTTTTTGAAAAAAAATAAAATTCGCCTGGCTCTTTCCCTATTCATGGTCTTTTTATTGATATTTACTTTAGCTGGTTGTGGCGCTGAAGATAATGCTACTGATAATGATAATGACAATACTATTAATGGTGATAATGGTGCAGCAAATAAAGATGAAAATAATACTACAGAAAATAATGCTGCAACTGAAAATGATGTATATATTACTGAATATCGATCGGAAAGAACAGATGAGGACTATAAAACCGCACTTAAAGAACTTGTTGATGCAGACGAAGCAGGTGAAATAACTTATCCTGAAAATACGCTAATTAGATATCCTTTTGTACCTTTGCGAAAAGACGGAGAATTAATTGGCCACGGAACCTGGGTAAGACAGATTATTTACCAACATGCTGAAGATATGTTAGCTGTTGTTGCACCTGATGGTTCAATTCTAAAATGGTATCCTATTGATGCAAATGATCATCACCCAGAATTAAAGGAAGAAGAATATCTTAAAAAATATTATGGTATGACCCAGGAAACTACTTTTAATCCTGAAACAGACGTAATTTCTGGGTCCACTATTTCTTCAAATACTTTCTTTTTCGAGCTTAGAAATATTTTATTAACCTATGAGCAGTATGGCCCGGGTAAACCAGCAGAAGAAGAGGAAGAGGCTGAGGCTGATGCAGAAGAGGAAGAAGCAGCAGCGGCAGAGGAAGAAGCAGAAGGAGACGCTTAATCCATTTAAGTTAAAAAATAGTATATAAGTTAAATAATAACGATAAAAGAGATAGCCTGTAAGTTTGGCTGTCCCTTTTTAGTTGCAACATTAAATTATTTATTTTAAATTTCATCTAATATAGAAGCATCTTTTTTTATTCTCAATTGTGTTTTGGATAATTTCTCAACTTTAGTCAGATCTAATTTTTCCTTAGGAAGTTCATATAAGAATCTGGAGGGAATAACCTGTTTAAGTTGTTCACTAAAATTTTGTTTTTTTGTTTTGGCGAAACTAATAAATAATATTTTCTCTGCTCTAGTCATAGCCACATAGAAAAGTCGCCGTTCTTCTTCTACAGCAAACTGATTTTGGCCACTTAATTGTTCTTCCAAACTTTTTTGATGGGGAAAGACATCTTCTTCTGCAGCTACAATAAATACTACCGGAAATTCGAGTCCCTTGGCTGCATGAGCAGTCATCACTTTCACTTGATCTTTTTTATCTTTTTCAAGTAAATCCTGTCCACCAATTAATTTATTAACAAGTAAGTAATCATATAAAGAATTAGTTGGGTTATATTTTTGATAATTTTCTAAATCTTCAAAAAAGAAATTTACATACTCAACTCTTTCTTGTGGATCTTCTAAATTAGCTAGCACATTATTCTCGAAATCAATTGCTTCATAAAGTTCTTTCACCTTATGATAAATAGACATTTTGCGATTTCTTAATTCATAGATCTTATCAAGTACTCTTCTTTTAAATTCAACAACATTAGCTCCCTTTTTCTTGCCTATTCCCCGAACAGCTGTAGGGTTTTCAAATACATCTGTTAATTCCATTTTATTTTGGCGGGCATATTTATTTATTTCACTTAAAAGAACATCTCCAACCCCATCAACTTCAATTGTAAATAGTCTTTTTAAAGCCAATTGATCTTCTGGATTAACGATTAATTTTAAATAATTAATTAAATATCTAATTTCCTGTCTATCAAAAAAACTAACTCCACCGATTACTTGGTAAGGAATTCTCTTTTTAGGAAATAATCTTTGAATATAATAGGATTGGTAGTGCGTTCTACATAATACTGCGATATCATTATAGCTATATCCATAATTGTTCACCAAGTTAATAATTCTTTTCGCTATATAATTAGCTTCAATATAAGGATCAGCTGCTTCAGCTATAAAAATTGGTGCTCCATTATCCTGATCGGTCCAGGCTAACTTAGCTTTATTCTGTTTGTTATTTTTTATTAACTCATTTGAGACTGTTATAATATTATTTGAACTGCGATAATTCCGTTCTAGTTTTATGATTTTGGCTTCTGGATAATCTCTTTCAAATTCAAGTATATTACTAATATCTGCCCCGCGAAAAGCATAAATTCCCTGCCAATCATCACCAACTACAAAGATATTATTTTCTGGTTGGGCCAGTAAGTTTGTAATTTGATATTGAGAGTGGTTGACATCTTGATATTCATCAACCTGAACATATTTAAATTTATTCTGATACTTTTTTAAGATTTCAGGATTATTAGTAAATAATTCTATAGTTTTTTTAATAAGATCATTAAAATCAAAAGAATTATTATTAGCTAGCACTCGCTCATATTCTCTAAAAATCTTTTCCACAACTTGATAATAATTGCGAGAACGCTGATCATTTTTTGCAAATTTTGCTGTTAAGCTTTCGGGATTAACCAACTCCATCTTGGCTTTTTGAATTATATTAAAAACTAACCTTGGATCATAATCCTCTTCTTTAAGTTTAAACTCAAAAATTATATCTTCTATAATATCATGTGAATCCTGTGTATCATAAATTAGACAACCTTCACTCCGGTTCAATTTATGGATATGTTTTCGTAAAATTCTTAGACAGATACTATGAAAGGTACCAATCCACATCTCTTTTGTTTTTTCTTTAGCAAGTAACTTGTCCATCTTATCTTGCATATCATTTGCTGCTTTATTTGTAAAAGTTACAGTTAAAATATTAGCTGGATTTACACCCTGTCTAACTAAATTAGCTGTTCTATATGTTAAGGTTCTTGTTTTACCACTTCCTGCTCCGGCCAGGACCAGAACAGGACCAGTTAAAATCTCTGCTGCTTTTTGTTGGTTCTGGTTCAAATGCTGCATTAAATAATTCATCTAAAAACTCCTTCATCAATTTTTCACACAAAATCTATTATATCTTTCGGAGAGGAGCTTTACAAGAAAAAATCCAGAGAAATTAATCTCTGGATGATGAATGATCTTTATGTAATACCCAAAAAAGAATAATCCCAAAAATAAAAGTCGAAATAGCAGTCTCAATAAAATGAGCCCTACTTACTTCTGCTGGCATAAAAGCATTAGGTAAAATATGTTGAATGTTCATTGGTATGCTAACCATTAATGCAGTAGCAAAAGTACCAGTTAGTTTGTTACTTTTAGTCATATGAATCACCGGTAGAGCAAAGCCTGCCCAGGCAAGGGCTCTAAATAGCTGAACCAAAACTAAGAGTGGAGTCTGCGTAAAAACATATTTTAACTGTAAGAAAAAACTACCTGGGTCTGTTCCCTGATAAAATTCTAAAACAGCTGGGTTTTGCCAAGCTACATAATATCCAAAACCAAAATAGAGCAACTCATAACTAATAACTATAATTATTGATTTCCAGATCCATTGTTTATTTGCCAATGTCGCTTTTAAATATTGTTTAAAACCTGCCGAACTATTCTTTTTGTTTTTTCCGAACATAATCACCGCTAGCGGAACGACTGTCATGGCAAGCACAAGACCTATCACAAACTGTCCTCCTATAATCTCTAACGGTATATCAATTACTGGAATAGTCCCCGCTCCAAATAATACGGCTAGATCAGTTAAAAAAAAGACCGCCTCAATCTGAGCCATAAATGTTAATACTCCAAAAAATGATATTGCCAGACCGACCATTAAAGGCCTACCTTGCCAACTTGACTGTTTGATAACAAAAATGATGATTGAAATGTTGACTAAATTGACGATAAAAAGTAAAACCAAAATCTTAGCACCGTCTGCTTGAGTTGTTTCTGTTGCTGCAGATTGCATTAAAAAACTACTGAGTATTATGAAAATAACAGTCATCAGTACGGCAAGTAAAATAATCTTGCCAGAAAAATAAATAGTATTTTTTATTTTAATTTCCAAGTCCCCCTTTTATAGACTAATCTAATATCTACCATATTATATACTATAAATTAGTTTTTCTGCAATCTGAATTGCATTTAGGGCTGCACCTTTACGCAGATTATTAGCGACAATCCACATATTAAAGGTATTATCTTGTGAGTTATCCCGTCTAATTCTACCAACCATTACCTCATCTAATTCTTCAGCCATAATCGCCAGTGGATATTGATTATCAACTATTTTATCAATAACTTTGACACCTTCCATCTGATTAATCTCTTCTTTCAATTCTTCAACAGAAAAAGCTTTAACAGTCTCAACATTAACAGATTCAGAATGACCGTAAAAAACTGGAATCCTTACAGCAGTAGAAGTAATCGCAAGATCATCATCATTTAAAATTTTACGCGGTTCTCTAATCAATTTTAATTCTTCATTTGTGTATCCATCAGCAGCAAACACGTCAATATGTGGCAATGCATTAAACGCAATTTGATGTGGATAAACTTTGCTTTTTATTATCTTTTTTTCATTAAAATCTTTAATCTGCTCTTCAAGCTCATTGATGGCTGCTTTTCCAGTCCCAGAGACTGCCTGATAAGTACTAATCACAATTCTCTTAATACCAAATTTATCATAAATGGGTTTTAGAGCTAAGACTAGTTGGATAGTTGAACAGTTAGGATTAGCAATAATTCCCTGATGATTCTTGAGTTGATCACCATTAATTTCTGGTACAACCAATGGCACACCCTCATCCATCCGAAAAGCATTACTATTATCAATTACCACTGCCCCTTCTTTGACAGCTTGAGGCACAATTTTTTTGCTTGGCAGACTACCGATACTGAATAAAGCAATATCTACCTCTGAAAAAACGCCAGGTTTTACCGGCTCTACAAAATATTCATTATTATTAAACAATATTTTTTTACCAGCTGATTTTTCAGATGCAATCACTTGCAAATTATTAATCGGAAAGTTTCTCTCTGCAAGTATTTTTAACATTTCACTACCTACAACACCAGTTGCTCCTACAACTGCAACATTATATTCTTTCATCAAAAAACCCACTCCGTTTTAGTCTTTAATTACCCTGTCAGCCACTCTCTTTATTCTACTACTATCTGCTAAAGAAGTACCTCCGTATTTTTGTAATACTATATTCACAATCTGATCATCCTATCTATTTCATCAAATTCAGCTGGTTATTACTATTTACTATATCAGATTATTTTACTATTTTAAAGTCTTAAATTCAACTTCAGATCTTTCTTTAATACCTTTTAACATTTGTCTTTGTTGGATGCCAACTCCACCCGGTTCAATGATCAATAGATTAGCTAATTTTAAGCCAATATTATTTCCCAGATTACTCCGCCAGCGGACTAAAACCCGTGTTTGCGTATCGTTTATTTTATTTAATTTAAAGACCCAACTAACAATATTCTTACCCTTATCCTCTACTGTCAATAAAAAAGTATCATTTTCTTTAAGTTCAGTTACAATAAGTGCAAGAGCAGGATTTAAATATATTTTTTCACCCAACTGCAAATTTTGCAACTCAGGTATGATACGTTCTGCTGACTTATCTCCTTCATAAAAATAATCATCTGCGGAAAGACGGTTTATGAAGTCCCAATTATACCAACCTGCTCTTTGATAACCAACCTGCACAAGATATTTCCAGACGATTTCTGCTGGTGCATTGATAGTTATAGCTTGAGTATAATTAAGTCCAGGCTTAGCAATTAATTTATCACTTCTTAATACCTTCTCTACTTCACTCTCAGTTGCCCCTGCCCTTAAAACCCAAGGTCTGATAAATATGAAGTATAGCAATAACAGCACCAACCCCATTATCAATAAAGTAACCAGAATCTGCTTTAATCTTAACCATAAATCCATTTAAACTTATTCTCCCCTCTCATTACATAATAAATTATTAAGCAAAATATCCATTAGTCTTTCCCTCTGCTTAGCGTCAAAAAAATCAAAACCAGTCTGTTCTTTAAAGACCTCTGACCTCAAAAACATTACCTGAACGGTGGCTAATTGCTGATGTGCCATCATTTTTAATGTTATTTCTTCTTTGCTATCTCCAAAGATTTCTTTTAAAATAGCATAAATTGAGTTAAATACCTGATAGCTATTATCATCAATGCTCCCCTTAGTAAGATTATTCAAGATAGATACTCTAGCTATGCCAGGATTGTTAACTATAAATTCTACTGCCTGTTTTAAATGGTTCTCCAGTTTAATTATTGGATCATCGGAAGTCTCTTTGGCTTTATCAGCGGCACCTCTCACAACTGAACTGATAATAGCCTGAACTGCTTTATTAATTAGATTTTCTTTTGTTTGAAAATGATAATTAATGACACTGACAGCCAGGTCGGCCCTTTTAGCGATTTCCCGCATTGTTATCTTTTTTACATCTTTTTCTTCACGTATAAGTTGTATGGTTACACTTATTATCTTTTCTTTGGTTGATTTACTTGCTTGATCAGTCATATTTTCCTCCTTTTATTAAATTTTATAGTACATTGTACTAAACGCAGTTCGATTATATATTTTAAAAATAATGTTGTCAAGGAATTATGTAAAATTTTTTTGAAATTTTTTTTAATTATTTTAAAAAGCAAGCAAAAAAATGACCCTCCCCTAAGTTAATCTAGAGAAAGATCATTTATTTTACTTATTATTTGTTATTTTAAAAGCAATTTGCCCTGTGATTTTTTCGGCCGGTTCTAATTCAATCATCCCAGAATCTGCAATACCCTGGTCTGCCAAATTAAAACTATTATTTGCATTTGTAACAGGTTCAATGGCAAAAAAATCATTTCTATCTTCTGGTCGATAAATTACAATATGATTAAATATATTATCTTTTTCCATTGTTAACTTCAAGCCAGTTCCCGGCCATTCCAGTTGAATATCCCCATTTTTAGCCCGGAAACAACGATCCAAAAATTCTGTTGTGAAAATCCTTTTTTCATTGAAATTCAATCTTTCCGGTAAATCTATCCAACCACTCTCAGGCATAACACTATCACCTGGATAATAACCTTTTAAAGGAATATGGACCCAAATTGTTTCATCCTGTTCAGTAATTTTTCTTTTAAAATAGGGATGGACTCCCATGCCAGCAGGCATTTTTTCTAAACCTATATTTTCTAAAGATAATCCTATCAATAATTTATTAGCTACTAACTGATAAGTTACTTCTGCTTTAAAAGGAAATGGCCATTGCAAATCTGTAAATTTTTCACTAAAAAATGATAACTTAATCTTAAGCGGGCTCTGTTCTTCAATAGTCCAGGGGCGAAAATATGTTTCACCGTGTAACGCATGCCCATCATTTTCAGGCCTATCAATTGGCAGATGATAACTAATTCCCTGATATTTAAACTCTCCATTTTTCAAACGATTTGAATAGGGGAATAAATTAAACGAGCTAAATGAAAATAAATCATTACCTGCTAATGTTCTTTCAGGGGTTGATTTAAATACCTCAACCCAGTCAGGCTGTAAATAATATGAGAATTCACTAATAGAACCCCCAAGTTCTGGAACTACTTTTAACTTTAATTTGTCATTTTCCAATACTATTTCTTTAGTCATCTTCGCCTCCCTTTAGCTAAAAACATCTGCCCCGACTACCCGGATTCAGCTGATTTAACTATTACTGAGACCCCATCTGGAATGACAGTAATTGCAGGATTTTTCTTTTCTATTAGTTCTTCTGCTTTTTTTACTGCCAATTTTAAATCTTTAGCCCAATACATACCCATTTCTTCTACAATTTTTTGCTGGGCTGGCTCAGTAATCATAATTACCTTGAATTTAAGTAAAATCCTGGCTAGTATTTGAGTCTCCCACTGGTCTGGGACAGTCTCGTTCCGACCGCGATCTAAAATATCGTCCATTATTTCCTGCACACTAGCAGCATCTCGGAAGGTCCTGTAGAATTCAGCTCCCCCATGCCCCTCAGCACATCCAGCTGCAATAATAATTACTCCATCTTCTTTGCAACTTGCTTCTGCTGCTGTCATTCCTTTTACAGCCTGATAAATATTTTGATCAAGAGGATAACCCCCATTAGTTGTAATCACTATCTCAGCAGGCTCTGCCTCAACTCCAGCCAGTGAAGAAACAAATTCTACACCTTTTAAATGAGCTTTTTCTCTATGACCGGCAAAGGCATTAATTACTTTCTTTTCTGAATCTATTACAACATTTAAAATAAATGCCAATCCTGCTTTAGCAGCTGCATAAAGCATATCTTTATGCATTGGATTCCCTTTTAAATTCCCAGTTCTTGCATTTTCGCTGTCAATAAATTCAGCACAGTGATTAGCAAGCACAGTTGTTTTGCTAGCTACACCTGGCAACACACTTTTACGTCCACCAGAATAGCCCGCAAAGAAATGAGGCTCAATAAATCCTTCCGCAATTAATAAATCTGCTTCTATGGCTCTCTTATTTAAAAACATATCACCGCCTGAAGGAAGTTTGCCTAAATTAACCATCTGTGAATCATCACGGCTATTGTGCATTTCAATATTAACCTCATCAACAATCTTGTCGCCATATTTATCTCTAAGTTCGCCTTCAGTTGAGGCCCGATGAAAACCAGTTGCTACTAAAATTGTGATATTTGCTTGAGGATTAGTTGATTTAATTTCATCTAAAAGTAGTGGCATAGTAATCTGGCTAGGCACAGGTCTGGTATGATCACTTGAAATAATTACAATATCTTCTTTATGCCGGGCCAGTTCTGAAAGCTTTTTGCTTCCGATCGGATTGGAAATTGCTTCTTTTACAATTTCTGTCTCACTTTTTGAGGCCTCAAATTCATGAGCCCGCGAAAGCAAAATACCCTTAAGTCTTTCTTCATCTATTTCAATTTCTAGTTCTCCTCTTCCGAAAGGAAATTTTAGCTGCTTCATAAATTTACTCCTTTCTATTAATCAATAACTTTTAAACTATAACTTTCAATAAAATGCTGTTTAGTTTAAAGATGAAAAATTACTCCATCTCAAATATCTTACCTGGATTCATAATATTATTAGGATCAAAGACTTTTTTAATGCCTCTCATCAACCGTAATTCAACTGGATCCATAATCATATCCATATATTTTTTACGCTTGGAGCCAATACCGTGCTCCCCACTGATTGTACCACCAAGTTCTTTGGTTGCCTTATATAAATCAAGCAGTGCTTCTTCTTCAAGCTCATACCATTTTTCCATTGAGTGGTCAGGATTTTTAACGAGAGTAGCATGTAAGTTACCATCACCGGCATGACCATAACAGGGAACCTTAATACCATATTTTTCTGAGATATCAGCAAGATATGGCATCAATTTTGGAATATTGGCAGTTGGAACTACAATATCTTCTAAACTCTGATGAGGACTTACAACTTTAAAAGCCTCAGCAATATTTCGCCTTACACTCCAGATTCTTTCTCGTGTCGTGTGATTATCTGCTACATAAACTTCAATTGCATTATTATCCAGGCAGAGTTCACCGATAGTCTCACTATCAGCATTAACAACTTCTTCCTTATTACCATCAACTTCTATTAACAGCATAGCACCTGCTTTTTGATAAGGCAAATGCTCATTTAAATATTCACAGGAAGTTTTAACAGAAAGTTTATCCATAAATTCAATACTTGTTGGAATAATTCTGCCGGCGGTCATTATCTTAGGAACTGTAGAAATAGCTGTTTCTACATCTTCAAATAAGGCTAGCAAACCTACTCTCTGTGTTGGTTTAGGCAGAAGTTTTATAGTAGCTTTGGTTACAATACCTAAGGTACCTTCAGAACCAACAATCAGCTGTTTTAAATCATATCCGGTTACATCTTTAACTCTTTTACCACCAAATTGCACAATTTCTCCAGTTGGAGTAACAATTTCCAATCCCATCACGTAACGACCGGTAACTCCATATTTTACTGCCTTACCACCACCAGCATTTTCGGCAATATTACCACCTAGATAACAGGTTTCCACACTCATTGGATAACCAGCAAAAAAGAGGCCGCTCTCCTCAAGCATCTCGTTAACATTATTAGTAATTACACCAGGCTCTAAAACCATCATTAAATTATCATAATCTATTTCTATAACTTCATCCATATTTTCTATAGAAATAACAATACCACCATGATCAGGGATAGCACCACCAGATAATCCACTCCGGGCACCTGATGGAGTAACTGGAATTAGTTCTCTATTGGCAAGCTTCATCACCTGAGCAATTTCTGCTGCACTATTTGGCGTCAAAACTACCTCGGGTAGATGTGCATACTGCTCTGCAGGTGTTTCATCATGGGAATAAGCTTCTATTTTCTCTTCATCTGTCATTATATTTTTATCTCCAACGATTTTAGTTAATTCCATAAGAATTTCTTCTGTTACAGGATTATATTTCATTTGCTTACCTCCTCAGCCAGCTGTTTGTTCAGTTCAGGTATAATCTCAAATAGATCTCCTACGATTCCAAAGTCTGCCACTTTAAAAATATCTGCACCCAGATCTTCATTAACTGCAATTATATTTTCAGAAGTTTTCATTCCAGCTAGATGTTGAATAGCGCCAGATATACCAACAGCAAAATATAGTTTAGGTGTAACAGTTTTGCCACTTAATCCTACCTGATAGGGATAAGAAATCCAGTCTCTATCAACTGCATCACGTGAGGCACCAACTGCTCCATCAAAAAAACCGGCAAGCTCTCTGATCATGGCGAAGTTTTCACCTTTTTTGAGTCCTTTACCACCTGCTGCAATTACATCTGCATCCTGAATATTAATTGCATCTTCTTCATTTTTACGAAAACCTAACTTTTTAACCCGACCATCTAGCAATGACTTATCAAGCTCTAGGTGAACTATTTCTCCACTACGGCTTTCATCTTTTTGCGCTGCCTTGGTAGAGTGAGGTCTAACTGTCGCCATCTGAGGTCTGTGATTAGGTGTCTTAATTGTAGCCAAAATATTACCACCAATTGCAGGTCTTGTCTGCAGAAGGTTACCTGTATCTTCTTCAATATCTAAATCTGTACAGTCAGCTGTTAGACCAGTTTTAGTTTTGATTGCTAGATAGGGCATTACTGTTCTTCCCATTGTGGTTGCTGCTGCCAAAATAATCTCTGGTTTATATTTTTCTATTAAATCTGTGATAACATTACTATAATTTTCGACTATAAAATCTTTTAAAGCTGGATCATTGAGTAATAACACTTTATCTGCTCCACGCTTAATTAATTCTTCGGCCTGCTCTTCAGTAATTTCATCTCCTAAAATCAATGAAACTAATTCTTCATCCAATTTATCTGCTAACTTACGACCTCTACTTAATAATTCAAATGATACCTCTTTAAGTTCTCCATTTCTTGCTTCTCCAAGTGTCCATACACCTTTGTAGTCCATTTATATACCCTCCCTATACTAATTCTTTGCTTTTTAAGTAGTCGATCAACTGAGATACAGCCTTTTCAATACTAGCATCATTTCTAACATCAATGACTGTACCGCCTCTAGTAACCTTTGGATGGTCAATGTTTACAACTCTGGTTGGTGAACCATTAAGACCAAGGAAATCTTCTTTCATTTTAAGATTACTCAAATTCCACTGTGGAATCTCGACTTTACGAGAACGCTGTTTTCCTCTCAAAGTAGGTAGGCGGGGAAAACTAATTTCTTTAACAACTGTCAGTAAAGCTGGCAGAGGTAGCTGAAGTTTCTCATAACCGTCTTCTACCATTCTTTCAACTATGACTGATTTATCTTTAATATCGACTACCTTACTGGTATAGGTGGAAAGAGTAAGATCAAGCCAGGACGCAATTCCCGGGCCAACCTGCCCTGTATCCCCATCTGTCGCTCTTTCTCCTGCCAGGATTAAATCAAACTCTCCAATTGCGCGGATTGCTTCCGATAAGGCGTAAGAGGTGGCCCAAGTATCTGAACCAGCAAATTCTCTACCTGAAAGCAAGATACCATCATCACAACCCATGGCAATTGCTTCTTTTAAAGATTTATCAGCACTTGGAGGGCCCATTGTAATTACTGTAATTGTACCACCATATTCTTCTTTAATTTGAATACCTGTTTCAATTGCATAAAGGTCAAGAGGATTGATAATACTCTCTACCCCATCACGTTTCATTGTACCTGTTTCTTCATCCATTTTAACATTACTTGTCTCTGGAACCTGTTTAATTGGAATAACTATATTCAATTTCTTTACCTCCCAGTATAACTTTTAATTTAAATTGATGGTCAAGACCATCTGAGCGATATTTATTTTTTCTATGCTAGAATATACTTGGCATAAAGACTGTTGTTATAATCCAGGCGAGTGCCCCAGCCATTAAACCATAAAAAAGTGCAACTGGTAAATTTTTACGTATAATAAGACCTTCTTTACCAACAAGTCCAACAGTTGTTGCGGCAGCAACAACATTGTGAATACAGATCATATTACCAGCTGCACCACCAATTGCCTGTAAAGCAAGGATAGGTGTTACTGCTGTGTTAGAAGCAACCGCTGTCCCATACTGAAAAGGTCCAAACATAATATCTGAAGTAGTATTACTCCCAGAGATAAATGCACCTAAAATACCAACAAATGGTGCCACTAGATACCAGATATCTCCCAAAGTATTTGCAGCAAATTCTGCCATTACAAGTAACATTGAATTTTCTCCTGTTGCCCCACCAGAATTCATCATTATATAAACCATTGAGAGAGCAAAAAAGAGAGCAATAGCAGCCGGCTGAATCATCTTAAATGTTTCTTTCCAAGCTTCTTTAGTTTTCTCCCTATCTAATTTATGCAGGTATGGGATCAATAAAGCCACAAAAATAAAGGGAAAGACGCCAGGATTATATAAAGGAGTAATTACTTTTCCAATACCGGTACCAAAAATATCTGTCCAGCCAATGCTCCATGTTTTTAAAATAGGAGTTAAATTAAAAATTTCTAATCTACCAACTAATAAAATTAAGCCGATTAAAGCATAAGGAAGCCAGGCTTTAAAAGTACTTACCTGAGCCTGTTTAGCATCTATGTCTTCTTCACCTGCTTTAATTTCACCTTCCCATTCTTCATCCCATTCCTCATGAGCTGGAAAATCCCATTTTTCTTTAGGTACCAAAAATCCTTTTGAGACTGCAAAAATAAAAATTGGTAGTGCAAGCAAAGATCCCAGCAAAGAGGGTAACTCTGGACCAACAAAATATGCTATTGAGAACTGAAATACTGTAAAAACAAAACCCCCGAATAAAGCTAATGGTAAAACTTCTAATCCCTTTTTAAATGAACCATCTACAATTTTTGTCATTAATAATACTATAATTAGCGGAATAAATGAACCAACTAAAAAATGTAAGAGTGCAGAAAAGGCACCGATATTGTGTAATAATTGTGCAAAACCTAGTGTGCCAGCAGCAGTTTCAACTGGAAATTCAATCAAATTTTGCAGAGCAGCAAATCCACCCCAGATAGGAACGCCAACAGCACCAAAAGTTACAGCAGTACTATCTGCGATTAAAGCAGAAGTGGCTGCAATTAAGGGTGGAAAACCCATTCCTACCAATAAAGGAGCTGCAACTGCTGCAGGTGTTCCAAATCCTGCTGCTCCTTCAAAAAATGAACCCATTAACCAGGCAATAATAATAACCTGTACTCTTCTATCTATAGATACAGAGGTCATAGAATGAGAAATACCATATACTCCCCCACTTATTTTCATTAATTGTAAAATAAGCAGAGCCCCAAAAACTATCAGTAAAATATCAAAAGCATTGATTACTCCTCCAATTGTGGCTGCACCTAACCATTTTACCGGCATTCCCCAACCAATACCAGCTATAACTAATGCACTGAGCCAGCCAAATGGCATTGCCTTACTTGCCGGCCACATGTAACCAATCATTAAAACACCAACAATAATAATAGGTAAAGCAGCTAAAAGAGCTAACATAAATTCCTCCTTATATAATTGTCTTTTTAATTACACAACTAAAATCAAAATAATTTGTCTAGTAAAAATTATAGACTATAAGGATTTTCTTCACCCCCAAAATGCCAAATGGGCTAATGTTTGATGGTCAGACCATCAGTACTATATTATATAAGTTCACTATCAATTAACTGATTCCTGCTTAAAATTCGGACTTTTTTTAATTGTCTAATAATTAAAAATTTCACAATACCTTTAATCGCTACAGACTCTACTTTTCATTATTATTATCACTTAACCTTCTATCTCTTTATTAATCAACTTTTCTATATAATCAAGATGTATTTTCATTGCTTGGGCTGCACTTTCACCATTATGTTCTTTTATCGCTTTGAGAATATCCTGATGCTGATAAACAAATTCAGTCATTGTTTCTTCTTTTGAAACCAATTTAGTTCGTGTATTTTTAATATGAAAATCCATTGCTTCAGAAATAGAACGCATAAAAAATAGTAAGACTTTATTCCCACTTGCTTTTGCTATAGTATAATGAAACATTTTATCAGCTTTAATACTCTCTTTTTCATAACCAGAGCTAGCCAGCAGTTCTTCAATAAAATTTTCCATCTCTGCAATTTCCTTTTCGCTTGCTCTTTCAGCTGCTAGTTTAACACAATCTATCTCTAAGACTCTTCTTAATTCTAATAAATCTTCTGCAACATTATCATTTAAAAGCAAAATCAAAGATAAGGGATTAAAAATATCTTCATCAAAACTGTCACGAATAAAAGTACCTTCTCCTGGCCTACTTTCAATTAAACCTATCATTTCAAGAGCACTAAAGGCCTCTCTAATTGAAGCTCTGCTAACCCCTAACTGTTTTTTTAATTCTCTTTCAGAAGGTAACTTATCTCTTTTTTTCAATTCACCCTCATAAATCATGCCTCTAATTTGTTCAATCACCTGTTCATATACCTTGTTATTTTTAATCGGCTTAAATTCCATTATATATCCTCCAAATAATTAAATTCCAAATTCATCTCCGAGCTATTGGTTATTCTATCACTTCCGTAGACCTTTAACTTATAACTTTATTTTTCCATTTTCCTCTTCTAAACCATAACACTCCAATAATTGCACTAATAAAGTTAGAATAAAACATGGCCCACCAGATACCAGAAGTCTGCCAATTTAATTGGGAAGCAAGTAATTCCGCCAGAGGAACTCTTAATCCCCAGAGTGCAATAATAGCTAGTACCATAGCTGCAACTGTATTACCTGCACCTCTAAACGATCCACCGATGACTATTCTAACACCTAGAAAGCCAAATGATAATGAGACAATTTTTAAAAATTCAACTCCATATTTTATTACTTCTGGATCATTATTAAAGATAGCAATAATTTGTTCTGGAAAAATATATATTATCAAACCAAATACTGACAGAATCACCATAATTAAAGCTGTAGCAGTCCAGGTTGTTTTCTCCGCTCTGCCAATTTTTTTTGCGCCAATATTCTGGCCTACCATGGTGGTTGTAGCCATCGAAAACCCTCGCGTAGGCATCATGACAACGGAAAGTATCCTATTTCCAATTCCATATGCGGCAACCACCATTGTGCCAAAATTAGATACAATACCCATTAAGACAGTCATGCCCAAAGCAATAATTGACTGTTCTGCAGCTGCTGGTGTACCTATTTTTAATATCATTTTTAGCATCTTAGGATCAGGTATCAGATCTCTTATATGTAATGATATTCCTTTTTTGCCTGTGAAAAGCATATATAGGCCGAAAAATCCTGCTAATGCCCGTGAGAATATTGTTGCATAAGCAGCTCCAGCGACTCCCAGTTCCGGGAAAACACTCCAGCCAAAAATTAAAAAAGGATCAATAATTATATTTAATAATGTAGAAGCTACCATCATCTTCATTGGAGTTTTAGTATCACCATAACCACGCAATAATGATGAAAAGACAAAGAAAATAAACATAAATGTAACTCCACTAAAGAGTACATTTAAATATGCCAAAGCATCTTCCATAATGTCTTCTGGTGCTCCCATTAATCTTAAAATTTCATCACTAAAAGCCAGACCCACAATTGAAAAAAATATTGCCAAAAAGGTAACAAACATTAATATCTGTCCAGCAACATGATTTGTTTTTCTTTTATCACCTGCTCCTGTATATTGTGCTACCAAAGTTGTTCCAGCAATAGTCATTCCTCCGCCAATTGAAATCAATAAAAATATTAAAGGAAAGCCAACAGAAATAGCAGCTACTGCATCTGCTCCCAGTTTTCCTACCCAAAATGTATCAGCTAGATTATATAAAACATGCATTGTATTACCTATCATGACAGGTAATGCTAATTTCCATAGTGTTTTGGTGATTGAACCTGTAAGTATGTTTTCTTGATATTTTTCTCTATTGTTAATCTAATCCACCTCATTTATTTTTCAATCTTTCTCTTTTCTCTACCAGTAGGGATAATTAGATCATCAGCTCCTGTAAAAGGACGTAATTCTCCCTGACATAACCCGGTTAACCAATTTAAGCGATAAGGGTAAGGTCCATCTCCAGGGTAATCTGGCATTGTTTCCAGTATTGTTCTGGCCATCCTTCTGGCAAAATCTTCATCACTTTCGTTCTTATGACAGTATTCAGGCTCTGCAAATCTAATCTTCACCGGTTTACGTAATGAAAGTTCTTTTGTACCTGCAATCGTAGCTGGTAATATTGGTATTTTTAATTTGCGGGCAACTGAAAAAACACCTACATGAAATGGGAAAAGCTCACCTTCTGCATGTCCAATTCTTCCTTCCGGAAAAATAGCTAAAATATTTCCCTCTTTCACAACCTTAAACATTGATTTCAAAGCAGTTATTCTAGAATGAGGATCATTTCTATCAATCGGAAGAATCGGCTTTCCCATTAAATCAATAAACTTTTTTTTAAGAAATGTATCATAGATACCATCATACTCCGCAACAAAAATCAATTTAGTAATTGAAGCTGATGGCAAATAAGCATAATAATAAAAAGGATCACTCCAGTTAAGATGATTTGAAACTAAAATAAAGCGACCATCTTCAGGTATATTATCCAAACCTTCAACTTTAATATCAAGTATAATATCAAAAATTTTTTTAACAACTTTTCTTGCTAGACTATAGGGTAGGGATGGTTTTTGCAATTAGTTCACCTTCTCTTCTATTAATATCCGATTATTTATTCCTAATTACTTAAATTCTTGCTAAAATAGGATATTCCTTTATATTTGTAAGATTTCAATCAGTGGTGTATACTATTTAAGAAGGAGACTGATCAGATATCATGCACCAGTTAACATATCAACAATCACTTAAATTAGATAATAAATTATTTATAGACGTCAGAAGCCCAGGAGAATTTCAAGAAGCTACAATTCCTGGTGCTATAAATATCCCCTTATTTAATAATAAAGAAAGAAAAACTATTGGTACTATTTATAAGCAACAATCACAGACAAAAGCAAGACTGAAGGCTGTTGAATTAGTTGCACCTAAGCTACCAGAAATGATTTATCAATTAAATAATCTTTCACAAGATTACGATCATCTTCTCATTTTTTGTGCAAGAGGAGGTTTGCGTAGCAAGAATACTGCTATTCTTTCTGAAATGGCAGGTATTACTGTAAAACAACTAAAAGGTGGCTATAAATTTTATAGAAAATATATACTTGAAAATTTAAAAAAATATCAGCTCAAAAGCAAATTGATAGTTTTACATGGCAATACTGGCACCGGAAAAACAGACCTATTATACGAACTGAAAAAACTAAATCACAAAATTATAGACCTGGAAGGTATCGCAAATCATCGTGGTTCAGCTTTTGGTGGAATTGGTCTAGGCAATGCTAATAACCAGAAATTATTTGATTCTCTCCTCTATGAACAATTACAGAAAAATGACTCTGGTGATTATATATTTCTAGAGGCAGAAAGCAAACGAATTGGTTATTCAGTCATCCCAAACTTTTTCTATAATAAGATGCAGCAAGGGGTACATTATCTCATAGAGGCTCCCTTAGAAAAAAGAATCGATAATATCTATCAGGAATATGCTGCAGATTTTACAAATGATAAAGAAAAATTTTTGCTTAGAGCAGAAGAATCACTCCAAGCAATTAAAAAATATATTGTTAAAAAGATTGGTAAAGCTAGTCATCAAAATCTGCTATATTTATGCCGCCAAGGAAATCTCAAAGAGCTAATTAAAATTTTATTAGTAGAATATTATGATCCTCTTTATAATCATTCCCAAAAAAGAATCGATACTTATCAAAAAATATATGAAAATAGCAATCCAGCAGAGACTGCTGCCAAGATAAACGCAGATCTAACGAGCACCCTTGCTTAATTGCGGGTGCTTTACCATTGGTCTTGATGAATTCTCTTTTCTAAAAATCTCTCTGCAGGTGCTTTGCTATTACCCGGATAGCCAACTGACACAAGCGCTAGTGGAATCACATTTTCGGGTATTTCAAGATAACTGCTTATCTCTTTAACCCTACTTTGCTCAGGATAAACCCCAAGCCAAACCGCTCCTAAACCAATATCCTCGGCCATAATTAAGATGTTTTGAGTTGCAGCTGAACAATCTTGCACCCAAAAGCCTTCATACTTTTCTTGAGAAAGGTCTCCACAAACTAAAATCGCCAGGGGTGCCTCCTCTAACATGTGACCATAAGGATGGATTTTTGCTAATTTATTCAATTTTTCTCGTTTTTCTATTACAATAAAATGCCATGGTTGTTCATTCCCAGCAGAAGGAGCCGCCATGCCAGCCTGTAAAAGTTTATTGATTTTTTCTTTCTCAACCTTTTTCTGCTGATAACGTCTAATTGATCGTCTTCTTAAAATAGCTTCCATAATTATTCCTCCACTTCTTAAAAAATCTAGCCATAATTATTTATAATAATTATAATATTTTACCAGCTCTCTGTAAAGTATGTTTGTTTTTATCTAATACAATCTTCCCATTTACAATCACATATTTAATACCTTGAGGATATTGGAAAGGATTTTGATAATCTGCTAAATCTTTAATCTGATTAAGATCAAAGATCGTTAAATCAGCAGCAAAGTTATCTTTTATTAAACCTCTATTAAGTAGGTTAAGTCGCCAGGCAGGAAGCCCAGTCATTTTAAAAATAGCTTCTTCTAATTTAAGTACCTTTCTTTCTTTGACATACTTTTTAATTATTCTAGGAAATGTACCGAAATTGCGCGGATGAGGTCTGCCTTCTGCCAATACACCTTCTGTAGCAAGAGAACTACCATCTGAACCAATCATAGTTAATCTGTTCTTTAAAATGCGTTCAATATCTTCTTCACACATTGCAAATCTCACCATCTCAACTTCCCCTTTTTCTTCAATAATAAGTTGTATAATTGCTTCAACTGGAGATATATTTAGCATTTTGCTTATTTGCTCAATATTTTTCCCTACGAAAGCTTTGTTATGCTGATTGTTTAAAGCAGAAATGTATATATTATTAAAACCTCTTGGTTTTTGGGTTTTATTCAAATGAGCAATAATCAGATCTTTTATCTCATTATCTGCTAATCGTTTCAGTAAAGCAGAATTACCATCAGCCTGTGCCCAACTAGGTAATATAGAAACTAAAGTTGTTGAAGTTGCTTGATAAGGATAAATATCACAGCTTATATCTACGCCAGCTTCTCTTGCACTCTCCATTAGGGAAAGAGATTTTTTACTCATCCCCCATAAATTTTTAATTTCTTGTTTGTGGTGGGAAATATGGACTGGCAAATTCGCTTTTTGTCCAATTTCAATTGTCTCTTCAATTGATAGTAATAAATTATTACCCTCATCTCGCAGGTGGGTTGTATAAATACCATCATATTGACTAACTACCTGGGCCAGCTCAATTAACTCCTCTTGATCAGCATAACTTGAAGGTGGATAAAACAACCCTGTAGAAAGACCAGTTGCTCCTTCCTGCATTTCCTGCTCTAATAATTCCTTCATTAACTCAATCTCTTTATTACTTGCTTTTCGTTCAGCATAACCAATTACCGATTTACGGATTGTTCCATGTCCTACCAAACCAACAACATTTAAAGCTATACCTTGCTTTTCTAAGAGTGAAAAATAGTCGCCGGGTGAAGTTAAGTCAATATCCAGCTTATACTTTCTAAAATTTTTGGCTAACTTATTTTTAAAACTACCAACTGCTGGTACAAGCGAAAATCCACAATTGCCGATAACCTCAGTAGTAACTCCTTGCCTAATTTTACTTTCGGCTAATCCACTTACTAGTAGAGGTAAGTCTGAATGCGTATGCATATCTATAAAACCAGGTGTTACATATAAACCTTCTGCATCAATAATTCTATGAGCGGTAAGGCCTGGCCTAGGTTTAATAATAATTTTACCTTGATGGCTAGCAATATCAGCCTTTTTCCAGGGAGCTCCAGTACCATCGATAATTCTACCATTTTTAATTAATAGATCATATTTCATTATTGCTTGCTCCAGACTAATTTGCTATCTGCTATCTCACATTTAACCAAATCATGATGGCTAAGATAACTTAAAAATGCATTAATTACAGTTTTTAAAATGAAATACTTATGAATAGAATTTATCTCTATATCTCTTTGCTTAACTATTTTTTCATATAATTGTTCATCAGTTAATTTATTATTGAGGATTTGTAATATTTCACTCTCAATCTCATTAAAGATAGCTTTGTTTTTTTGGATAAGACTCTTAATATCACTAACACCTTTACCATGCCCAGGGATATAATAATCATAGTTGCTTTCTAATAAAAAATTAAATGTTTCTAAAGAGCTATTAATATCTGTATAATATGGTATTCCATGTTTATCAATTAAATCTGGCGTAAAATAAGCATCAGCAGTAAAAAGAACTCCTTCACAAGACAAACCAATTTGTTTTAAGGAATGGCCTGGTAAAGGCACAACCTTGATTGTAAAATCCTGAAAATTTAATTGATCTCCTTCACTGGCCAAAACCCGATCAACATTAGCTGGTTCTGCATTTAAAAACTTATTTTGCAACTCAGGTATTGGGTAAGCACCACCGTAAATAATAGCAGATTCTATCCCTGAATACTTGATAATAAATTCTTCTCCAGCCGGCGCAAGTGTTTCTAGCTCAAGTTTTTCCTGCAAGTATTTGTTACCACCAAAATGATCTGCATGACCATGCGTGTTTATTAAATATTTGATTTTAATATCTTCTTTTTTAAGTATCCTTAATATTTTTCTGGCTGTACTTTCATCTAAACCTGAATCAATTAATACTGCTCCCTTCTCTGTTTTAATTAAACCAATATTTACTCTCTCATGCAAATAAGATACGTGTTCAGTTACTTTTATTAATTTCATTAACTTTTCCTCCAAAATTGAGTTTTGATCTAAAAAGAAAAATGAGAGCAGCCTAAACCGCTCTCATGAAATATCAAATAAATTCCTGCCTGTTTAAGCAAGATATTTTATGATCTCCATCATGAATGCTGGTAGATCTGCAGGTGATCTGGAAGTAATTAAATTATCATCAATTACTACTTCTTTATTAACCCACTCTGCTCCTGCATTTTCCAGGTCATCCTTAATAGCTTCTGTTGATGTTAGCTTCTTATTTTTAATTATATCAGCTGAAGCAAGTACCCAACCACCGTGACAGATAGCAGCTACTAAACCTCCCGCTTCATTTATTTTTTTCACTAACTTAAGTGTATTATCACAACGGCGTAATTTATCTGGTGCCCATCCACCAGGAACAATAACTCCATCATATTCAGTCGGGTCTACTTCAGCCGCCATCTTATCTGCTTCGAGCGGGTACCCATGTTTACTCTTAGTTAATCTATTTACATTATCCGAAGCCACCACTGTTACATTAGCTCCATTTTCTTTTAAGCGTAATATTGGATACCAAGCCTCAAGGTCTTCATATTCGTCAGCGGTCAGAACAATTATTTCTTTCTGTTTAAGACTCACGAAAATCCCTCCTTTATTACCTTTATTTTAAGAGAAATCTTAGGAAAAACAAGTAAAGTAGATTACAAGCTGTAAACACAAGGTGTAAATTGACTGGACATATCTATATTTTAATGTATAATAGTAAAAGAAAATATTAGAAAAGGTGATAGATTTGGAACTAATAACATTTAACCCTTTCCGTACCATCGGGATCAAAGGGATTAATTATATAAAAGCTGAAAATATGTTTGCTGAAGAACTCAAAATAAAAAGTGCTAACTGGATTCTTTTTCCTGAATACTGGCAGGTTAATGCGCTTGTTTATGCCTGGCAAAAAAATATTTTCCCTTCTATAAGTAGTTACCACCTCGGTCATAATAAAATTGAAATGACCAGATACTTTAAAGCAGTAGTTCCTGAAAATACTCCTGAAACCCTTATTCTTAATAGTAACTACCAAAATATTGCCTTTATTGAAGCTAGTTTATCTTACCCTTTTATTGCTAAAAAAATAAAAAGTTCTGAAGGTAAAGGCATATTTTTATTGAAAAATAAAAGAGAGCTTACAGAATATATTGAGCAAAATGATATTCTTTATCTCCAGGAATATCTTCCTACTAATAAGGACTTGAGAATTGTCTACCTTGGTAATGATGTTTTTACCGCCTACTGGCGTATTGGTAAAGAAGATGACTTTCGCAATAATATCGCCTTAGGAGGGACCATAAGCCGGGATCAGATTCCAGAAGAAGCCTTAAATTTAGTAAAATTTGTGGCAAAAAAAGCAAATATTAATCACGCCGGTTTTGATGTTATTTGTCATCAAGGTAAATACTATTTATTAGAATTTAACGTTATGTTCGGAAATAAAGGTCTAAATGGTATGTCGAAAGATATATCAGCAAATATCATTAATTATATACAAGGCCAATATCGACCTGATAATTTTGATCAGACAAAAAGAAAAATAATTATTTAAAAAGGATGATAATATGGATTTAAGTAAAGAAAATCTCTGTCCCCATTATGAAAACTGCGGAGGCTGTAATACTCAGCATTTACCTTATAAGCAGCAACTAGAAGAAAAAAAAGCTATGGTTTTAGATCTATTTAGCAAAAATGATCTACCGACTAATAATTATGAAGGAATCATTCCCAGTCCCTCTAATTTTAATTACCGCAATAAAATGGAATTTAGCTTTGGTGATCTCGAAAAAGACGGTGAACTACAACTAGGAATGCATCCCCGTGGCAGAAGGTTTGATGTAGTTACTGTTGATCAATGCAAACTAGTAGATGAAGATTTTGGTCTCATCTTAGAAACAATTTTAAGATTTGCTAGGAAAAATGAATTTACTAAATATCATATTAAAACTAGAAATGGTTTCTTAAGAAATTTAATTATCAGAAAAGGATTTTATACTGGTGAAATATTAATTAACTTAGTAACAACATCCCAAAATAATCATGACTTCCAACAATTAACTGAGCAGCTAAAAAATTTACAGTTAAAAGGCAGGATAGTTGGTTTCCTCCAGACTATAAATGATGATTACTCAGATACTATCAACTGTGACAAACTGATCACCCATTTAGGTAGAGATTATTATTATGATAAACTATTAGATACAGAATTTAAAATTAAAGTTTTTTCTTTTTTTCAGCCTAACACAAGAGGTGCTGAAAAAATTTATGAAGTGGCGCAAAAATATCTTGGCCAAGTTGCCAATAAAACTGTATTCGATCTTTATTGTGGAGCAGGTACTATTGCCCAAACTATAGCTAAAAATGCTAATAAAGTAATTGGTATTGAAATAGTTGAAGAGGCAGTTGCAATGGCTCGTGAAAATGCTAAGCAGAAACAGCTAACAAATTTTGCCTATATCGCAGGTGATATCTTAAATATTATATCAGAAATTAATGACCAGCCTGATGTTATTATTATTGACCCACCTAGACCTGGTATTCATCCAAAAGTATTAGATGAAATTATTGATTTTAAATCTCCAGAGATTATCTATATTTCCTGTAACCCAAAGAGTCTGGTTAGAGATTTAATTCCATTAACAGAGACAGGTTATCAAATTAAATCATTTACTAATATAGATATGTTTCCCCATACAAAACACCTTGAAACAGTAGTCCATCTAGTGAAAGCATAAAAAAGGGACTGGTGTTAATAGCCAGTCCTCTTTTTTATCTATTTAAGCCAGGTTACTACTTCTGCTAAATCTTTTTTTGGTGGACTTGTCGGCTCTTTAGCCGGTACACCAAGAGGTGTCATCATCGCCAATTGATAACCATCTTCATTAAAACCAACAAAATTTTCTATTTCTGTAGCTGCATAGTTTTGACTTGTCATCCAACAGGTTCCATAACCTAATTCAGCTGCAGCTAATAGCATGTTCTCCACTGCTGCACCAATATTTTGGATGCCTGGTGCTGCCTTTTTAGCTTTTAATATCTCTTCTGCAGGAAGATCAGCTTCCTCCATAACTTCCAAACCTGTGATTGGATAATCACCAACAAAGACCAATATTAAAACAGGTGCATCTTTAAAATGGGTCCCAAAACGAAGATAACGGGTAAAATGTTCTTTTTTCTCCTGGTCAGCAATCTTACTCGCTAATAATTCATTCTTTTTGGCAATAATAGCAGCTATCTGCTTAATCTTCTCCTTATTCTCGATTACGACAAAATGCCAATTCTGTATATTTTTGCCTGAAGGAGCCTTGATCGCTGCTTCCATTATTTTTTTTAGATCTTGCTCAGGTATTTGCTCGTCTTTAAATTTCCGGACACTGTGTCTTTTTTCGAATATTTCTAAATTATTCATGAAAAAACCTCCCGAGTTTTATAATATCATATTTAAACCAAGTAATACTAGAATAATTCCACCCATATAATCAGCATACTTTTCAATAATGCCAATGTTTTTTATATATTTTATGATCATAAAAGAAAGTAAGGTTAAAAAAGTCGTTATAATGCCAATTATCAACGAATATTTTAACATAATGGGAAATGGTGTTGTATATAAAACAGAAAAACCAACTCCAAGTGCATCAATACTAACACTAATTCCCAAAATAATAATAGTTAAAAGATTCAAGCGGCGATAAATACACTCTTCTTCCTGTTTATAACCTTCCTTCAATAATAAAAAACCTAGAATTAAAATTATCAGACCACTAAATAGATCTGATATTTGAAAAAAATTTTGATCTATGTAATTACCAAATAACCCTCCTAATAAAGCAAATAGAAATTGAAAAAAACCAAATGATAATATTACTAAGAATTTTTCACTATACCGAGGATTAGCACCACAGCCAATACCCATAGTCACTCCAGAAGCATCTAAAGAAAGTGCTACAGCAATCATTAAAATATTAATCTAAATCACTCCAGACCTTATGCGATATTTATATTAATTATAGTTTAAACTTAAACTCATTTATGCATACGATTCTTTATTAAGATAGCTTTATTACCTTGCTTATTATACTTTATTTCATCAAATGTTTGTTTTGCCAAAAAAATACCTCTACCCCTTTCAGAATAAAGTTGATTTAGTTCTTGGTTTGCCGCTTTATCAAACTTCGAAAGTGTATTTTGCCAATCAAAGCCAGAGCCTTGATCAACAATTTCTACTTTGATAATTTCTTTTCTAATGATAATTTTTATTGAAACAGTTTTAGCCGGATCCAGTTTATTACCATGCTCTACAGCATTACTTATCATTTCATGAATACCAATAAATAAAAAATCAGTATCCCCTGTATAATACTTATCTAAAAATAAAGCCATCTCTTTTTCAACTTGTGATAACCTTAAATTACTATCTAGATTAATCTTATATATATCGATCATATCTTCAATCTCTTCAGGCATTGGCTTTCCTCCTTGCCAGAATAGAACATTATTCCATTCCCTCAATTTCTATTACCTTATTTAAATGAATCATCTTAAACATTTTTTTTACATAATCACTTTTAATATTTACTAATTTCAATTTACCATCAGTTTCTTTTAATTTTTTATGAAATAATAATAATTTGCCTAAACCAGAACTATCTATACTACTAATTTTACCAAAATCAATAACTACATTAGTAAAACCATCTCTATAAAATTCCATGAGATCTTCTTTTAACGTTTGGGAATTTGAAATATCAATTCTCCCTTCCGGATAAACAGTAACATCTATATCATTATATTTTTTGGATCTCAACATTATAACAACTCCTCTTCTTATTTATACAAGTTAGATTACAATTCTTAAATAAATATATTAAACATATCTAGTTCATTTCCTCCTTTTTTTCTGAATTATCTATAACAAACATTTACCTGTTGAATAATATTTGTTATAATTAAATTAATTAATTTTTTGAAAGGGGATTTTCTCAAAATGCAGCATAATAGTTTAGAAACAGCCAAAGCAGCCATAAAAATGTCAATATCAAGTCGCCAGGAAGAAAAGGATCTCAAAAAAGCCTTTAAAAAAAGTGATATAAATACTGCTGCTGTAGATTTTGGTGGTGAATTTAATAAATCCGTTCCAACTATTATTGAAAGAGCTGTCATAGCAGCTAAAAGGGAAGGTATCATTACAGAGTCACATGTTGAACAGGGTGCCGTTGCCGGTGCAGCCCATGATGCAATAACACAAATAATGCCAAGAACGCTTGGCCTAAATGTGGGCGGAAAAGTTGGAATAGCTAGAAGTGGTGAACATCTTGTCGTTGCAGTTTTCTTTGGTGTTGGTATGTTAAATTTAAATGAAGTAACGATTGGACTAAGCCACCGCTCATTTTAACTTGTAAACTATCTTTTGTTAAAAATATAGTTGGTTTAACAAGATAAACACAAATATATGCATTTTTCGTTTGACAATTCTTTGTTTTAAGTATATAATAATAAAAAATTAAATAACTGGTAGCATGGTAATACGGTAGGAGTAAGATAGAGGGTTAGCTATATCCATTTTTTACGGGATATCTATACCCATTTTTAAGTAAACACTCCTGGTAGGGGTGTTTTTTTTATTTTCCATGACCAGTTGAAAGGGGAAATTGTATTATGGTAAAGAAGTTCATTGTTCGTAGTAGGCTCATTCTCTTATTGATGGTTTTTATGTTAATTATGTCAGTCCCTGTTCTCGGAGCTGATCTTCTCCAAATTGGTATTTCACAGTTTGTTGAACATCCAGCTCTAGATGCAGCCAGAGAAGGTTTTAAAGCTGGTCTTGCAGAAGCAGGTTTTCTAGAAAATGAAAATGTTGAATTTATTGTAGAAAGTGCCCAGGCAGATTTTGCAACTGCACAGACGATTGCGCAGAAATTCAGACAAAAAAATCTTGATCTAATTCTTGCAATTGCAACTCCTTCAGCGCAGACTGTCGCAAATTTAATCAAAACTACACCAGTATTAATCACTGCTGTTACTGATCCTGTCGAGGCTGGAATCGTTGATAATATGGAAAAACCAGGCAAAAATATTACAGGTACTACTGATATGAATCCTGTCAAAAGACAATTACAACTTATAAAACAATTTATTCCAGATGTGAAAACAGTCGGTATCTTATATAATGCAGGAGAAGTCAACTCTGTTGTTCAGGTAGATATTGCTAAAGAAGCTGCTACTGAACTCGGAATTGAATTAAAAGAAGCTACAGTTACTAATACAAGTGAAGTTGCACTGGCCACTTCAACATTAGTTAATAAAGTAGATGCGATTTATGTGCCAACTGATAATATTATTGTTTCTGCCATGCCTTCTGTCTTAAAGGTTGCTAATCAAAATAATATTCCAGTTTTTGGCTCTGAAAATAGTCAAGTAGAAAAAGGCGCAATCGCAACACTTGGTTTAGATTATTTCTTACTCGGTAAACAAACAGGTAAAATGGCAGCTGAAGTATTAAATGGTAGTTCCCCGGCCGAAATGAGTATTCAAGGCTCGTCTGATTTAAAATTATATATCAACCAAACAGCAGCAAACAACTTGAGTTTAGAAATCCCGGCGGACCTACTGGAAAAAGCAGATAAAATATACTAATTGAGTTGGTGAATTATGAATTTGATATTCGCAATTACTTCACTTGAACAAGGACTTGTTTTTGGAATAATGGCACTTGGAGTTTATATAACATTTCGTATTCTTGATTTTGCAGATCTAACTGTGGACGGTAGTCTCCCTCTGGGAGCTGCCGTATCTGCAAAGCTAATTAGTTCAGGCATGAATCCTATCTTGTCACTTGTTTTTGCTCTAATTGCTGGTGGATTAGCTGGGTCTATTACTGGTTTTTTGCATACACGTTTAAAAATAGCTCCCTTGCTTTCAGGTATTTTGACTATGACTTCACTTTATTCGATTAATTTAAGAATTATGGGAAGACCTAACATACCATTAATTAGTCAACCAAATGTATTTTCTCTTTTTGAACAACTGGGTATTAATTACCTCTGGAGTACTATAATTTTACTTTTAATTATTATTTTATTAGTTAAAATTTTACTTGATAGTTTTTTGAAAACTCAATTGGGTTTTGCCTTAAGAGCAACAGGTGATAATCCTCAAATGATTAGAAGCATGGGAATTAGTACAAATACAATGAAAATGTTTGGACTTATCTTATCTAATAGCCTGGTTGCCTTATCGGGTGGTTTGGTAGCTCAATACCAGGGATTTGCAGATGTAAGTATGGGAGTTGGAACAATTGTAGCTGGGCTAGCTTCAGTTATAATTGGTGAAGTTATTTTTGGTGAAAAATCTATCTTTATAATTACAGCCGGTGTTATAGCTGGGTCAATTTTATATAGATTTAGTATTTCACTTGCTTTAAATCTGGGCTTTGCTGCCTCAGATTTAAAATTACTAACTTCTCTACTAGTAATAGTTTTTCTTTCAACTCCACGTATTAAAAAAATTATGAGGTGATTTAAATGTTAGAGATTAATAATCTTTCAAAGATTTTTTATAAAGGGACTTATAATGAAAATAAAGCTCTAACTGAGCTTAGTCTTAAAATTAATGAAGGTGACTTCATTACAATTGTTGGTAGTAATGGTGCAGGGAAATCTACCCTGTTAAATTCTATTGCTGGTGTTTTCTCCATTGAGTCTGGTTCGATATTACTTGATGGTCAGGAAATATCTAATCAGGCAGAACATGTAAGAGCAAAATCAATTGGTAGGGTTTTTCAAAACCCTTTAGCTGGAACTTCTCCAGAAATGACTATTGAAGAAAATCTTTCCCTGGCCTTAGCCAAATCTGAAAGTCTTTCATTACGCTGGGGATTGTCAAATTATAAAAGAAAGATAATGAAAAAAAAGTTGAGTAAACTAGATATTGGCTTAGAAAACCGTTTAACAACTAAAGTAAAGTTGCTTTCAGGTGGACAGCGCCAATCACTTACTCTTTTAATGGCAACATTAACTAATCCCAGTCTCTTATTGTTAGATGAGCATACAGCAGCTTTAGATCCAGCAACTGTTATTAAAATTAAAAACCTTACTAATGAATTAATATCAGAGAATAATATTACAACTCTCATGGTTACTCACAACATGGAGGATGCTATTAAAATGGGAAATAGATTGATTATGATGGATAAAGGACAGATTATTTATGATATAAAAGAAACAGATAAAAAAGACTTAACAGTAGAAAAATTGCATAAAATGTTTGAAATTAAACATGGTAGTAAATTTACTGATGATCGTATGCTTTTAACTGTTTAATTTAAATTAGTTTTTTACCCTCCTTATATATATGAAGCCCCGATAAATTCGGGGCTTCTCTATGTTAATATTTAATTTTTAAGACCTTATCTACTCCACTTATTTGATAACATCTCTTATTGACTTCAATCTCAACTTTATTATAAATTTCTATAGCTCTTATTTTTAATTCTTCTTGATTGATAATAATATTCAAATGGTTATTTTGATAAACTATATTAAAACTTAATTCCTGCCACATCTCTGGTAGATTAGGTGAAAATGAAATTCCATTTTTTCGAAGTCTAAAGCCAGCAAATCCTTTTACTACAACCTGCCAGGCTGCCCCAGCTGCAGCAGTATGAATTCCCCCTATAAAGGTACCTCCACTTACAGCTTTATTTGTATTATAGATATCAATTAGAACTGATTTTTTAAAATATTGATAAGCTTCTTTAATATTTCCTAATTTACACGCAATAATTGCATATTGGGAAGGACTTAATGATGAACCATGTTGGGTACGCGGTTCATAATAATCGTAGTTGGCTTCTAATACCTCTTTTGGAAAAATATCATGTAAACAGAATAATTGTATTAGATCAGCCTGTTTAATAACCTGGGTCTCAACCGCAACTCCATTGGGCCAACCCCAATACTCGTTTTTATCAATTAATCTACTTTCCAATACATTAGGAGTTGTATCTTCTAAAGAGAAATAACCAGTGAATTGTTCAATTAGCTTAGAATCTTCAGCTGGCTCTGGTAAATATATTTTTTCAGCCATCTCCTGCCAATTAGTAATTTCAAATACTTTGAGATTTATTTTATCCTTAATTTTTTTAAATATATCTGGAGCGTCTTCTTTTAAGCGATAATAAATATACAGAGCTTTTTCCATAGCAAATTGTGCCTGATAATTTGTAAATGCATTATTGTCAACATTTTCATGATATTCATCAGGTCCTAACAATCTAATAAATTCGAATCGATCTTTATCTTTTTTATAATATGAGTGTGCAGACAAAAATCTTGCTATCTCAAAAATTAGTTCAGCCCCAAAGTTTAAGATAAACTCCCAATCATCTGTAGCCAAATAATAATTCCAGACCGCATATGCTATATCAGGCGAAACATGGATCTGCCAGTCATTAAAATGATTATGTATTTTTCTGCCGCTAATTACATCCCTAAAAAAATAAGCTGGACATAACTCCTCACCTGTTTTGCCACTAATCCAAGCAAAAAATGCTCCTCTATAACCTAAATTAGTTGCTTTTTTACGTGCTCCAGCAAGAGTATGATATCTATATTTTAAAATATTTCTGGCTATTTCTGGTCTAGTATATAAAAACATAGGTAAATTAAAAATTTCTTGATCCCAAAAAGCAGACCCTTGATATGCTTGACAGGACAACCCACGCGCACCAATCGGCAATCGTTCAGAATGAGCAGGAGTTGCTATGATATTATGATAAAGGTTAAATCTAAGGGCTAGCTGATCTTCCAAATTACCTTTAATTTTGATATCTGATTTACTCCAAATTCTCTGCCAGACTAGATTATGCGCTGCTAATAAACTCTGGTAGCCCTTGTCTAAAGCAAATTCTATTGATTTTTGCACGTTTTTTAATGGTTTTTCACAATCATTCGCTGAATTCACAGTCATTATTCTTTCAACTATACACTTTTCTCCTGCTTCTAATTGTAGAGTTATATCTAGATATAACTCTTTATCTTTTCTTATAAAACTTTTATCTCTAATTATACCACCATCTAAATTATAACCTGATGCCACAGCTATCTCCAATTTAGATTCTGTAGTAATCGCCTGACAATATAAAGTATCAGACTCATTATTAAAAGTTGTTTTTGCTAGATGTTCTCCATTTAAGTTCCAGACTTCTCCGTCTATCCCAAGCCGTAATTTCAAGGTAAGATTATGATCCGTTTTAATTTGATAACTTGCTACTAAAGTATTTAATTGCTTAAAACTTGCAAAACGACTGCTAGTAATTTTTAGTATTCCACCTTGAAGTTTGTAATCTGTCTTTCTTTGCATAACTCCATTTTCAAAATTAAAAGATAGAGTTGTTGCACCATCTTTAATACCATTGAGAACTTTCTGGCCAACCTTAACTTCAGTAAAAAGTCCATTTGGCAAATTAGCTAATTCTCGCCATTTGCCATCTGCCCGATCATAAGTATCAGTTACAATACAAGCGACATAATCTTCTTTCCTGCCTTCAAGCAATGTACCGCGATAACCTAGATACCCATTACCACATAATAAATTACTTCCATATGTTATCATTTTGCTTTGATCAATTTTTTCTATATTTAAATTCCAACCGTTTTCAGTAGACATAGTTTCATTTAATTTCACATAAATTACCCCTTTTTACCCTTTTACTGCTCCGGCAGTTAGTCCAGCGACAATTTTCTTTTGAAAAACAAGTACTAATACTACAATTGGTATTGTAACAATAACTGCTGCAGCCATAATTGCTCCAAATGGTTCTTGTCTGGCAAATTCTCCTGAAAATAACTGAATAGCAACTGGAACAGTTCGGGCTTTAACATCTATTGCTGTAAATGTGAGTGCAAATAAATATTCATTCCAGGCCTGTATAAATGATAATAAACCAGTAGTCACTAAAGCTGGTGCTGTTAAAGGAAGTAAAATCATTCTAAATGTCTGAAAGGGAGTAGCTCCATCGACTTGGGCAGACTGCATAATCTCTATCGGTAATTCTGAAAAAAATGATGTCAAGACCCAGGTTGTAAAAGGTAAAGTGAACAATAGATAGGTAATAATCATACTTAAACGAGCACCCATATTTAAAGTATTAATTACTGCATATAATCCAGTTAATACAGTTACCTGAGGAAACATAGTCATGGCCAAAATAATATATAATGATGGTTGTTTACCTTTAAATCTTAATTTTCCTAATGCAAAAGCTGCAAAAGAGCCTGCTAGTAAAGCTAAAAAAGTTGTACATGTAGCCACGATAGTACTATTGACTAAGCCTCTCATAAACTGTGCATCACTAAAAACCTGTTTGTAATTACCAAAATGGAAATCTAAATTGCCTGTTTCAGGATCACGTGGCACAAATGTTGCCGGTGTCATAGATAATTGAGGCTCTGTTTTTAAAGAAGAATTTACCGCCCAATAAAAAGGAAACAGAAGATAAAAAACTATTACCAGGAGTACAAGATAAAATAATGTCTTTTTAATTAAATCAGCTGACTCTCTACTCATCTGTATCAACTCCTAGCATTTTAATGTAAGTTACCGCAAAAATAAATATCACAATAAAAATGATGACTCCAACAGCAGAAGCCAGACCCATTTTTCTGGCTTGAATTAATTGAAAATAATTATAACTGGCCATAGAATATCTTTTTTGAGATAATAAAACTTGGAAAATATCAAAAACTCTTAAAGCATCTAAAGTTCTAAAGACTAAGGCCACTGCCAAAGAAGGTTTTAATAAAGGAAGTGTAATTGAGAAAAATTGTTTTACTTTATTAGCACCGTCCACCCTTGCCGCCTCATATAATTCATTAGGAATAAGCTGCAATCCTGCTAAAATTAATAATGCCATAAATGGTGTTGTTTTCCAGACATCTACTGCTATTAATGATGGAAGTTGTAATTCAGTTGTTGTCAGAAAGGAAAAATTCCCATCACCAACACCCATTCTCTCAAATATCATATTAAAGAAACCAGTACGGGTAGGCTCAAACATCCATTCCCACATGCGAGCAGATACAACAGTAATTACTGCCCAGGGAACAAGCATTACAGCTCGCATTGCACCTCGCCCTTTAAACTCACTATTTACAACAAGTGCAATTCCCAGACCAATTAAAGTTTCAAAAAAGACGGAAAAAACTGTAAAAATTATAGTATTCCAGACTGCAGTTAAAAAATCAGGATTAATTGCACCCACTACAAAACGGTTAGAAAAAAAGCTAAACTCAAATACTGGTCGATATAACTCTGGTCTGCGGGGTAAAACTCGAATCGGTCTTTCAAAAACTGGTTGCCCATCTTCACCAATTTTTTGTTCACCAGTATTTTCATCAACAACAGGTGGAAGCTCCTTGATAGTAACAGATAATAATGTTTTATAATTTTCTAAACCAATAAATGATGCTTCTCTGCCTGTAGCAAAAGTCTTATCAGTAAAACTAGTATAAAAAACCTGACCAAGAGGATAAACAGCAATTGTAATTAATATTAAAAAAGCCGGTATTAATAATTTATAGGCAAGTTTTTGTTCTTCTCTAGCTAGATTACCACTACTCAATTATATACCTCCTTTTTATTGATGAAAAAAGAGTGACCCCTTGGGGGGGCCACTTCCCAATTAATAATAATTTAAAACTATGGTTGTCTTGGTTCACCAATTTCATAACCTAAAAGATCAACTAAATCAAGTTCTAGATATTCAATAGCAGTTCTAGCTTCCATTTCATCAGTCAATACAGAGTGGACTGCCTGGAAGAATAAACGTGAAACTTCATTATATCTAGGTGCAGTTGCAGTTGAAGGACGAGCGACTGCATTAGTAAATACTTCATAAAGACTACCAAAGAAAGGACTAGCTTCTAAGACTTCTTCGTCTTGGTAAAGACTCTTGATAGTTGGATTAAATGAACCTTTGACTGCACGTAACTTTTGCACTTTAGGACCAGCCATAAAGAGTGCAAAATCAGCAGCTACTTCGGGATGTTCACTATATTTACTGACTGCTAAATTCCAGCCACCCAGAGTTGCAGCAGATTTACCACTATCGCCTGCTGGTAAAGGAGCAACATCATATTTACCTTTGATTGCACTACCTTCAACATTACCTAATGGGTATGCATATGGCCAGTTACGCATAAATGCAGCATTGCCAGCTTCCCAAATTTTACGGGCACTTTCTTCAGCTAATCCTGTAACACCAGGAGGAGAAATATAACCTACCCAGTCTGATGCCATATCAATAGCTTCAATAGCTTTTTCATTATTAATTGTAATCTTCTTGTCAGGACTAACAATAGTACCTCCACCATTTGAGTAAATAAATTCAAGTGCATTACATGTTAAACCTTCATAGGCATCTCCCTGCCAGACATAACCATAAAAGTCTTGGTTGCCAGCAGCTCTTTCGCCTTCTTGAATTGCTTTAGCAGTTCTTTCAAACTCTTGCCAAGTTTGTGGAACGTCATATCCATACTTATCAAGCAAGTCTTGACGGTAATAAAGTAATCCTGCATCTGTAAACCATGGCATAGCTACTAATCTACCATCAACAGTATTATTTTCTACTATAGCCTGAAAATGGTCATCTACCATATCTTTGGCTCCATAATTATAAAGATCTAGAAAATGCTCAGCAAGATCTCCAGGCCAGATAACATCTACTTGGTAAACATCAACTTTAGGACTTTCTGCCTCTAAAAATTGTAAGTATAGGCCTAATCGGTCTGTTGCTAGATCAGGTGTATCAAGAACGTTAACTTTCACATCTGGATGTTCTTCCATATACATTTGCGCTGCTTCTTTTGTTAATTCTAACTCCTGGCCAACACTACCACCAGCTATAGTAATTTCTGCTTTCTCGGCAAATACACTTCCACTTACTACTAAAATCATAGATAAAAGTAAAGCTAAAACTAAAGATTTTCTCATTAATTTTCTCCCCCTTTTGCTAGATAAACAAAATAAAATGCAAATATTCTGTCTTGCTCAGCTATCACCTCCTTAAAATTTATTAGCCATTATCTTAAATTGTACTCTCTCTATAAACAAGCTTATGCGGAATAAAAATTTTATTATCTTCTATATGATTTTTATTGATTATATTATGCAATAATTGGATGCTCTGAGCACCTAACTCATAGCCTGATTGAGAGACAGTACTTATCGAAGGTTTTACATACTCTGCCAATGGAATATCATCAAAACCTATAACTTCGATATCATCTGGAACTTTCTTCCCCATCGCTTCAATTGCCCTAATTGCTCCTACAGCCATCTCATCATTAAAGGAAAATATAGCTGTTATATCAGGAGTTGCTTCTAAAAGTTTCTGGGTACCAACATAGCCTCCTTCAAAAGTAAAATCCCCTTCAATTTGAATTTTATTACTATATATTTTATTGTGAACACTGTAAGCTAAACGAACTCCCCTAATCCTTTCTTCACTTGCAACTAAATCTGAGTTAGGACCTCTGATAATACCTAGTTTTTCATGACCTTTTTGAAAAAAATGATCAACTACATCATAAGCTGCAGCTACATTATCTACTGTAACACATGCTACATCACGGTCATTAATATAACCTGAGGCAAAAACAATTGGAATCCCACTTTCTTTAACCATTCTTAAGATATCTGTATAAACATTTGCTGAAATAATGACAATACCATCTATTTTTTTTTGCTTCATAATATTCAGATAAATTTTTTCTTGCTCATACTCTCCATCAGAATCACCCAGCAAGATGCTGTATCCTTGTTCTCTTGCTTCAGTTTCAAGTCCTTTCAAAAGTGAAGCTAAAAAAGGGTGCTCCATACCTGCACCAATTACACCGATAAGATTACTTGTATTAGTCCGTAAGATTCTAGCAGAATCATTGACTTGATAATCTAATTTTGAAACAGCTTTTCTGACTCTGCGAGCAGTCTCTTCTTTTACTAGTGAACTTTTATTTAAAACTCTGGAGACTGTACTTAAAGAAACTCCAGCTAATTTGGCTACATCCTTCATTGTTACATCCATTTTCTGCACCCCATCTGGATATTAATGAAAACCATTTCATAAATATATTTCTAGGAAAAAATTGCTTCTCCTGCTTTATAAATTAATTTTTTATATCTTTTTCTAAATTATGTTAATACCAACAATAGTTAGCTATATATATTATGTAAATCTAACAAACTATTTAACAGTTTCACATAATTCAATTAAAACTCCCTGTGTTGATTTCGGATGTAAAAAAGCTATTTTAGTATTTCCTGCTCCACTTCTAGGAATTTCATCAATTAATTTTACACCTTTTTCTTTTAATCTTGCTAATTCACTGGCAAGGTCATCTACCTCTAGTGCAAGATGTTGTATTCCTGGGCCATACTTACTGATATATTTTGCAATTGGACTGTTTTCATCTGTTGCAACTAATAACTCAATTTCACTTTCACCTGTAGGAATAAAGATCGTTTTGACCCCTTGTTCTTCCACTACTTCTGTTTTTTCAATCTCTAGACCAAGAATATCCCTATAAAAATTTACAGCTTCTTTTTGATCAGAAACCGCAATCCCAACATGATTAATTTTCATTTGTTATTTCCCCTCCAGGATAGCTGCTAAGATTTGGTTTTCTTCTGCTAGTTCTGTTAAAGCAGAATAAGGCTCTATCTCTCTTTTAGCAAGCTTATTAAGTAAATTTTTAAACTGATCACTTTCTTTTATTTTGACTAAAGTTTTATTTGCAAAATGATTCTTAATGATATCAAATAGCATTAACTCTAATAAAGCTTTTTTTCTTTTTAATAATTTCCCAGTAACCTGAAATTCATGATAATGATTATCTAAGACTTCAATTAACTCATCAATTCCTTGAGACTCACTTGCTACTGTTTTAACTACATTTTTGTCGGTTAAATTCTCATTATTAGAATGTATCATTGATTTTAATAAAATTTCCATTTTATTTGCACCAGGCCTGTCTGCCTTATTTACTACAAAAACATCTCCAATTTCCATAATACCAGACTTTATAACCTGAATATCATCACCAGCTTCTGGTACAGTAACCAAAATAACTGTATCTGCCACTTTTACAATATCAATTTCAGATTGTCCGACACCAACTGTTTCAACAATGATCTTATCCATGCCGGCAGCATCAAGAATTTGCATTGCTTCTCTAATATGTGGTGATAAACCACCTAAAGCACCACGAGTTGCCATGCTCCTTATAAAAACATTTTTTTTAGATGAAATGGTTTTCATTCTGATTCTATCACCCAGAATAGCTCCACCAGTAAAAGGGCTTGACGGATCAACTGCAATTATCCCAATTTTTTTACCTTCTTGTAGCCAATGGTTGGTTATTTTTTCAATTAATGTACTTTTACCTGCTCCAGGTGGACCAGTAACGCCGATTAATTGTGCATTTCCAGTCTTAGTAAAAACCTGATCTAAAAGAACTGCAGCTCCCGGCAAATCATTTTCAAGAATTGTGATTGCCTTTGCTACAGCCCTTTTATTACTGGCTAAAATACCTGAAACAAGCTTATCAATCCCAAGCTTGTCTGTGGGCATTAAACTCACCTCTATTTAATATTTGTTTTAATAAATTCTACTATCTCGCCTGTGGGTGTACCAGGTGTAAATAACTCAGCGACACCTTTTTCTTTTAAAACGAGCTGATCAGCTTCTGGTATAATTCCTCCACCAATCACAATTATATCGTCAGCATTTTCTTCTTTAAGTAATTTCACTACTTCAGAAAACAAATGCAAATGAGCACCTGATAAAGCACTTAATCCTATTACATCTACATCTTCTTGAATAGCTGCTACTACAATCTGTTCTGGTGTTTGACGCAGACCAGTATAAACTACTTCCATCCCTGCATCGCGGAGAGCTCTTGCAACTACTTTTGCTCCCCGATCATGTCCATCTAAGCCTGGTTTTGCTACCAGAACTTTAATTTTCTTTTCCATGATCTTCTTCTCCTCCCTATAAAGTACTTGCTCTATATTCACCATAAATATCTCTTAATATATCAGTAATTTCTCCTAAAGTTGCATAGACTTTAACAGCATTTAAGATATAAGGCATTAGGTTTTCATTCCCCGATTCAGCTGCCGCCTTTAATTCCTGTAAAGACTTAGTAACTTTTTGATTATCTCTGTTTTCTTTTAACCTTTTTAGTTTCTTGCTTTGTTTTTCTTCTACCGCAGGGTCAACTTTTAAAAGATCAGCTTCACGTTCGACTTCACTCTGATATTCATTAACCCCGACTACAACTTGTTTGCCTGATTCAACATCTAATTGATATTGGTAGGCAGTATCTTGAATTTGCTGTTGCACATAACCTGCTTCAATTGCACTCGCCATGCCACCGAGTTCATCTATCCGTTTAATATAATTTTTTACTTCTTTTTCTATTTTATCTGTAAGTTCTTCAATATAATAAGAGCCTCCCAGTGGGTCAATAGTATCAGCTACGCCACTTTCATGGGCAATAATCTGCTGGGTGCGCAAAGCTATCTGTACAGACTTCTCTGTTGGTAGACCAAGTGCTTCATCATAAGAATTTGTATGTAATGATTGGGTTCCGCCAAGAACTGCAGCTAAAGCTTGTAATGCAACTCTGACAATATTATTTTCTGGTTGTTGAGCTGTTAATGCTGCTCCTGCAGTCTGTGTATGAAAACGGAGCATCATTGATTTTTTCTTCTTCGCATTAAATCTATTCTTCATAATATTTGCCCAGAGTCGACGAGCTGCCCTGAATTTGGCTACTTCTTCTAAAATATTCATCTGTGAATTAAAGAAAAACGAGAGTCTTGGCGCAAATTTATCAACTTCCAGACCTGCTTTTTCTGCTGCTTCAACATAAGCAATACCATCAGCAAGTGTAAAGGCAAGCTCCTGGACTGCATCTGACCCGGCCTCTCTAATATGATATCCACTGATAGAAATCGTGTTCCAACGCGGTAAATTTTCTGAACAGTAAGCAAAGGTATCAGTAATTAATTTTAAAGAAGGTGTAGGAGGAAAGATATAAGTACCTCTCGCAATATATTCTTTTAAAATATCATTCTGAATTGTTCCTGATAACTCTTCTAAGGATACACCTTGTTTTTCTGCAAGTGCCACATACATTGCAAGTAATATTGCAGCAGGGGCATTAATTGTCATTGATGTACTCACTTTATTAAGTGGAATTCCAGAAAATAATGTTTCCATATCTTCTAGTGAATCAATAGCAACTCCAACCTTACCTACCTCTCCTCTGGCCAGACTATGGTCTGAGTCATAACCAATCTGGGTTGGTAAATCAAAAGCTACACTTAGTCCAGTCTGACCCTGTTCCAGCAAATATTTATATCTCTGATTTGATTCTTCTGCACTACCAAAACCTGCATATTGGCGCATCGTCCAGAGTCTACCTCGATACATGGTTGGATATACTCCCCGTGTAAATGGAAATTCGCCGGGCAAAGCTGTTTCATCCAAAAATTCTACATTTTTTTTCTGTTTATAAAGCCTCTTAATTATTTCTCCTGTCGAGAGTGTGAATTCCTCTTTTCTCTCATTATATTTACTGTCTTTCATTACAATTATCCTCCCTTATTCCACAATGAAACGATAACCAGCTGAAAATGCCTCTAAATTTAATTCAACTGTATCTGTGGGAACTCTTTTTGCAATTACTTTTTCTATTTCTCCTTTATCTATAAAATCAAATAACGCAGTCATAGCACCAAGCGCAACCATATTTGCAGTTATTATTTTACCGACTTGATCTCTAGCAATCTTAAAAATAGGTATTTTTATAACTTCTTTTGGTAATAAATCCTTATCTTGGATAAACACTTCCTCATCAATCAATAGACTGCCTGTCTTTTTAAGGTCTGGCAAATACTTTTTTAAAGCAGAATCTGTGAGTGCTAATAAAAAGTCTGCTTTAGTTACTTTAGGATAAGCAATTACCTTCTCACTTACTATTACTTCAGCTTTACTGGCACCACCCCTTGCCTCCGGACCATAGGACTGAGTTTGAGCTACATTGAATTTATCCGCTTTTGTAATTGCATCAGCTAAAATAATACCAGCCAGAATTGCTCCTTGTCCGCCTGCACCACTTAATCTAATTTCATATCTATCCATTCTTTTCTTCACCTGCCTGCACTTGCTTAATTAACGCCAGATATTTATCTGTATATTCTTCTCGCTCTTCTTCCTTCAATAAACCTCTAGTTTTCTTAACTTCTTTTTCTGCTGCTGAGAGTTTAGCCCAGGCTTTAACTGGAATATAATTTTCTTTCTGCCATTCCATCATCTCCATCGGTCCACCTAAATCATTTTTGCGACCAAATTGAGTATGACAATGTGTGACAGCTTCAATAAATGAAAAACCTTGATGTTTGATACCATTAGTTATTAAATCAATCAACTCTCTAACATGATAGGAAGTGCTTCTTCCCACATAAGTCGCTCCAGCAGCCATTGCTAGATTAGAAACATCAAATTGTGTATCAATGTTCCCATAAGGAGCAGTTGTAGCTAGACTTCCTGTTGGAGTTGTGGGAGAGAACTGACCACTTGTCATCCCATAAATACTATTATTATACATTACTGTTGTAATATTAATATTACGACGGCAGGCATGAATTAAATGATTCCCGCCAATGGCAGCACCATCTCCATCCCCAGTAATCACTATTAAATTTAATTCTGGATTTGCCATTTTAACACCAGTCGCAAAAGCAAGTGCTCTACCATGAGTAGTGTGTAAAGTATCAAATTTTAAATAACCAGGGGCCCTACCAGAACAGCCGATACCTGAAATTACTACTGTTTTATCCTGATCAAGACCGGCTTGGTCAATAGCCCTCACTATAGCACCTGTAATAATACCATGTCCACAACCAGGACACCAAATATGTGGCAACTTATTACGCCTATAATATTTATTAATATCTGGATTCGCCATTAATCTTCCTCCTCGATCATTTCTTTAATAGTAGCTGGTGAAATTAATTGGCCAGCGAATCTATTTAATGGTATTACCTCTGCCATTCCACCAGCAGCTCGTGTTACCTCTCTAACATATTGCCCATAATTTAATTCCGGTACTATAATCTTATCAACTTTTTGGGCCAGTTCAGCAACCTCTTTTTCTGGAAAAGGCCAGACAGTTTTAATTTGCATAAAACCAACCTTAATTCCATTATTTCTAGCCATCTCAACAGCGCTCTCTGCAGATCTTGCGACTGAACCGTACGCAAGCACTGCTATTTTTGCATCTGAGAGATATTTTTTCTCAACCAATGTTATTTCATCCCGATAGTAATCTACTTTATGCATAAGTCTTAACATTAATTTTTCAGCATCTTCTGATTTTCCGCGAGGAAAGCCAGTTTCATCATGGTATAAGCCAGTTGTATGATAATGATATCCCTGACCATAATCCGGCATCGGTGGTACGTGATCATGGCCTTTAACTTCATATGGTTTAAAATTGGCTTTATTTCCATCTGGTCTTTTTCTATCGATTATTTCTATTGCATCAGCAGCAGGCAATAATACATTTTCTCGCATATGACCAACTACTTCATCTAGCATTAGAATAACAGGTGTCCTTAGCATTTCAGAAAAATTAAAGGCTTTAATAGTTAAATCAACCGTATTACTTACAGTCGACGGGGCTAATACAACAGCGGGATGATCACCATGTGTACCCCATCTAGTCTGCATTATATCACCTTGACTAGGAGAAGTTGGCAGACCAGTACTTGGCCCTGTACGACTAACATTTACAACCACACAAGGAGCTTCAATCATTATCCCAAAACCAAGATTCTCTTGTTTTAATGAAAAACCAGGTCCACTTGTGGCAGTTATTGATTTTAATCCAGCCAAAGAACCACCAATAGTTGCTGCCATAGCACCTAATTCATCTTCCATCTGAATAAATTTCCCACCAACTAAGGGAAGTCTCCTCGAAAAACCCTCTGCAATTTCAGATGAAGGTGTTATTGGATATCCAGCAAAAAATCTGACTCCAGCCAACAGAGCACCTTCAACTACAGCTTCATTTCCCTGTAATAAAACTTTCTCTGTCTTCATTTTTCCACCACCTTTAAAACAAAATCAGGACAAATAAGTTCACACATTTCACACCCAATACAATTATCAGGCTTAGTTATTGCTATCTTACCTTCTTTTAGCTCTAAGACATCTACAGGGCAGCGGTAAATACATATTCCACAACCTTTACACCAATCAGGGGCATCAATCTCAACTTTCTTATTTGGCATCCTATCATCTCCTGAATAAACATAATAAATATATATTATCTAAACATATATATATTATTTAAATTCAACAAATATAGTTAATACCCTGCATTAATTATTAGTTCTTATCTTTTTAAGGCAAAAAAAAAGCTGCCATATGGCAGCAAAAATCTTAGATAACAATTTCACCAGGAAACTCAACCCTTGTCAGATCTGCACTAATATGCAAAAACTCTTCTCCAATCGGTATCTTGTTCAATAAAACAGTTCTGCGACTGGTTAACAAGTATTCATCAGATTCAAACAAATCTAATAAATTTTGGTCCGGTTCTTTTAAGAATAGATAATTTTTCATGAATTTTAGGTGATGAATTCCTCTTCTACCTAAAAGATCATAAACATTTTCTAAATCATCAAGACGTTCTTTATTAACATCACTACCAAGATAAGTATATAATTCATGTAAACAATATGGTTTATTATTTACATATTGCATCTGATAGACTCGATATGGTTTATCATCAATTTTAAACTTTTCAATAACATCATAAGAAAATTTATCTATTTTCTCAACAATTACTTCACCACTTGAGAGATGTTGAGAACTATATTCATCACGCAATCTAACTTTTGCCTGTAATTCGGGTGGTGAATGTTTTGCTAATCTCTTTTCAATATTCCTTGCATACCGCTCTCTCAGTTTCATCAAAGAAATATTAGCTTCAGATAAAATTGTCCTAACATAACGAGGGGTCGTTCCCACCTGTTCAGCAATATCACTAATCTTCAGAAACGGATCACTCTGCGCAAAGTTAATAATCTTCTCTTTTTTGGTTAATTCATTAATAGCCATAGATTATTCCTCCTCAAATTTTTGTTCTATGACTATTATTGACTACCCTTAGTTATTTTATACAGTTTAAACCAAACTAATGTAAGATTTTTTTAACCTGTGTTACTTTTTTGATTAATAATTAAACCATTTCTAGATGATAGAGAAAAAGTTATGTGTTTTGTATTAAAATAACTCATAAATAACATGGTTACTTCATTATCTCTTTCTACCCATTGTTCAGCTCTAAATAAAGGTGAAAGAGGTTGAATTTTCAAAACATTAGCGATCTGACTGGTAGCTAACTCAATATCAAAACAAATATCTGATAACCAGAGACCATCACCAGTAATTTCTTTACCAACAAGCTTAAAAAGTTCCTCAGGTATCTCTATTTGTTCTTTGTTCTCAACTATATCTTTATTAATTAAAACTGTACTAATTGACCAGGTTACTTTTTTTATTGCATGTAAAAATGAAATATAATAATAATTATTTTCAATATTACCATGTAATTTATTTAAATCATTAGGGTTATTAAATAATAATTCCTGGCATATCTCTATTTGATCATTTCTGGCAAAGGGAGCTTTTAACAGCTGACCCAATAAAAGCCGCTCATCTATACTATTATAACGTTTCTCCATTTTTCTGGCATACTCTCTTCTCAACTTCATTAGTGAAAGATTTGCCTCTGACAAGATAGTTCTTACATATCTTGTTGTTGTGTTTGCTCTTTTTGCCAGCTTATCTATTTTTTGAAATGGGTCACGGCGAGCATCCTCTAGAATCTTCTCCTTTTTAGTTTTCCACTCTAAATTACTCATTTCTTCAACCCCATTCGTCCCATTCATATTTATAGAAGTGATCCTGAATAGGAAATCCAGGATCACAATCTATTTATCAGCCTAATTATTCTTCCAATAAATGACAGGCTGCAAAATGGCCGTCGCCGTAATCTTTAAATACAGGTTCTTCAATAGAACACTTATCAAATGCTTTTGGACAACGAGGATGGAAACGACAGCCAGATGGAGGGTCCACCGGACTAGGCACATCACCCTCAAGAATAATACGATCTTTTTTAGCAGTAGGATCAGCTACTGGAATAGCAGATAAGAGAGATTGTGTATATGGATGTAATGGATCTTCATACAACTTTTCTTTATCTGTTATTTCAACGATTTTACCAAGATACATAACCGCAACACGATCACTAATGTGCTTTACAACACTTAAATCATGTGCAATAAAAAGAAATGTCAGACCAAATTCATTCTGTAGATCCTGCAAAAGATTGATAACCTGGGCCTGGATAGAAACATCCAGAGCAGATACAGGCTCATCCGCAATTATTAATTTCGGATCAACAGCCAGAGCACGAGCTACACCAATTCTCTGTCTCTGACCACCACTGAACTCATGTGGATAGCGGTTCATATATTCTTCACCAAGTCCAACTTTCTCCAGGATATCTTTAACTTTTTCATTTCTTTCTTTTTTATTGCTGACCAATTTGTGAATATCAAGCGGTTCACCAATAATATCAGCTACCGTCATTCTTGGATTAAGAGAGGCATATGGATCCTGAAAAATAATCTGCATTTCCTTACGAATTCCTCTTAATTCTTTTTTATCCATCGCCAAAACATCTTTTCCATCAAAAATAACCTCACCAGCTGTAGCTTCAAGTAGACGTAAAATAGTACGTCCAGTTGTAGATTTACCACAGCCTGATTCACCAACAAGGCCTAATGTTTCACCATTTTTTACTGCAAAAGATATATCATCAACAGCCTTTACATGTCCAACTGTTTTTTTGAAAACCCCTGCTTTAACAGGGAAGTATTTTTTGAGATTTTTTATTTCTAATAAATTTTCATTCGCTGCCAAACTTCTCACCTCCGCACTATTTTATTTTAGCAGTTTCAGCTCTTTCATTTTTTAATCTTTCAAGTTCTTTATAATGCCAACATCTTACCTGATGCCCTTCTGAAATTGTTTCCAGCTCAGGCTCAATTTCTCTACATTTATCTGTGGCAAGTGGACAGCGATTATTATACTTACATCCACTAGGGAAATTAAGAGGACTTGGTACACTACCAGGAATTGCCTCTAAACGCTCCACAGTCTGATCTAATTTTGGTATTGAATTCATCAATCCCCAAGTATATGGGTGTTCTGGATCTTTAAAGAGTGTTTCAACATCTGTATACTCAACAACTTTACCTGCATACATAACAGCAACTCTATCTGAGACTTCAGCAATAACACCAAGATCATGTGTAATCATCATAATTGCCATACCATAACTTTCTTTCAGATCATTCATTAACTCAAGTATTTGAGCCTGAATGGTAACATCAAGAGCAGTTGTTGGTTCATCAGCAATCAATAATTGCGGATCACAAGATAATGACATTGCAATCATAACACGTTGTCTCATACCACCACTTAATTGGTGTGGGTATTCATTAACACGCTGTTCTGGAAGTGGGATACCTACTTTCTCCAGCATTTCAATTGATTGACGTTTTGCCTCTTCTTTATTAACCTTTTTATGCAGCATGATTGCCTCAGAAATCTGATTTCCGATTGTGTAAACCGGATTCAGTGAAGTCATTGGTTCCTGAAAAATCATTGAAATATCATTACCTCTAATTTTTCTCATTTCTTTTTGAGATAATTTGGTCAGATCAGTCCCTTGAAAATTAATTTCACCCTCTACAATTTTTCCAGGGGGAGATTCAACCAACCCCATAATTGAAAGTGAAGTTACACTCTTTCCACAACCAGACTCACCTACAACACCCAGAGTTTCTCCAGGATTAATTTCAAAATCTACTCCATCAACAGCTTTCACTACTCCTTCTTCAGTAAAGAAGTGAGTCTTCAAACCTTTTACTTGCACAAGTGGTTCTTTACTCAAAAAATTCACCTACCCTCTACTAGTTTTGCGAACCATTATTGTTTAATTATTGTTTAAACATTTAGCTATTATCTTGCAATTTAGGATCTAAAATATCACGGAAAGCATCACCAAGTAAGTTCCAGGAAAGACTGAAAAGCATAATAGCTGAACCTGGAATTATAACTGTATACCAGTACTTAAGTGCTGAATCTCCGCCACCTAAAATCCAATCTCTTGCAAATGAAATCATCTGTCCCCAGTCAGCATAACCTTCTGGAGCTCCGACACCAAGAAAACTTAGAGCTGCCGCGGTAATTACCATAGATCCCATCCGCATAAAAGCCTGAATTAAAACAGGAAAAATACAATTTGCTAAAATATGTTTAAAGATTATCCGGCCATCATTTGCTCCTAAGGCAACTGAAGCCTGGACAAACTCTTCATTTTTTATTTCCAGCACCTGTGAACGCATAAGTCGCGCCGTACCCATCCAACCAAAAACCACCAAAGCTATCATAACATTATTTAAACCTTTACCCAAAATAGTTGTCATAACCATGGCAGCCACTAAAAATGGTATTGACATAAATACATCAGTAATACGCATAAATATTTCATCAATTAAACCACCATAATAAGCTGAGATAGTTCCGACACTAATCCCTATAAAAGAACTAATACCTACAACTATAAAACCAATTCTAAAGGCTGTTCTGGTTCCCCAGATCATTCCATAAAAAATATCATAGGAACCCTGTGAAGTTCCAAAAGGATATCCTTCACGCGGAGGCTGTGGCTCCATAGTCCAGCCAGCCCGAGGTATTTGATATACTTCATCAGCATCTGCTGGTGGAGCAATTACTGGTGCCAGGATAGCAACCAGTAGAAAAAAAGCAATTATTATTAGTCCAATTAGAGAAAGCTTGTTTTTAAATAAACGCGCTATGATCTCATTCCATTCCACTCACCATCACTCCAATCTAATACGGGGGTCAATTACAGCATAAGAAACATCAACAAGGAGATTAATCAATATTAAGAGAAAACTAAAATACATCGCTACACCAAGAATACCTGAATAATCCAATTGGGCAGCTGCTTGGGCAGCATATTGTCCAAGTCCCCGGTAACCAAATACTGTTTCAGTAATTACTACTCCACCTAATAGGCCAAGTACCATTGGTCCAGCAACGGTAACAACAGGTATCAATGCATTTCTACGAGCATGCTTATTAATAACAACATTCTCAGAAACACCTTTCGCCCGTGCTGTTCTGATATAATCTTTACTTAATGTTTCTAACATACTTGAACGTGTAATACGTAAAATAAATGACCACCATACAATTGCCAGAGTAAATATCGGGCCAATTAAATGTCTAAATGAATTAACCACTATATCAAAATTACCATTTAAGATACCATCTAAGACATGCATTCCAGTATATTCAGTAAAACCATCTGACATAACAACCGTTAAAGCCCAGTTATCTAACCTACCCGGCGGGAACCATCCTAATATTCCATAGAACACCATCAGAACTAACAGTCCAAAAACAAAAGTTGGAAATGACCAACCTATAGTGGAAAAAATTCTTATTGTGTGATCTAATTTATCATTATGATGGACTGCCGAGAGCACCCCGAGCCAGATCCCCCCCATTACAACAGGTATTACCGCAAATATTGCCAGTTCAAATGTAGCAGGGAATCTACTGGCTATCGCTTCTGTGACGGGTTGTCCAGCTGATTCAGACCAACCTAAGTCACCCTGTAATACTCCACTTACCCATCTACCATACTGTTCATACCATGGATCATCAAGTCCATATTTAGTAATTAATTGATCAACATCTCCACCTTTTAATTGGGATGGATCTTCAATATAGGTACTTAATCTCTGATATGGACCTAACATCATTATCATACTGAAAATTAATATTGTTACCCCAAATAATATAAACGGGAGAATCAATAAACGCCTTAATATATAGTTAATCAAATATTACATCTCCTTTCTTTATGTGATTTAAAACTTTTTCTGGTATCACATGTAAATTTTTAGAAATAACTTTCATAGACATAAGTTACCAGGGAGGGTTATCCCTCCCTGGTTAAATTTAAACTAATTTAGTTAATAACTAAATTTACTCTGCTACTTTATCCATAATATAGAAGTCTACACCAGGACGCATTGAGTTTGGATACCAACCAGTTACCCAAGAACGTCTTACATTAGAACCTGTAGCCTGATCAACCCAAAGGTCAATTGCTTGGTCAATAGAAATCTGCTGAATTTCTTTATAGATTGCTTCACGTTTAGCCTTATCTTGAGTGGCAATACCTTTAGCAATCATATCATTAAGACCTGTTTCTTCTGCCCAATCCTGATAAGCCTGACCTCTTTTACCAGCATAATAACCATCACTGTGTAGGAAAGGCTGTACGAAGTTATGAGGATCTGGGAAATCAGCTAACCAACCACCAAAGGAAGCTGGCAGAGTACCTTTTACAGAAGCATCAAGGTATGTTGACCATTGTACACCACGTACATCAATATTAAACTTAGGATTAATCTGTTCAATATAACTCTTCAACATATCAGCGGCAACTTTACGGCCATCATTACCAGAGTTATATACGAGAGTCATTGAGAAACCTTTCTCCCATAATTCTCCACCGAAAGCTTTCTTGAAGTGCTCTTCAGCTTTTTCTAGGTTAAGAGAATATACTTCAGAATCTGCATCATAACCTAAGAGTGGGCTAACAATTGGACCGCGAAGTTGAATTGCTTCTCCCATTCTTACCTGTTCAATATAGGCTTGATAGTTAAATGCATAACTAAATGCTTTTCTAACATCTAGATCGTAAAAGAAGTTAGCAGGAATACCATTGCCATCTAATTCTCCACTACCAATATAGTCATTACCCTTTGTATTAATATCCCAGTTAAAGACCATATTCATGTTTTGGAGTTCTGGATAACCATCAGTAATAGTTACTCCTTCTTCTCCTCTGATCTGACTCTTATACTGTCTTGGTACAAAGACCATATCTGCATCTCCACGGAGAAGCATTAACTTACGAGTACTCCACTCATCAATATTTTTGATAACTGCAGTTTTAAATGGAGCAGGTTCTCCCCAATAATTATCATTACGTCTAAAGATAACATGCTCACCATTAACCCATTCAGTAAGAATGTATGGACCAGTACCCATCATTTTATCGTATAATGGATCATCTTCTTTTAATGGATCATGAAATTCTGCAATTGTTTCAGGACTTCCACCCCAAGCACCTTGTGCTATTGACCATTCTTTATCAAGAATAGAAGACCAAGAAGCACCTTTTGCTAGAATATTTAAGAATGGAGGATAAGGAGCAGCCAGATGGAAAGTTACATTATTACCATCAATAGTAATCTTCTTATCCAATTCAGCATAAACTTTAGCTGATTGTTCAGCAGTTAATGTTTTTGGATCTTTAACACCAACTACTTTCTGAGTCAAGTCACTAAGACCGGACATACCAAAAAGTGGTTCGTAAAGCATCCAGATTGGTCCACCTGAACGATCATTAATCATACCTCTAATAATACTATATTTAACGTCTTCTGGTGTTAATGGATTACCGTTACTAAATTCTACACCTTGACGAATTGGGAAAGTATAAGTTGTACCATCTTCTGATATTAAACCATTTTCAGCTGAAGGAACTTTAGTTGAAAGAAGTGGTAAAAAATCATTTACACTTTCACCATCATACTGGATTAAAGATTCATATGTTTGATAAATTACTTCAGAACTACCAGTATCATAAGCAAAATGAGGGTCCAATGTACTCTGATCACCTAAAGTAACAAAAGTAAAGGTATCTGGATTCTTTACTTGTGCACCTGCCACTGAAAATGCGGCAAAAACTAATACTAAGGAAAGCATTAAAACTACTACTCTTTTATTCATACTCTACATTACCTCCTAGAATTTTAGTGAAACTAATTAAGAAACTACATAATCATACCATTCTTTTTACTACCTACTTGACTACCTTAAAAGCATCCTCCTAACGAGCCACCTCCCCTCCAATTGATCAACGAGAACTATTATTGGTGAAATAAACTCACATCTTTAATGATAACTAATAAAAGTTTCCCACCAATATATTAATATTTCTCGAATAATAAAAGAAATCCTGCCTCAAATGTTTATAATTGTATTTAAAAGCAGGTAAATAATATACTAATTTATAATTAATTATATATCCCATTTACAAAAAAATCAAGTTTTAATCAAGTTCGTAAAGATTTTTATAAAAATCATAACTATGGCTTATCCGCTCTAAATAAGTGCTTGTTTCCTTAAATGGCAGGATTTGACCAGTTTTAAATTTTCCATCCCAACCTTCCTCCATCCAATCATTTACATTTGTCCGGCCTGCATTATAAGATGCCAGAGCCGGAATTAAGCGTCCATCAAATTCTTCAATTAATTTCGCTAAATACCAACTTCCAAACTCTATGTTCACCTCTGGTTTAAATAATAATCTTTGTTCATAATCTCTCCAATGCAAATTTTCTGCTATCCAGGCTCCTGTTTCTGGCATAATCTGCATTAACCCAATCGCTCCTTTAGGAGATACAGCCTTTTCATTATACTTACTCTCTACATAGATAAGTGTAGCTAACAAGTAAGGATCTAGTTCATTTTTTTCAGCAAAATTAGTTATCTTTTCTTCATAATTGATAGGATAAATAAATTTCAAAAATAAATCTGATTGAACCAGAGTATAAACCATTATTAATATCACAAATATAACTAAAAAAGAATTTTTTCTTAAAAAATTCACAACTGGCACAAACTTTCCTCCTAAACTACAATCTTAATATATATAATAAATCTATTTGAAAAATTAGTTAATTATTACTTTCAGCTAATGTATGGATAATAATTTCGGCGGTTGCAATATTAGTGGCCAGTGGGACCTCATGTACATCACAAACTCTCATTAAAGCAGAGACATCTGGTTCATGTGGTTGAGCTGTCAATGGGTCACGCATAAATATGATGCCATCTAAATTATCCTTGGCAACCTCAGCACCAATCATCTGATCGCCACCAAGTGGGCCTGACGCCATCCGCTCAACATTTAAGCCAACTTCTTCTATCAACAATTTACCAGTTGTACCAGTCGCAATCAACTCCATTTTTTCTAAATAAAGCCTGTGCTTTTTTGCAAATTCAATCAACATTGGTTTTTTTTCATCATGAGCTATTAAAGCAATTCTCACCATTTATAAACTCTCCTTAATTCTCTGCCATTGCTTACTAATCTGCTTTCTTAAATCAGCCGGTTGTTTATTATTCTTTAAAACGCAATCAGCCATTTCACATTTTTTTTGCAGAGGCAGCTGGGCATTAATCCTTTTTTTTGCTGCCTCTAAAGAGATATCATCTCTTTCTTTTAATCTCTCCAATTGGGTTTCTTGATTAATATCAATCACCCATACTTCATCACATAATTTATCTAAATTTGTCTCATAAAGGAGTGGAGCCATTAAAAATACAATTTGATTAGTTGCAGACCCTATTGCAATCTTTTCTTTTATCTGAGCATTTATTAAAGGATGGAGTAAAGCCTCTAATTCTTCCCTGGCTTTATCATTATTAAAAACAAGCTTCCCTAATTTTTTTCGATTAATTTCTTCATTTTCTTTTAACATTTCTCTGCCAAAGTGGCTAACAACTGCTTGCCAACCAGGTTGGCCTTTTTTGGTTATTTGATGAGAAATATAATCAGCATCAATTATATATGCCCCGAACTCTTCTAAAAATTGAGCTGCTGTGGATTTACCAGAGGCAATGCCTCCTGTCAGTCCTATTATCATCTAAAATGACCTCCATTATTTTTGACAACCTGGACAATAATAACTAGATCTCCCGCCAACCTTTTTCTTAATAATCTCTTCACTACATCTTTCACAGGCTTGACCAGACTGCTGATAAACTAAAAGTTCTTCCTGAAAAGAACCTTTTTCACCCAGTCCATTTACATAATCACTAAAACTAGTTCCTCCAAATTTAATACCAGCTCTGAGGATTTCTCTCATAATATGATATAACTCTACTTGCTCTTGCTCACTTATTTTATCTGCCTTACGTTCCGGATCAATACCAGCCCTATATAATATTTCATCAGCATAAATATTACCTAAGCCAGCAATGAATTTTTGATTCATCAATAATGACTTAATAACACCGTGGCGACCTTTAAAAAGTTTTTTAAAATCTTTTTCTGTGAAATCCTCAGATAATGGTTCTGGCCCAAGTTTTGCTAGCCCACCAGCCTGTTCTGGATGACCATTATCTATTAAATATAGTCTACCAAATTTCCTAATATTATTAAACCTTAATTCTTTTCCAGATTCTAATTTCATGATAATATGGGTATGTTTATCCAGTTCCTGATCACTTTCTTTAATTAACAACTTACCTGTCATCCGTAAATGTACAATCAATGTTTTATTATCATTTAATTTAATTAATATATATTTTCCTCTACGTGCTAAAGCAATAATTTTCTTGTTAGTCAATTCGTCTATAAATACATCTACTTCTGGATAAGCAACTAAATTTTTGACCTTTACGTTTACAGAAATAATTTCTTGATTAATTAAAAATGGTCTTAAGCTATTTATTACTGTTTCTACCTCTGGTAGTTCAGGCATTGCAGTCTACCTCCAGATCACTTTTATCTCGCCAATTATCACCCTGCTGCAGGTCAACTGTTACTGGTACATCGAGTTGAACTGCCTTTTCCATCTTATCTTTTAATAAACAAGCGGCAGCTATAAGATCTTTTTTTGCCACTTCAAATACCAGTTCATCATGAACCTGTAATAAGATATTGATCTCTAAGTCAGTTTCTTTTAACGCCTGATAAACATCAATCATTGCTTTTTTCATAATATCTGCTGCTGTTCCCTGGACTGGTGTATTAATTGCTGTTCTCTCTGCAAATGAACGACGATGAAAGTTTTTGCTATTAATTTCTGGAATATAACGTCTTCTGTTAAAAAGTGTTGTTACATATCCGTTTTCTTTACAAAATTCAATTGTTTGATCCATATGTTTTTTTACACCTGAAAACTCTGCAAAATACTTATCTATATAATTTTGTGCTTCATTCCTTGATATACCAAGATCCTGGCTTAAACCATAAGCACTCATCCCGTAAGCAATACCAAAGTTAATAACTTTAGCATGTCGCCTCATATCTGAAGTAACTTCAGTAGAATCGACTTCAAATATTTCACTGGCAGTCTCGGTATGAATATCTCTACCACAATTAAATGCTTCACTTAAATCTTGATCACCACTTAAGTGAGCAAACACTCGCAATTCAATCTGTGAATAATCTATTGCCAATAAGACCATATTTTCTTTTCTAGGTACAAAGGCTTTACGTATCTCCCGTCCTTCTTCTGTTCTAATCGGTATATTCTGCAGATTTGGATCTGTTGAACTTAGTCTGCCAGTGGCAGTAACCATCTGATTAAAACTAGTATGGATTCTACCTGTTTTTTCATTTATGAGAGGTGGTAAAGTATCCACATAGGTAGATTTTAGTTTAGCCAAAGTTCGATAATCCATTATTAACGGTATGATTTGATGTTCTTCTTCCAATTCTTCTAAAACACTAATACTTGTTGAATAACCTGTTTTTGTTTTTTTAATAACTGGTAGACCAAGCTTGTCAAACAAAATTTCCCCTAACTGCTTAGGTGAGTTTAAGTTAAATTCTTCACCGGCAATTTCATAGACTTGATCGGTAATTTTATCTAGGCGACTACCAAGCTTTTCAGATAAACTATTTAGCCACTCTTTATCTATCTTTACACCATTATACTCCATCTGGGCCAAAACTGGAATAAGTGGTAATTCAATCTCTGTAAATAATTTATCTACCTCAACATCTTTTAACTTGTTGTTCATAATCTTTTTCAACTTAGGCAATTTTTCAATATATACAATTGATTTTTCTTCTGCTGATAGATCCGCAAAATCAATATTTAATTCCCTGGCATATATATCTTCCAATTCAGGTAGTTGATCAGATGGATGTAGAAGATATGAAGCTAATAGTGGTGCAAAAGTCAGCTTATTAATCCTTATATCATGACATAAAAATGCCGTATAAATTCTTTTTGCATCAATTATTAACTTTTCATTATCTGATTCTAATAGATCTTTTAATAGAGCTGGATCTATTTCTGAAAAAGAAAATTTATATAATTTTTCTTCTCCACCAACCAATAAAAACTCAAATTCTGATTGAAGTGGTTTATCAGGTTCAGCTAATTTTAGAAATAGACTTATTTGATCAAAAGCTAATAATTTTTCTAGAGCTGGCTGTAATTGTTGCTGCTGATTAATTTCTATTATTTCTATTTCTTCCATTTCAATTTCGATTTTATCTTGAAATCTATCCAACATACTATTAAAACCTAGCATTTTAAATTGTTTTACTACTTCTTCAACATCATATCCCTCAAATATACAGTCCCCAAAATCTATTTCAAGTGGGACATCTGTCAATATTTTTGCTAATTTATAGCTCATTCTTGCTTGATCAGCATATTTTTTTAAATTTTCTTTTCTTTTCTTTCCCGAAATATTCTCAATGTTAGCCAGAACATTTTCTAAAGTTGCAAACTCTTTTAGTAATTTAGTAGAAGTCTTCTCACCAATTCCTGGCACTCCGGGTATGTTATCTGAACTATCTCCCATTAATCCCTTCATATCGATAATTTGTTCAGGTGATAGCTCATACTTTTCTTTTACTTTCTCAGGATCATAGAGCACTATATCTGAAATACCTTTTCTTGTATACATTACTTTAATATTTTCTGTAACTAGTTGTAAAGTATCCCGGTCTCCAGAGACAATAACTACTTCAAAGCCTGCTTCCTCAGCTTTACGAGCTAGTGTACCCAGTACATCATCTGCTTCATATCCTTCTTTGGCTATCACTGGTATATTTAAAATATTAAGCGTTTCCTGAATCATAGGAAACTGTGGTGCCAACTCATCTGGCATCTTTTTTCGATTAGCTTTATATTCATCATATTCTTCATGGCGAAAAGTAGGTGCCTTTTTATCAAAAGTAACAATAATTCTATCAGGTTTTTCCTCATCAAGCATACTAAAAAACATACGCATAAAACCAAAAGCCGCGTTTGTATATTCCCCTCTGTCATTTGTTAAAGGGGGCAAAGCATAAAAAGCCCTGTGTGTAAGGCTATGACCATCTAGTAAAAATATACGCTCTTTTTTTTCCAAAAAGAATCAACTCCCTCCTTCTTTTTATTCCCTAAAAATATAAAAATTCCTTTAAAAAATAACTTTGATTTCTGTACCTTGATTTAATGTACTTTCTACTTTTACTCTTCCCTGGTGAAGATCAATTATCCAGCGTGCAATTGACAGCCCCAGGCCTGACCCACTATTAAATCTATTCCGCGATTTATCTGCCTGGTAAAATCTTTCAAAAATGTGAGGAAGATCTTCTTTAGTTATGCCGACTCCATTATCTTTGATAACAATTTCAAAACCATTCTCTTTTTTGGCAGAATTAATAATTATTTGACCATCTTCATTTGTGAATTTAATACTATTATCAATAAATATCCTTAATAGTTGTTTAATCAGTTTAGGATCACCATAAAAATAGATATCCTCATTATTTTCAGATCTAATCTCTTTTTTTTCACTTAATAATTTACTTTCTTTAATAACCTCATTAATAATCATTTTTAAAGAAAATTCTTCTTTGTTAACCTCTATTCGTTCACTTTCTCCCCGGGCCAGAAACAGCAAGCTCTCTAGAAGTCTATTCATATTATGAGCCTCATTCTTGATCGCAGCAATCGCTTCATCTCTAACCGCTTCTTCATTTTTCCCCCAGCGATCTAGCAGATTAATATAGCCCTGAATTACCGAAACAGGAGTCCTTAGCTCATGTGAAGCGTCAGAGACAAATTGTTTTTCCCTTTTAAAAGAATTCTCCAAGCGGTCAAGCATAGAATTGAATGTATGAGCTAAATTATTTAACTCATCATCAGTATCATTGACCTCTAACCTTTTTCCTAAATCAGTAACACTAATCTGACGCGCAGTTTTACTCATAGCATCAATAGGTTCTAAAGCCTTTCTGGTAACAAAATATCCCACAATCACAGCACCAACAGCACCAACACCCCCGGCTATAAACAATACAATTAATAATACTTCCAAAAACCTAGCCTCAAAAGTGATATCTCTGACAACCTGGAAGTATCCATTTAAAAAACCGAATCTGGTTACAGTCACACTCTTGACAGCAAACTTTTTTTCCTCTGTACTAAACTGATAGACACCTGATTTCACAGGTAACTCTACTCCATTTAAAATCTGCGACTGGGCAGTTACCTCTCCTTTATTATCTACAATCCGAAAATAGATATTACCTCTAGTTTTACTGATATCCTGTAAGAACTCAGCTTCATCATAGTTAAAACTTAATCTGTCAAGTCCACGCAATTTAGGAAGTACAAACTGAATAGTATTATTAAGACTATCATTTATATTATCCTTAATATAATTGCTTAAAACAATATAAATAGCACCATTTAATAATGAAAGTACCAGCACAAATAACAATGTATAGACAGTTGTAATCTTCCAGGAAATTTTTTTATTATTTATAAAGGGGAGGTTCATAAATTATCCTCCCTTAATACATAGCCAACACCTCTTACTGTATGAATTAATTTATTAGCAAAAGGTTCATCTATTTTACTACGCAAATATCTAATATATACGTCAACAATATTTGTCTCTCCACTATAGTCATAACCCCAGACATTGCTGAGTAATTTTTCTCTGGTGTTAACTATTCCTTCATTAATTAATAAATAATGGAGTAAATCAAACTCCTTTTTGGTAAGCTCTATCTCTTCATTATTCCTTTGTACTTGATGTTTATCGAGATCCATCCTTAAATTATCTGCTCTTAAAATATTTTTTTCTTCAGCTGGTTCTTTTCGTCTTAAAAGAGCTCTGATTCGAGCCAATAATTCCTCAATCGCAAATGGCTTTGTGATATAATCATCAGCTCCCATATCAAGTCCTTCTACTTTATCTTCAATATCATCTCTGGCAGTAACCATGATGATTGGAACCTGAGAAAATTTTCTGATTTCATTACAGGTAGCTATCCCATCTATGCCAGGTAACATAATATCTAATAAAACAAGTGAAAATTTATCATCTTTAAGCTTATCGATACCAGAACTACCATCACCTAATACTTCTACCTGATAACCTTCGTGAATCAACTCTAATTCAACAAACCTGGCTATCTGCTTATCATCTTCAATAACTAATATTTTCTCCTCCATCAATTTCACCTCCAGGATTCATTTACATTATACCAATTAAAACATCTATTTAAAAGAAAAAAGCCGGGAAAACCCGGCTCTAAAGATTCATGATTATTAATTAATCTTTAAACATCATGTGGCTTGTTGCCGATTCTACCAAAAATAATCTTTGTATTACCATTTCTGATTACCTTTAGCATTATCTTATCGCCAACTTTTTTATCTTTAATAATCTCTGAAATTTCTTTTAAGTTATCTATTTCTTCTTGATCAACTTCTTTGATAATATCATATGCTTGTAAGCCGGCTTTTTCAGCAGGGCTATCTGGATATACCTCTATAACCATCACACCTTGCTTGTTTTCAAGATTAAAATATTCCTTCATCTGTGGGCTAATCTGACTGAAGGCAATACCAAGCCATGGTTGAGTGACTTCCCCTTCTTCTTTCAGTTGTTTAATGATTCCTTTAATCTCATTAGCAGGGATTGCGAACCCAATTCCCTGGCCCTGTCTACTTACTGCAGTATTAATACCAATAACTTCTCCGTCAATATTAAGCAGTGGTCCACCACTGTTACCAGGATTAATCGCAGCATCAAGCTGGATTAAGTTCTGATAAGTACGCACTCCACCGCTTTCTGGTATCTGAATTGGGCGTCCCAGTGCACTAATTACACCCACAGTCACTGTATGTTCAAAGCCAAATGGATTACCAATTGCAATTGCCCATTCTCCAGGCCTTAGTTGATCCGAATCTCCTAAAGGAATAGGGCTTAACTCTTTATCAGTTTCAACTTTTAATACAGCTAAATCCAGACTATGGTCAGACCAAGCTACCTTAGCCTTAACAGGCTCTTCAATCCCATTAATACTTACTCTAATCTCATCAGCTCCATCAATCACATGCTGATTTGTAACCACATATCCATCTTTAGAGACTATAAAACCAGAACCAAAACCCTGTCTTTCTCTAGGTTGTTCAGGCTGTTGGAATTGATCACCAAAAAAGAACCTAAAATATGGATCCTCGAACATAGGTGGTAGTTGTTGTGTTCCCTGCATTTTGATTGTACTGGTAACTTTAACAACACCATCATCTACCTTGCTTGCAATATCGGCAAAATGATTAGTTGCATAAATGTTTTGCTGATTTTCCGCTTGAGCTAAGACCTGACTCTGAAAACCAACTCCAGCTACAGCAAAAAATAGGAAAACGGTCATTATAGAAATAGCAACTTTTTTCTTTGTACCTCTAATTAAACTGTACATTAATTTCACTCCTTCTTTAGTTAGTACTTTTTTACTCTGCTTTTATTGTAGCAAGTGATAATTAAAAATTTATTAAAGAAAGATTAAAATTAAATTAGAATTAATTTACCCGCAATAATTTAGCGTTGATTGCAACAATCACCGTACTGAGTGACATCAGAACTGCTCCAACTGCAGGTGAAATCATAATACCATAATTATATAAGACACCTGCGGCGAGAGGAATTGCAAAAGCATTATAGCCTGTTGCCCAGATTAAATTTTGTATCATTTTATTATAAGTTGCCTGACCAAAATCAATCAGTGATAAAACATCACGGGGGTCACTTTCTACTAATATAATATCTGCCGTCTCTGCAGCTACATCTGTACCAGAACCAATGGCAATTCCTATATCTGCTTTTGCCAGAGCTGGTGCATCATTGACCCCATCACCTGTCATGGCAACAAATTCACCATCAGCCTGTAATTCTTTAACTTTATCTTGTTTTTGATGAGGAAGAACTTCCGCAAAATAGCCATCTAATCCTAACTGTTCACTAACATATTTTGCTGTCTGTTCATTATCACCTGTTAACATCCAACAGCTAATTCCTTTTGCATGTAACTCCTCTATCGTTGCCTGAGAAGAATCACGAATTTGATCTGCCAGAGCAATAGAACCTATTATATTTTCTTCTGTAATCAGAAAGACCTCAGTGACAGGACCAGATTTTTTTTCATATGCTGCTGGCAGCTCAAGCTTGTTTTCATCTAAATAACCAGGGCTGACAACTAAATATTTTTGTTGATCGATTATTCCTTCTACACCTTTGCCCTGAATTGCTGAAAAATCTTTAACTTGCAATAAACTGATTTCTTTTTCAACGGCCTGGTCCTCTATCCCACGAGCAATAGGATGTTCTGATTCTTGTTCAAGAGAAGCGGCTAATTGTATTATTTTATCTTCAGAATAATCTTCATGATAGCTACTAATCTCCTCTACACCAAATTCACCTCTGGTAAGAGTACCTGTTTTATCGAAAATAATAGTAGAAATTTTTCTGGCATTTTCAAAAGCTGTACGATTACGTATCAGCAATCCATTTTGAGCAGAAAGAGTTGTTGATACAGCCGCAACCAGAGGAATTGCAAGACCTAAAGCATGAGGACAGGTAATAACCATAACTGTGGCCATTCTTTCGATAGAGAAGGCAAGATCTCTCCCACCTATTAAAAGCCATGAAAATAAAGTTATTAAACCTGCTGAAATAGCAATCACAGTTAACCAGAGTGCTGCTCTATCTGCCAGTCCCTGTGTTTTGGACTTATCCTGCTGAGATTCTTCCACCAAATTTATAACTCTGGATAAATAGCTGTCTTCACCTGCACTAGTGATTTCAACTTTAATCGAACTGTCCCCATTTACAGAACCACCTATTACTTGATCATCTTCATTTTTTTCAACTGGTTCCGATTCACCAGTCAGCATAGATTCATTAATATAACTGCTTCCTTCAATTATACTACCATCTGCAGGAATTTTCTCACCAGGGCGGATTAAAATAGTGTCTCCCACTTTCAGCTCTTTGATCTCTACATCCACTATTTCATCATCTTTAACCAGATGAGCTTGATCAGGCATTAAGCGGGCTAATTCTTCTAAAGCCCGGGAAGCTCCCATCACTGACTTCATTTCTATCCAGTGTCCTAAAAGCATAATTAAAATTAAAGTAGCAAGTTCCCAGAAAAAATATCTACCTTCTAGACCAAAAACAACTGCCGAACTATAAAAGTAGGCTACTGAAATTGCCAAAGCTATCAAAGTCATCATACCTGGTTGTTTTTGCCTCAATTCATCATATAGACCACTGAGAAACGGCCAGCCACCATATACGAAAATTAAGGTTGCAAAACTAAACATCAGATAGTTGCTACCAGGAAAGGAAAAACTATAATCTAAAAATTGCTGAATCATTGGAGATAAAATTAAAACAGGAACAGATATAATTAATGATATATAAAATCTTTTGCGAAAATCTTCTACCATTTTCTGATGATGATTTTTTTCATGATTTGACATTATATTATCTCCTCCAAACAAAATCTTCTGTCTAAATTTCAATCTAACATTTCCGATTAATATTTTCAATTTTTATCTTAAGTTTCTACTCCTCAACTATTTTATTTACCTCATCTGCAAGCTCAGGATGCAATGCTTTTACAAATTCGCGCAGTCCTTCAATAATTCGAGGTCCAGCTCTACTTACTAAATCTTGATTAACTAGATAAATCCTATTATTTTTGACTGCTTTAAGTTGTTGATAAATCCTTCTCTCCTTAATTGTTTCAATTGTAACTTTCTGGGGAGCACTATGGTAACTACTTATAAATACAGCTGGATTTTCTAAAATTAACTTTTCTAAACTATACTGTGGCCACATTCCTTGAGCATAAGCTCCAATATTTATACCTCCAGCCATTTCTATTAAATCATCGATAAAAGTATTTTCACCTGCAGTTATAAGTGGGTCACTCCAGATTTCATAAAATATCTTCTGTCTACCTTTTTCTTCAACCTTTTTTTCTACTAAATTCATGATCTCTGACATCTCAACAAATAACTTGCCAGTCAGTTTATTTGCTTCCTCGTCCTTACCAGTTAATTTTCCTATATCTTTAATTGTCTTAAAAATATCATTTACTGTCTGCGGATAAAATCCGGCTACTTGATAACCTAGCTCTCTCAATTTTTTTATCGTTTCTATCCGATTAATGCCTGAGGCAACTATTAGATCAGGCTTTAATGCTACCACTTTCTCTAAATTGACTTCTGTAATTGAACCTATTTTTTCCTTTTTGGTAGCAGGTTCTGGATAATTAGCATAACTGCTAACTCCTACAATTTCATCAGCAAGACCTAGTGCAAATAAAATTTCTGTATTAGCTGGTGCTAAAGATATAATCCTATTTGGTTTTTCGGCAAGGGTAATTTGCTGATCCAGGTCATCTTCCATTTCAACTGGGAAATCAGCCTTAACCAGATTTACAGGTGTAATTATCAACAATAAAACTAACAAAAATAGATATTTTTTCAATAATATCTTCCTTTCCTATACCTCAATAAAGTATGTTTCTATTTTATATTCTTCCCCTAATTTATTCGCAATTATCTTTTTATAATTAGCTAACTGTGCTTCCTCGTAATAACTTCCAGTTTTAAAATCAATAATAATCAATTTCTTCTCATCTCTATCTAATAATAATCTATCGATCCTGTATATTTTATCATCTGTTTTAAGCTGATATTCATTAAAGACATCCCACTTCTCAGTAAAAAATTGAGCCTGATTTTTTATCATTTTATCTGCTTTATTAAATACTAAGTTGATAGATTCAGAACCTAAAATATTTCCATAACGAGCATAGACAAGTTTTCTGGCTAATGTTTTTTCTTTTTCATTTCCATATTTAATCTGTTCCAGATAATAGTGAACCGCTAACCCTATCAATTTTTTCTCAATCTGTTCTAGGTTGACCTGTGGAGAATATTCATGATTAATTCCTTCTATATTTATAATATCATCTTTAAAGTATTTGTCCAATTCTGGAAGATCACTTGCCCGAGTATCAACTTCATTTGCAAAGACAATCTTCTGACCAAATTCTTTAGCAACTGTTAATTCTTTTAAAGAAACAGTATTTGTAGCTGCTAATAAGGCTTCTTCATAAAAACTATAACTATCATTATTTTGCCAGCTTAAATCATCATTAAAATTAATTTTACAGGGACTTTCCACCAATAGGTAAAGGTTATCTGCTGGCCTTGTCAGAGCAACATAGATATTATTGATTTCTTCTTGTAATTCTTTCTCTGAATTTTTTTCGTGGTAGTCTATATCTAAATACGGAAATAATTTTTCATATTTACTACTTGTCAGTAAATATTCATCTACTTGTTGATAAGATTGATCAAATTCCAGGAATAATTGTAACTCATCAGTATTATTAATTTTTCTGTGGCCTGGTTTCCAGTAGAAAAATTCAGTTTGAAAAGATAATCCTTTGGCCTGATGAACTGTCATTAATTTAACGGCATTATCTCCTTTAACACTAACCTGCTTTAACTCATCCTGTTCACGGTTTTCTGCTAAAAAATTCATGAATTCAGCTAAGTTAGTATGATTTTGCATCAATTGATAAAAACGATATAGGTTTTTACTAGCTCCTTTATTATGCCGATTATATTCCATAACACCAGTTTCTTTAAAAATATAATTTTTTAACTGCTGATAAGAAAATGTTTTTAATCCTCTTAATTTCTGTAAATGACCCTTTAATCTTTGCCCACAATTAAGTTCATGAGAATTGAGTAAATACCCTTTCACTTGCTGCTGATTTGTTAGTAAAAACCGTAATTCTGATTGATTAATGCCAACAAGATCACTTCTTAAATATTTAAGTAAGTTAAAATAATCTCCATAACTGAGGTAATTTAGCAGATAATAGATAGGTTGAATTGCCGGATGATCAAGCAGGCTATGCTTACTTTCCTGTAAATATGGAATTTTTCGTTTATCTAATTCTTCAGCAATTTTATTTAAATCAGAATTTGTTCTTGCTAAGATGGCAATCTGCTCATAATTTGTAAACTCATCCGCAATTATGTTAGCTATTTCTGCTTTAAGATCTTTTTTCACTCTTGCATTAAAACTCAAAATTGCTTCTTTTTCTGTTTCTGACTTCTTAGCAAATTTTTTAGTTTCAGTATTAATAATCAAATTCTGACCGCCCAGGAGTATCCTGGTATAACCTGTATTCTTTGCCGGCAGATGTGCTACAGATTGATATTTCCATTCCAGCGCTAAATTAGTGAAAAAACTATTCACAAAATCCAGAATACATTTCTGACTGCGGTAACAGGTAGTAAGGTCTTCTACTTCTGCTTTGATCATATTCTCTAAATTTGCAAATAGTTCTTTTTCTCCACCCCGCCAGCCGTAAATAGATTGCTTACTATCACCTACAGCAATAAATTCTTCACACTCTTTAATTAGAGGTAATAATATTTTCCACTGTAGAATACTTGTGTCCTGAAATTCATCAATATATAAAACTTTACTCTTGATTCCAAGGAGATCATGAAAATATGGAGTTAAATCACCATCATCTAATAGGCTTAATTCAGTCTCTTTAAAATATTGAAATGTATAATTACTTAAATCTGCATGTGTAAACTTTTTTTGCGTAAATTTTAATCTATCATATATGTCATAAATTATCTCAATAAGTGCAAAAATTTGCTCCTCATATTTGATCATTTCCAGATTAAAAACTCTTGCAGCTAGCCTTTCTAAAAATCTTTCGTATGTTAACTCTAATTCTTCTTTTTGAGCAGCATATTTTTTCCCTCTAGTTTTATGCCCATTCCAGGGACTTTTGTTATAAAAATCTTGATAAAAATTGATAATGAGTTTTTCCTTAGTAATTTTACCTTCTCTCCCCAGATAATCAATTATAATACTGCGATAATTTTTAATAAAATAATCTTCATTAAAATCCTCATCGCGAGCTCTGGCAATCTCTTGCAATATTTCTATCATTTCAGAAAATGGTTCTATAAAATCATCGTCAGTTTTAAAGGCTCTTTTATTATGTTTAAATAATAAAAATTTCCAACGATTAGCCAGTAAATATTTGATTAATGCAAAGTATTTATCTAAATCTCTTTCTGTATTATTTTGCATAAATAATTCTAGCAACTCAATATTATCAGAATCATTCAACATTTCTCTGAAAACTTCTTCAATAATTTCTTTGTTTTTTTCACTATTAATTATTTGATAGTTATATACACCTAAATAAGGGGCGATTGCTGCTTTAAAAATTTTATTGATAAAACTATCTATTGTATAAACATTTATCTGATCTTTATTTAAGAGCATTTGTTGATACTTTTGTTGAAGGTCATTAAAATTAATTTTCAGGTCAGGATAAATTTTATGCAAACTTATTAATATTTCACTCTCATTTTTATTTTTTATAATATCTTCCAAATGAGAAATAATTCTTTCTCTAATCTCTGCCGTAGCTTTTCTCGTAAATGTCATAACTACAATTTCCTGATAGTCTATACCTTGGCTAAGGGAAGCTACATATTCTAAAGAAAGTCGATATGTTTTTCCTGTGCCTGCACTTGCTTTTAATATTTTATTCACTTGACCACCACCCTGCAAATTTCATAATATGGACAACTTTTACATCTGGATTTATAAATTCTGGTATATTTATCACTATTTACAAGTGTTAGAATCTGTTCTTTTAAAGCAGCAGCAAATTGTTCCACATCATTCAGACTATGTTTTAATCTTTCCTCCAGTATCTGATAAATAGATTTCTTAACTGACTTATAAGCTTCACTTTTCTGATCAAGCATTAATTCATAAAAGCTAAGCTGTTCTAGATCACCTTTACCTGTTTTAAAATCAATTAGATAGCTCTCAGCACTTGTCTTAATAATCAAATCTAATCTACCATTTAAATAAAAATTTGCGATATCAGTTGTCAAAAAGATTTCTTTATTATTTCTGGAAGGTTGCCATTCAGTATTTATTACTTCAATTTCGCCATTTACATAAGCTTTTAAATCATTTGTTAATCTGACAAAAGAACGCGATAATTTGTTAATTATAAACTTCTCATAAAATTGATAGTAATATTTATCTATTTTTAATTCATAATCAGATAATAGCTGATTTGCAATCACTTTAATACTTTCTTCATCTAACTTAAGATTTTTATCAACTTTCTGGAAAAGTCGCTCATAAAAATCATGTGCAAAATTACCAAAAATTCTATTGCTCATACTTTTATTGAATTCTGGTATTTCTTCAGTTAGTTTGATAATGCTTTCTAAATAAAAACGGTAATAACAGTCCTTTATTTTTTTATATTTATAGTAAGATAGTGAAAAAGGCTTTTCCCCAAAATCAGTTTTCTCAATAACAAAATCATCTTCTTCACTAATTCCAAGCAATTTTTCCGGACATGCTTGTCCACTATTAAATATTTTACTTAAAATAGGTAATAAATCATTAGAATCCAGGGAACTATCGTTATAAGGAAGATTATATTTAAAACGTAATTCTTCCAAAAAACCACCTGGAGTTAAATTTTCTTCTAGATTATTAATAGCAAAAATGGATACTTCCTTACTACTTAAAACACTTCTGAAAAAAATATATTTATCAAACAATTTTTGCTGTTTATAAGTTAAAAGACCATTTTTTTCTTTCTGCTTTTCATTGAGAAGAAATTTTTCATTTTGCTTTGCTGGTAATATACCATCAATTGCATTGAGTATTATTAACTTATTTCTCTGCGAATCTGCAGCTTTATAAAAATCTTCACAAATAATATCCGCACTTACCTCATTTTCTCGTTTAATTTTTTTATACCTTAAATAATTTATAATAATCGAAAATATTCCCTGTGGCTTATCATTAAAGATAGTTGCCCAGTCAGAAACTAAATTCATTTTATTGATAGCTTTTAATTCCAGTAAGCTATCAAGTAATTTTTCTTTTTCCCCAGTAAAATTCCTTTCCTGTATAGAGTCTAAATTTAAACCTGTAATAAAATTTATAAAATCTTCAATTGTATTAATTTGTCTTATTAATTGCAAGTCATTAAGTAAAGGTAATAATGATGATAATTGATCATTTAGTAGTCTTTTATCTAAATATACGTACTCTTCACTGGCTAATTCTTTTAATATCTCTTTATCTAATAGAGACAATCGATAGAAATGAGAAAATACTTTTTGATTTGCAGCAAGTAAGATATCTTTTACAGGTAATTTAATATTTTTTTCATGTTTACTATTATTATATATCTGCTGTAATAAGCTTAAAAATTGAAAAATCCTAGTTTCTGTAAAACTATAATCTTGACAAAAATTAATTTCCTGACTGGATAAAAATCTATGATAATTATTATTATTAAAATTAGGATCCAGAATAGTTACTTTATCCTGGTCTTCAATTTCATTTAATAGATTGAAGACCTGAAAAATATCTTCCTCAACTTGATTAATTTTTATTTCATTAACAATTTCCTCAGGAAAAGTTAATTGAGTTATTTCTAGGTCACTTTCATTATAATCCTCTTTAAATAATTGAAGCACTATTTTAACATTCTTCAGAAAATTAATCTCTCTTATTATCATTTTCTCAAAAGGAGTAAAGTGCCTGATATTAATAAATTTAATTACTGAATACTCTTCTAGCAGATCAAGATTAAGAGAAGGGGATAACTTGATAAGAGTCTGATCAGTAAACCCTTCTCTATCTAAATAGTCCTGATATCGCTGGTAAATATTTTTTAATAACTGAAAACGTTCTTCCTGCCAAGATTCAAGATAATTCAATTTTTCGATTTGATATTCAGCTAATTCATTAAAAAAATTCAAAAACTTAGCTGAAAATTCAATTACATCAGCATAACTGTTTATTTTCAATTGTTCTTTTTCATTATCTTTTAATAATTGATAAATTAGCAGCGGTAATTTTTCTTCACGTAAAATAATTTTTTCTTTAGCGAGTAATTTTTCTTTAAAATCACTTAAGGTCATAAATTGACTTTCTAATTGCAAAAATGGTTTTTGATAATGTTTTTTTGCCTCCAGTAGATTATTGAAATTAGAAAAAACGTAAATTGCTGGCTTATTTTCTATAGAATTTGCAAATAGATCTTCATTATAATCATAATACTCGAACTTCATCTAATTCACCCTTTTTTAATCAATAAATAATGCATCTACCGCTTTTATAAACTCTTGATAAAGTGGAAAATCTCCTAAGCCTCCTAAACTTATTACTAAATTTTGATAATACCATTTCTGCTCTGGATACCCTCTGTTAAACCTTTCCCATAATTCAGCACCAATTTTTTCATAATCTCTGAGCATACTCCAGATATTACTTAATTTATCTGCACAGGCGACTATTTTAACATTCCGAGATGCATCTGCAAGCTGTTTTATTGTATGTTCTTTACGATCTTCCCAGGAACGTTCATCCCTATTTTCCAATCTTTCTGAAGCTCCTAATACTAACTGAAGGATATCTTCTCCAAATTCTTCAAAAATATCTTCTTCTTTAATCTCTGTATCTTCTAAAGTGTCATGTAATAATCCGGCCACAATTAGTTTATCTGGCTGACCAGCTTTTTGCAAAAGTAGGGCAACTTCATAAGGATGAACAATATAGGGAAGGTCAGAGGCTTTCCTCTGACCTTCCTCATGTGCCTGGGTTGCCATTGCTAGACCATCTGCAATTAATCTATTATACTTTAACATTTAATATCACCCTACTTTGGTATTGGATATAATTGTCCTCCATCAATCTCAGCATATTCTTTCAATTTAGCTAATTCTTCAGCAGATAGATGTGCTGGTCTATCGTATTTATCAATTATCTCAAGTCCTTTTTCCAACATTCTTACATCACCAGGACTAACCGCTGTAGCTATCTCTTGTGAAAGAGTGAATCGCAGAGCCAAATCTGCTAATTCATCATTATCAAATAACGGTTTATACCAAGTATTATAATCATTTTTAGCTTCATCTGCTTGCCAACGCCGATGGGCTAATGCTTTGATAGCTATTATACCTTTATCAGTCTCTTTTGCCTTTGCTATTACCTTTTTACCTTGATTATAATTATACCAATAGTTCCAATTAATTGGAAACATTACTGTATCAAAATCAAATGAATTCATTAGTTTTAATGCAGCCCATTCACTATGTGCTGAAAAACCGATATATTTAATAAGTCCTTCCTCTTTTGCTTCAAATATTGCTTCTAAAGCTCCGCCTGGAGAAAGGGCATTCTCTAAAGCAGATTCATCTGTTACTTCATGGAGTTGATATAGATCAAAATAGTCAGTTTCCAAAAAAGATAAAGACTGTTCTATATCAGCTCTAACTTCTTTTTTAGTCTGACCTGGTTCAGTTTTACAACTTAAAAAAACTTTTTCACGAAAAGGCCTGAGGGCAGGTCCTAAAATATTTTGAGCATTACCATAAGTTGGACCAACATCAAAAAAATTAATACCGCTCTCAACTGCTTTTGCAACAACCTGATCAGCCTTTTCTTGCGGTGTATTATTTAACATAATTCCACCAAAAGAAAATGTAGAAACTTCAAATCCTGTTCTTCCTAATCTTCTCTTCTCCATAAATGATCACCTCTCTAGTATAGAATTCAATATTTAATACTTTATACAACCAAACTATTTTTCCTGCTTAATTATTAATATATTTTGAAATAATGGGATGACTTAAGGTTATACTAATAATAATAAAATTATGAAGGAGTGAAGTTATGGCTGATCCTAATGATAAGTTTTCTGAAAATGTGGAAGGTCCTTTTTATGTTGATGAAAATTGTATATCCTGTGGTGTCTGTGTAGCTGAAGCACCAGATAATTTTGAGTTTACTAATGGTGAACATCATGCTTATGTTTTTAAACAACCGGAAAATGAAGATGAAAAAGATTTATGTCTTGATGCAGTAGAAGTATGTCCTGTCGATGCTATCGGAAATGATGGCTGAACTTAGACCGATTTACAAACCCCCAGCAGTAGATTAAACTTCCGCTGGGGGTTTGTACTTACTTTATGCTTTTGGACTAAATAATAATGCAATAAAAAACCCAAATATAATAGAAGCTCCAATACCTGCACTTGCTGTTTTTAATAGCCCAGTAAATAAACCGAAGGCTCCTTCATTGGAAATTCCTTCTATAACTCCCTGGGTCAAGATATTGCCAAAGCTTGAAACTGGTATCGTAACTCCTGCTCCGGCAAATTCTTTTAATGGTTCATAAAGACCAAACCCTGTTAAAATTGAACCCAAAACTACAAGTCCAACTAATAAATGTGCAGGTTTAAAATTTGTATTATCTAAAAATATTTGACCAATAGCACAAATCAAACCTCCTACCAAAAATGCTGAAAGATAATTTCCCATCTTAACCTCCTTCAGGTATTTTTTCTATAACAACAGCATGAGCAATACTGGGGATTGATTCATTTTGTAATACTGTTAGTGGACTAAATAAAGCTCCAGTCCCTACTACTAAAACACGGTTTAAATTGCCTGCTATAATTTCTGGAATAATATGACTAGCTACCAATGTAGCTGAAGCAGCACATCCACTACCTCCAGCTCCATATTTATTTTCATCAGAAAATATCATAGCTCCACAATCCTGTAATTTGTCACCCAACTCTATGTTTTTTTCATTTAATAATGTATTTAAATTTTTCTTGCCAATCCGGCCTAGATCCCCAGTTAATATTAAATCATAATCCTGTGGTCCTCTATTTAAATCCATAAAATGTTGTAAAATTGTATCAGCTGCAGCAGGAGCCATGGCCGAGCCAAGATCCTGGGTATCTTTAACCCCTAAATCTATAACTTTTCCAATTGTACTGTGAGTTATCCAAACCTGTCCACCGAGCCAACCTAATAGATAAGCCCCAGAACCAGTTACAGTCCACTGTTTATTTGACGTATATTGATCCCCATACTCAATGGGAGTTCTGAATTGTCTCTCTGCAGTCTGATAATTACTTGAAGCAAAACATAAAACACAATCTGCAAAACCGCCATCCATTTTCATGCTTCCCAAATTTAATGCTTCTATTATTGTCGAACAAGCTCCAAAGACACCTAAAAATGGTATATCATAATCACGCGAAACAAAGCTTGCAGTAATAAGTTGATCTAAAAGATCACCTGCTATTATAAAGTCAATATCATCCGGCGAAATTGATGAGCTTCCTAATGTATAATCTATTACATCAGAGACCATCTTTTTTTCACCTTTTTCCCATGTTTTTTCACCACATTTAACATCTTCACAGACTAAATCAAAACTATTTCCCATCGGACCTTCGGCTTCTTCTGGTCCTACAATAGAACCTTGACCCACTATATGGGGCGGGTTTTCATAAGTTAAACTCTGTCCCTGTAATTTATCTGCCATACTATTATCATCCACCTAACATTAACTTTAATAGACCAATTAAAAAAGCAGAAACCATTGCATACACTAGGACTGGACCAGCTACATTAAACATTTGAGTCCCCAGGCCAAGTATAAGACCATCCTGTTTGCCATCCATAGCTGGCGCTACCACAGCATTTGCAAAACCTGTCACAGGAATTAATGATCCTGCACCACCAAACTGTCCAATTTCATCATATACGCCAAATCCGGTCAAAAGACTCCCAAGTAAGATCATAGTAACTGTACTCAAAGCCCCTGCATCATTTTGCGAAAAATTTAAGGTCATAAATAGATACCATAAACTCTGGCCTAATGAACAAAACAATCCACCAATAAAGAAGGCTTTTATTATATTTGTTATTTTTCCTTTGGTTGACTGATTATTTTTGATAACTTTCTGATATTCATCTTTGGTTTTCGTTATCTGCTTCATACACATTTCCTTTCTTATTAATATTTTCATTTTTATTATTAGATAATTATCATTTTTATTATTAAATAATTATAAGTATATTATCCATTAGTTTATATTTTGTATAATCTTTAAATATTTTCTCATACTAATAATAAGATAAAAAAAGGAGGATTGTCGATGGATCAGGGCATTAAAATTAAACCTACACCTATTACAGCAGGTGAAAATGTATCAATTGAATATCAAGGTCTGTTAAACCAGGCTGGAGCAAATGAAATATATTTGCATACAGGATTTGGCATGAATAATGATTGGGACAAGATACAGGATATAAAGATGGAAAAGAGTAATAATGGATGGCAAGCTAATATTGAAGTTAATACAGATAAGAGATTTTATTTTTGTTTTCATGATAATGCAGGCAATTGGGATAATAACAATGGGAAAAATTGGGCTTTTGAAGTTCATAATGGAAAACAATATAGTAATAATTAAGGAGGTGAAATAGTGCCAACAAAAGTTGAATGTAGTGTTAACAGTTGTAAATATTGGAAAGATGATTTATGTGCTGCTAAAAATATTAAAGTAGCTAATAATATGGAAGTTGAAAGTCCCGATGATATGGAAGTTGCTGATGATATGGAAGCTGCTGTAATTAGTAATAAAGCAGATACTTCTAATGAAACAAAATGTGAGACATTCATAAAGAAAAGATAAAGCGGTTTTCCGCTTTATCTTTTCTTGCATAAATTAAAAAGCAATTATTATTCCACCTTCATTCGCATAGACTGTACTTATTCCAGCTGTCTCAACAATAATTATTTCTTTAAAATTATAATTTTTACTAGCCTCTGCTTTTACCATTTCAGCTCTTTCAGGTGCATTACAATGAGCTATACTTAATATTTTTTCTTCTAAATTTACACCCTGCTCACCAATCATTTCAATCATTTTTTTTAGAGCTCTCCGAGTTCCTCTCGCTTTATCTAGTAAGGTTATTGTTCCCTCTTCAGTAGCTCCCATAATCGGCTTAATATTTAAAATCGAAGCAATTTTACCTTTAAGTTTAGTCATTCTTCCTGCTTTTACCAAATTATCTAGAGATTCTAATACAAACATTGTTTTCATCTCATCAATATAACTTGCTATCTTTTCTACTATAACACTCTCTTCAATTTCTGCTTCTATTAATTCACCAATTTTATAACTTATTAAAGTCTCTCCTGCTGATGCACTAAAAGAATTGAAAATATGAATGAATTTATCTTCAATCTCATCTATAAAGAACTTTTTGGCTAAGATAGCATTCTGATAAGTACTACTTAGTTTATCTGATAGTGTAACAACAAAAACACTCTCTTCTCCCTTGAATTTCTCTACAAAAAAATCTGGTGAAGGACTGGCTGTTTTAGGTGCATCAGCGTCTGCTTTCATATTTTCAATTAATTCCTGGATTGATAAATTTTCATCATCTAGCAGACTCTTACCATTAACATCAATCTTCAAAGGTACAGTCTCAATATTAAATCTATCTCTTAATTCCTTGCTAAGATCACAACAACTATCTACTACTATTTTTGCTTTCATCTACTTCCCTCCAATATTTTTTCCTTTCAATAAACTTATATTATCTTTAATTAAATCTACTGCATCATAGCTAATACCTTCTTCATCTAATAAATCTATTCCAGCTTTAATCCTATCTTCTGTTAGCTTTCTATCCATAAAAACTTCTTCACCAACTAGACTTTTCAAATAGACTTTTTCATCAGACCATTTCTCTGCTAAAAACCCAAGGTCCTGCAATACAGAAATAAATACTGTAAAATATTCACCATTATAATCCAAACCTCTTTCAACACAATACCAATCAATAAAATTAATGAAATTTTTCTTAGCTTGCTTTTTATTATCTAATAATATATATATCCTACCTGTTTTAATCATATATTCGGGTTTTATTTCTGGATAATTTATTACTATTTCATCCCATAAATTTATTGCTTCTGATAACTGATTATTATTTTTCAGTGAAGCTGCTTTTTCAACTAATTCTTCTCTTGATAATGTTTCAAAATTTTTATTCAAATATTCGATATTTTCTTCTTCAGAAATTTTATCTGCTTGATTAATCTGCTCGCTTTTCTCGCTTTTAAATAAATCACCTAAATAATCAAATAAACCCATTTACTTCACTCCTCAATAATTGTCAAATTTCGCGCATATAAAATATTATATCATTTTGTCAGAACAAAACAAAGGACATTTCCCAAAATTTGGCCACTAGCTAACTATAGTAATTCTTCCACAAGTATGGTATTATTTTTATAGAAACATTTTTATCTTATTAAGCAATATTTTGGAATTTAAATGAAAGGAGTTACTATGAAATACAAAATTACTACATTTATTATTATGGCTCTTATCTTTATGACACTATCTTTTTCGGTTATTGCACAACAACCAGCTGATATTACAAATCACTGGGCTCAAGATTATATTCTAAATCTATTAAAAAGAAATATCATGCAACTTGATGATAGCGGTAACTTTAATCCAGATAAAAAGATCACTAGAATTGATTTTGGTCGTGCACTTGCTAGACAACTAAATCTTACACCAGTATATGAAGAACTATATAATGATTTAAGTAATTATAATGATGCTGGTCTGATCAATGCTTTAAATGAAAACAATATTATGAATGGTATTGGAAATAATACTTTCAATCCTGAAAATTTCATTACCCAGGCTCAAGCAATTAAAGTTATTGTTAAAGCAGCAGGTATAAAATCTGAACAGGAAATAATAAATCTCTATGATTATAATAGCTTTACTCCTATTCCAAATAGTGATCCAAACAGCAATTATATTAAAATTGCTGAAAAAATTGGGATCATTGATTTAGAGAAACCAGATCGTATTAACCCTGATATGTCTTTAACTAGAGCTGAAGCGGCTAGATTTATTTCAAGATTAAACCTTACACAAAGTAATACAGGCTATATAAGTGATATCTATCCAGCTTCCGGTAAAATTGCTGTCAATTTACTTTCTGGCCAACGTAGAATTTTTAATATTAATGATGAGACACTGGTTGGCAGAAATAATCGTATCGTAAAACTTGATGAAATTCAACAAACTGACAAAATATTTTTCGTTGCTAATAATGCTGATAATTTAAAATATATTAAGGCATATGGTATGATTACTAAGGAAGATTTAGCAGTTGAAGTAAGTAGAATAACTGATGGAGTTTTATCAACAGAAGAGGTTAAACAATTAGCAAATGGGCAATATGATTTTCTTGGTCCGAAATTAACCTCTCAAGTTGAAGAAGTCATGTTAAATAATGGTCTAACAGAAGCAGAGGTTACTGCAATTTTTAATACTAACTGGGATGAACTAAACAATTTAAGTAGAAATAGACTCTCAGAAGCTTTTGCAATGCAAACTGGTTTACCATTAGATATTACAAAAAGCATATTATCAGGTGATTGGGATAAAATAAAAAGTTATGCTGAGGTTGAACTTGTACAAAGGTTAGTCATGCAAATGTTAAGTGCTGAGCTAATCTCATAAAATGCTTGCTTTTCGAATAATTTTATGATACTATAATTAGAGTTGATAATGCCGAAATGGCGGAACTGGCAGACGCGCCGGATTCAAAATCCGGTGGGCCTTGCGCTCATGTGGGTTCGACCCCCACTTTCGGCACCATTTAATATGACTATACTAAGAGCTCCTCGCAAGAGGGGCTCTTTTTTTCCTTGTTTTCAAGAAATAAACACTATATAATAAATAGTATAATATAGGAAAGGAAACAACTATGTCGACAAAATTAAAGTTTTTTTTAATAATAGAAACTATCCTGTCTTTTTTGTTTATTGCACTATTGTATTTTTTATATCCACAGAGTCAGTTCAATATAACTTTTCTATACTTCACTTTGTTACTTTTTTTATCCCATAATATTAGTCTTATTTTTAGTTCAGATAAAGAAAATGAAATTATGATATCTATTAATCTTCCCATTATATTACCCTCACTAATAATACTTAATCCTTTTCTAGTTGCAATCATGGTTAGTATTGGTACTATCACTACTATAAAAAGTCATTCTTGGTATAAAAAACTTTTTAACTGTCTGATGTTTGCTACTGCAGCAGGTGGCGCAGCACTTGTTTTCCAGTATTCTAGTCAACATTATGAAAATATAATCTCATTATTATTCGCTGCATTTACTTATAGTACTATTAATCACTTATATATGTTCTTTTTGTTAAGATTTACCCAGAACCAAGGTGGAAATTATTTAAAGGAATTTATACCCCAAATAATTAAAGATGTATTTATATCCTATTTTTTAGGTCTTGGTTTCTACTATATTTATCAAAACTTTGGAAAATTTTTATTAATTAGTGCAATCATTCTTATATTTATTTTAAAAGATATCTATTCATCTGAATTGCGTAATAAAAAAATAAATGAAAAACTCGAAAAAACCGAAGCAGAATTAGCATATGTTAAACTAAAAAATACATTTTTTCGTAATCTGTCACATGAATTTAAAACACCGTTAAATCTTATTTTTTCAGCAATTCAAATTATTAAATTAAAAGAAAAAAAAGATAATAAATATATAAATATTATCCAACAAAACAGTTATCGACTATTAAAATTAGTTAACAACCTTCTTGATATTTCAAAAATAGAAAGCAATTCTTTTAATTTAAATAAAAAAAATGTAGATATTGTAAAACTAATTAGTAAAATTGCTCTGTCTGTTGAAAGTTATATTCAAAATAAAAACCGAATATTTTCTTTTGAGACAAACCTAAGTGAAGAATTAATAGCTATTGATGCTAATGCCATTGAACGAGTAATTTTGAATTTAATTTCAAATGCTGTAAAATTTACTGCATCTAATGACAAGATTACCATTCAACTTTACAAAGAAAATGAAATGACTGTCATTAAAGTGATAGACACAGGAATAGGTATTAAAGAAAAAGATCAAAAAAGGATATTTGGAGAATTTAATCAAGTTGATAATTCATTACATAAAAACCATGAAGGAACTGGCCTGGGCCTAACTATAAGTAGTTCCCTGATTAGAATGCATCAAGGAACTATAGAATTGAAAAGCAATTTTGGTAAAGGGACCGAATTCAAGGTGAAATTACCTAGTAATACTCTAGAAGAAACTGAATACAATGCTACACACCAACAAGAACTAGATATGGTAAAAATTGAACTTTCCGATATTTAATATTATCTGATTATAATTCACCTATTTGCAAATAATAAATACTATAATATAAAATTTATATATAGGTGATAGTATGAAAAGATACTTAATAATAATATTAATAATTATATGTTGCTTGGTTTCTACAAAATTTACTTACGCAAAATATTATAATCAAACCCTTATGGAAGAAACACTTGCTTGGTATGAAGAAATTAATTACCAAGGAGGGTGGCAGAAAATACCAGATGGTCCCTTGCTGAAGAAAGGGAGTATCTCAAAGACCAGAATTCCTTTACTAAGAAGAAGATTAATTATTACTAATGATTTGAGAGAGCTGAGACCAAAAAACCCAGAAATTTTTGATGAAGTGCTAGAAAATTCTGTTAAAAGATTTCAATACAGGCACGGCTTAATTACAGATGGGATTGTAGGAAAACATACATTACGAGCATTAAACATACCTGTAGAGGAAAAGATTAAAAAACTAAAAAAAAATATTTCAAGAATGGCTACTTATAAAAATAAGCTGGCAAATAAATATATCATCGTCAATATACCCGACTTTAAGTTAAAATTAATTGAAGCAGAAAAAATAATGATGCAAATGAGAGTGATTGTGGGAAGCTTAAATAGTCAAACACCTGTTTTTAATGATATGATCACATATCTTGAACTAAATCCAGAATGGATAATCCCCTATAAAAGTTCTGTAGTTGTGATTTTACCAAAAATTAAAGATAACAATTATTATTTAGAGCAAAAAAATATTAAAGTCTTTAAAAATTGGACAGAAAATAAAACAGAAATTAACCCTAAAACAATCAACTGGTCTGAAATAGATAAAGATGATTTTTCTTATACATTAGTTCAGTCACCCGGGCCAAATAACCCAATGGGAAAAGTAAAATTTAAATTTCCTAATAAAAACCACATCTATCTTCATGACACACCTGATCATAATCTATTTAAAAACCCTATCCGAACTTTTAGTGCTGGTTGTATCAGAATTGAAAAGCCACTTGAATTGACTAATTATTTTCTAAATGATAATTCAGAATGGACTTCGGAAAGAATTAATAGAATAATTTCATCAGGAAAAAGAAAAATCATTAACCTGCCAGAGCCTTTCCCAATATATATCGTTTACTGGACTGCCTGGACAGCAAGCAATGGAATAGTTCATTTCCGCAATAATGTTTATCAAAAGTAAACTATTCTTCTATTTTATTATTATCAATTAAGCTAATTAGATTTTTTTTAAAAAGAAGATCATCATCAGAAGTTCTTTTTTTATGAGACCTATGTCGACCTCCTGCTCTTCTTATTTTAGCATGCAAATGTCTGCGCAATAATAAATTATCAATATTTTCATTTGTAAAGACCTTGCCATCCGGACTTATTGCTCTACAACCTTTAGTTAAAATAATTGCAGCCAGACCATAATCCTGTGTTATGACAACATCTTTATTTTTGGCAATATTAAATAATTTAATATCAACTGATTGATTTTTACTATCAACCTTAATAATCTCGCCATATTCAATCTTTAGAATATGATTAATATCAACAATTACAATTAATTCTATATTAAGTTTTTTGGCTATTTCTTCGCAAATATTGAGTACTGGACAACTATCCCCATCAACCAAAATTCTCATATATTAAACACCTTCTCTTGCAAAAAACGCAAATATCAGATTAGTTATTGGTAAAAGCAAAGGTAAAAATGCATATGGTAAATAATCAATAGTTTTTACTCCTAAAACTGCAGTCATCATTAATGCATTAACATTCCATGGAATTAAAGGCGATAAAATCAAACCAGAATCACCTAAAGCACGAGCTAATTCTTTTCTAGGTAGACCAAGCTTATCATAATTAACCATTAACATTCTAGCAGGTAAAAATACAGCTAGAAATTGATTACATCCAAGAATAGCAGATGCTATACTAGAAAAAATTGTTACACTAACAAGTCGAAACTTATTTTTAATATGATTAATTATTGGATTTAAAATTGCACTTAAAACACCCAATTTTTCCAACAATCCTCCCAATATTACAGCAAAAATTATCAAAGAAATTAATTCAAGCATACTTGATAATCCGCCTCTAGCTAGGACTTTATCTATAAACCCTACTCCTGTTTGCTCAGAAAACCCAGCAAACATTGTATTGAGAAGTTCAATCCAACCTCTTTGAGAAATAAAAATACCCATTACTAAACTGAAAAAAATATTTACTAACAAATTAAGTATTGTTGGTATTCTAAAAAAAGCAAGTATAATAATAAATAATGGAGGCAAAAGCATCCAAGCTGAGATGAAAAAATGATCTTTTAAAGCAGGTATTAAATTGACATCTAATACCTTATTAGTATTTGATAAAGTTATAATACCTACCAAATAATATACCAACAAAGAAATAATATAAGGTGGAATAATTGTAACAATCATATGTTTAATCATATCAATTAAATCAGCACCTGAACTATGTGCCGTAATATTAGCAATTGATGAAACAGGTGACATTCTATCACCTACATAGCAGCCAGAAATAATTGCTCCAGCTGCTAAAGGTAAACTTAAGCCTAAACTCTCTGCAACACTAATTAAAGCTAGACCAATAGTACTTGCAGTACCAACCGCTGTCCCCACAGCCATTGAAACAACTGAAGCACTGATAAAACTTAATACAAAAAAATATTTAGGGTTAATTGTTTTTAAACCATAATAGATCATCGTTGGAACAGTTCCAATCCCAATCCAGATTCCTATCATCATCCCTATTAATAGTAAAATTAATATCACACTACCGATATTCTTAAAACTTGAAAATAACATCTCTTCAATTTCAGCCCACTTATAACCCCAAAGCAAGGCTAAAAAAACAGTTAATGAAATTTCAAAAAATAATGCAAGTTGAATAGGTACTTGCCAAAAAAGAACTGACATTAATATAAAAAAAGCCATTGTAATTACTGGAATAATTGCCCTCTTAAATGTTAGCATCTTATTTAATATCAATTCCTCCCATTATACAGGTGGTTTCTAAATAAATAGTTTTTTCTCCCTCATTGCCTTGATGAGAATATTTCCTATTTACATAAATTCCTCCACTATCCTGTGAAAAGAAACCCATACCACCTAGGATTGATATGTTACTCATTTCTATATTGTACTTTTTAGGGATTTTTAAATCCACTCCACCCATGAAAGCGGTTAATTGCAAGTGTATCTCGTCACCAATTATTTCTGCCTGTCTTAAATCTAAATCAATACCACCCATAATAGCTACAAAACTTTCATCCTCTAATTTCCAGCCAGGATTCTTTTTGTCAATTCCACTCATAATTGCCCAATTCGAATCTTTAAATTTGCCAACTTTTAATAATCTAAGACCAGCAAAAATTAATAACAATGCAAAACCAAGTTCAAAGATTAAAGAAAGATCAAAAAAGAATAAATTCAAGTTATTTCCAAGTACAGTAACCCCAATTAATGCAATTACAACACCAAATATTAAATTAGAACTATTTTTTCGTTCTTTTTCATTAAAAAACGGCTTCAAACCAAAATATATCAATATTAATGGCCAGTATGTACCAATAATAGCTCCAATCTGAATATTAGATATCCCAAGATTGTTTAATAAAAATGAAACTCCAAATAAAATAAGTAATATACCCCAGACGTAAGATAATCCCACTAGTAATTCCCCCTTTTTAATATAAGTGAATTATACCACATTCTAGTAAATTGTTAAATAAAAAAAAGACAGCTAATTAAAGCTGCCCCTTTCAATATTGTTAGATTTATTTAGGATTAGCTGGCTCAACAGTAATCTTCTTTCCTTTAATATAATTGTGTTTCATAATATTAAGCACTTCCGTTGCATTTTCACGGGGAACTTCAACAAAAGTGAATTTTTCATAAACATCAATTGCTCCAATTAAACTACCTTCTAAACCTGTCTCACCGGCAATAGCTCCAACAATATGACGAGGACCAATTTTATTTGCCTTGCCAATATTGATAAATAATCTTACCATGCCAGGCTCTGCGCCAGTATCTCCGATTGTATCTACAACTTTTTCCTCTTGCTTTTTATCTTCGAGTTGCATTTTAAGCAATGCAGCCGAAACCTCAATTGAAGTATAATTTTCTTCTAATAAATTTTCTATAATTTTAATATATTTACTCAAATGTTCTTCTTCAATATATTCTGTTAAGGTCTCCATAAAGACTTCAATTTTTGCTTCTTGTATATCATCAAGGGAAGGAACTTCCTGTCGCTTTACTTTAGTTCCAGTATATTTTTGAATATCTCGGAGTTTGTAAATATCTTTTCCAACAACAAAAGTAAACGCCTTTCCAGTTCTCCCAGCTCGCCCTGTTCTTCCAATTCTATGCACATAATAGTCTGTATCTTGTGGTACATCATAATTAAAAACTGCTTCAATATCATCAACATCTATACCTCTAGCCGCCACATCAGTTGCAACTAATAATTCAATAATACCATTTCTGAATTTATCCATCACTCGATCTCTTTGATTCTGATTTAATCCACCATGCAATGAATCAGTTAAATAACCTCTTGCTTGCAAATGAATATTTAACTCATCAACTTGTTTTCTAGTATTACAAAAAACTAGTGATAATTTGGGGTTATGCAAATCAATCAATCGAGTCAACACTTTTAGTTTATCATTATGTCGTACCTCAAAATAAAATTGTTCAATACTTGGTACAGTCAACTTTTCATGAGCTACTTTAACAAATTCTGAATTTTTTTGATATCTTTTTCTTAAATTCAATATCGATTTAGGTATTGTTGCCGAAAAGAATAAAGTTTGTCTATCTTTTGGCACACCTCTTAATATTGTTTCAATATCATCTACAAAACCCATATCAAGCATGACATCAGCTTCATCAAGTACAACCATATTAACCGAACTCATTTTTATTGTTCCCCGACGCATATGATCCATTAATCTACCAGGAGTACCAATTACAACCTGAACCCCCTTCTTCAAAGCTTTAATCTGTCTTGAAATAGGTTGTCCACCATAGATTGGTAGTGTTTTAATCCTTCTCATGTATTTGGATAGTCTTTTAAGTTCCTCAGCTACTTGAATTGCCAATTCCCTGGTTGGACACAAAATAATTGACTGTGGATATTTATTATCTGTATCCACTCTTTCCAAAATAGGGATTCCAAACGCTGCTGTTTTACCTGTACCTGTCTGTGCCTGTCCAATAATATCCTTGCCCTGCATTATCTTTGGTATTGCATTGGTCTGAATCGGGGTAGTTTCCTCAAACCCCATATCTTCTACCGCTTTCAAAATTTCCTGAGAAATATCTAGTTCATCAAATCTAATTTTCTTCAAATCTACTTCCACTTCCTTTTGTTTTTTTAATCCTATTAGTTATTTTTGTCAAATATATAAAAAAAAATTCCTCAACTTCTTAATATTAAAAGTCGAGGAATGACAATATTAATATTACGTATTTTTTATACACTATTATAAATAGTAACACAAATGTTTAAATGTGTCAATCATTTCTAAAAAGGAGTTTCCCCATTTTTTAAAATAGCAAAAGATCAAAGTTATCAACAGCCTAA
>JADQBT010000035.1 GCA_016278485.1 Halanaerobiales bacterium
GGTACTGCATTGGTAACGATGTGGGAGAGTAGGTCACTGCCGGAATTTATTTTTAAAAACTTAATGTTGGGGTGTAGCCAAGCGGTAAGGCAACGGGTTTTGGTCTCGTGACGCGTAGGTTCGAATCCTGCCGCCCCAGCCATTATTTTAAAAAGTGTGCTAACATGGGCCATTAGCTCAGTCGGTAGAGCACCTGACTTTTAATCAGGTTGTCGGAGGTTCGATCCCTCCATGGCTCACCATTTTGACGCGGGGTAGAGCAGTCCGGTAGCTCGTCAGGCTCATAACCTGGAGGTCATCGGTTCGAATCCGGTCCCCGCAACCATTTATTTTTAAGTTAATTACGGGTCTATAGCTCAGCTGGCTAGAGCATGCGGTTCATACCCGCAGTGTCAGAGGTTCAAATCCTCTTAGACCCACCATGGAGAGGTACCCAAGTGGCTGAAGGGGCGGGTTTGCTAAACCTGTAGCAGGGTTTTATGCTCTGGCGAGGGTTCGAATCCCTCCCTCTCCGCCAGTTTATATCAACAACTTATTTTGATGTGCCCTCATCGTCTAGGGGTCTAGGACACCAGGTTTTCATCCTGGCGGCAGGGGTTCGAATCCCCTTGAGGGTACCATATAAGGGCGAATAGCTCAGCTGGGAGAGCACCTGCCTTACAAGCAGGGGGTCACAGGTTCGAGCCCTGTTTCGCCCACCATTTTGCGGAGGTGTAGCGTAGCGGTTTAACGCGCCGGCCTGTCAAGCCGGAGATCGCGAGTTCAAATCTCGTCTCCTCCGCCATTATTTTTTTTATGCCTTTTTTCTGCCGATGTAGCTCAGTTGGTAGTAGCGCTTCCATGGTAAGGAAGAGGTCACCGGTTCAACTCCGGTCATCGGCTCCAAAAGTAACCATGCGGGGATATAGCTCAGCTGGGAGAGCGCTACACTGGCAGTGTAGAGGTCAGGGGTTCAAATCCCCTTATCTCCACCAAAACTTAATATTATCTTAATAAATTATGGAGGGGTGCCCGAGCTGGACAATGGGAGCAGACTGTAAATCTGCCGGCGATGCCTACAAAGGTTCGAATCCTTTCCCCTCCACCATTTTGCGGGAGTAGCTCAGTGGTAGAGCATCACGTTGCCAACGTGAGGGTCGCGAGTTCAAATCTCGTCTCCCGCTCCATTATATTTTTAGCACCAGTTATTAGGTGCTTTTTTTTATGTCTATTTTTATAGAAATTAAGCCTAATTTATGATATATTTATAAAGACAGCTGGCTGAGGGTGGTAAAATGAAAATTAAAAGTAAAGCATATTTTATTTTTATTATATCTTTTTGTTTGTTATTATTAATAATTATAGGAGCTATATCATTTGGGTCTACTAATATTCCTTTTGCCCAGATTATTAATTATATATTAGGTAGAGATATTGATCCTACCTTAGCAATAATTATTGGTCAGATTAGGTTGCCTAGAGTAATATTGAGTTTATTAGTTGGAGCTAGTTTGGCAATAGCAGGTGTTTTATTCCAAGGGATAATACAAAATCCCATGGTAGATCCATATATTATTGGTATTTCTGCTGGTGCAGGAACCGGGGTTATGTTATCTTATATACTAGGATTGCAAATTAATTTTTTATTTTTTAATACAGTTCCCTTATTTGCTTTTGCTGGAGCAATAATTACAGTTTTTGCAGTTTATAGATTAGCAAAAGTAGGAAATAAACTTCCTGTCATGACCTTTTTGCTCGCAGGAGTTGCTTTAAGTTTTATCTTAAATTCGGTTATGTCTTTTCTAATGATTATAAAGAGTGATAATCTTCAACAAATTATTTATTGGTTGATGGGAAGTTTAGCAGGAAGCAGTTGGCAGGATATATATATGATTTTACCGTATTTTTTGTTTAGTTTGTTAGTAATTATTTTTTATTTGCATGATCTGAATATTATTTTACTTGGGGAAGAAAACGCTAAATACTTAGGTGTTGAGGTTGAGAAAACCAAGAAAATATTATTAACGTTTGCTTCATTAATTACAGCAGGTGCTGTGTCGGTAAGTGGAAGTATAGGTTTTATTGGTTTAGTTATACCGCACATAGCTCGTTTATTGGTAGGTCCTGATCATCGAAAATTATTACCTTTAGCAACCATTTTTGGTGGGATATTTTTATTAATTAGTGATACGATGGCCAGAACTTTACTTAGTCCTTTAGAAATACCAGTAGGCATAATTACTGCTTTAGCTGGTGGACCATATTTTATTTTCCTTTTAAGAAAAAACAGTGAGGATATTTGGTGATATAATGATTGATATTAAGCATTTATCGTTTAGTTATGGAGATTTAAATATTTTGAAAAAACTTGATTTGTATATCGAAAATGGCGATTTTGTTGGTATTATCGGCCCGAATGGTTCTGGTAAAACAACTTTATTAAAAAATATAAGCAGAGCTTTAGATTCAGATGAAGGTCTGATTTATATAGATGGCAAAGAACTTAATGAGTTTTCCGCAAAAAAATTGGCTCAAAAAATGGCTACAGTACCCCAAAACACTACAACGAATTTTTCTTTCAGAGTTTATGATCTAATAATGATGGGAAGAAATCCCTATCAAAGCCACTGGGGTTTAGCTAGTGCTAAAGATAAAGAGATTGTGAAAGAGGCTATGGAATTAACTGATACTCTACCATTAGCTGAAAAAAAGATTGATCAATTAAGTGGTGGAGAAAGGCAACGAGTTATAATAGCCAGAGCTCTTGCCCAGGAACCAGAAATATTACTTCTGGATGAACCAACTTCTAGTCTGGACATAAACTATCAAGGAGAAATATATGATATTTTAAGCTATCTAAATAAAGAGATGGACTTAACAATTGTAACAGTATCACATGATTTAAATTTAACTGCTCAATATTGTGATAAACTTGTATTATTTTCTCAGGGGGAAATTTATGCTTTAGGCAATGTCCAGGATGTTTTAACTAAGGAGAATATTAGCAATGTTTATAATACTGAAGTTATAATTAAATATAATCCATTATCTGATAGCCCTTATGTAACTTTAATACCACACTCTAATTTAAAGCAGAAAAACCATAGATATCATGATTTTTGGATTCATGTAATCGCTGGAGGAGGAACTGGTAGATTACTTTTTGAATTGCTATGGCAAAAAGGCTACAGATTGACGACTGGTGTATTAAATCAAGGTGATGCTGATTGGGAATCAGCTATGCAATTAGGGATTGATTTTATTGAAGCACCTCCTTTTGATAGTATTTCAGAAGATCAGATATTAAAAAACAATAATTATTTAGAGAAGACCGATTTAATTATTGTGGCAAATGTTCCTTTTGGTCCAGGTAATTTATCAAATTTGAAATCCGTCTTGGAATACTCTTATAAAGCAAAAATTTTGCTGAATGATAAAGAAATAATAAGTAGAGATTATACAGGAGGTCAAGCGGTCGATATTTGGAATGAAATATTAGAAACTGATAAAACCTGGCTTGCAAATAACTTAGAAGAAATACCGGTAATGGTTGAAAAAATTTATCAATCAGCAGATTTCTCTGTTGATTAATTGAGAATTGTGCTTTAATTATGTATAATAAAACAAAGTAGTGAGGGGAAAATTATAATGAAACCTGCAAATCTTAATCAAGAGTTGTTTGTAGTTTTAGTTCCTAAAGATAATCTTCTTAATACAGCAGAAAAAGTCCAGCAAGTTCTTGCGGATTATTATAATTTATATCCAGATCAACTATATCCGGAATTACATATTACAATTGATAGAATTAATAAAGATAGAGTATTTGAAGCAAAAGAAATATTATGTGAAACATTGGAAAAATTTGATAAAATACTATTAGAGATTAATAAGTACAGCTGTTTACGCTTTTCAAAAGAACATCATTTAATACTTGAAGTTATTGAAACACCTTCGTTAATTAGCTTTGCAACATTATTACATGAAAGACTTTTTAAAGCAGGAATTTCAACTATAAAGAATTATCAAGAATGGATTTTTCATATTACAGTAATTAATAACTTGTTTACAAAAAACCCAATTCCAGAAAAAGATTTTGAAAAAATATGTGTTTTGATGGATAGTATTGCACAACCAATAATTTCATCTGCAAAATCAGTTGAAATTTGGCGGCCAACTCTTGAATCAGCGAAGAAAAAAGTCTGTTCTTATGATATATCCTAAATTTGAGGTGAAAAAATTGAGTAAAAATATTAAAGGTTTTATTTTCGATCTAGATGGCGTGATTACTGATACAGCTGAGTATCATTATAAAAGCTGGAAAAGAATGGCTGAAGAAGAAGCAATAGCTTTTGATAGGAAAGTAAATGAACAGTTGCGAGGAGTTTCAAGAATGCATTCTTTGGATATCTTACTTAATGGCAAGGAACTTTCCCTAGAAAAAAAGAAAGAACTAGCTAGTAGAAAAAATAAATATTATCAGGATTTTTTAGATAATATTTCTCAAGATGATCTATTGCCAGGGATGAGTGATATTTTAAAAAGATTACAGAAAGAAAACTATAAAATTGCGGTAGCTTCATCAAGTAAAAATGCAAAAATAGTTTTAAAGTATTTAGAAATTGATAATATTTTTGATACAATCTCTGATGGAAATAGTGTGAAAAATGCGAAACCTGCACCTGATATTTTCTTATATACAGCTGATAAAATCAACTTGAAACCTGAAGAATGTGTAGTAGTAGAAGATGCTGAGTCTGGTATTGAAGCAGCCCTCGCAGCAAATATGACTGCAGTTGGCATCGGGCCAGAGGAAAGAGTAGGTAAAGCAGATTTTAGATATGATAAAACATCGGATATTAACTTAGATGAGATATTAAAAAAAAGCTAATATTTTTTAAAAAAAAAAGAAGGATTTTTTTAGCATAGGAAGAATAATATAAATAGAGTGCGCAAACCCTTGCGTTATTATTTTTGAGTATTTCCGCAAGCGCTTGCGAGAGTGGGGAGGCTTAAGTATGCAGTTGACTTTAAAAGATATTGCTCGAATGGTAGGAGTTGCAGAGTCAACAGTCTCTCGGGCTATTAATAATAAACCTGGCGTTGGAGAAGACACTAAGCAAAAGATTTTGAGTATAGCAAAGCAATTTAATTATCGTCCGAATCAATTGGCCAGAGGATTAGCTAATAAGCAAACAAATATGATTGCCCTTTTTATTGCCGAAATGAAATCACCATCAGCAATTGAAATAATAAGCAGTATTGAAAAAGCAGCAAATCAAGCGGGATATCAAGTGATTTTATGTAATATTAATCATGACCTTGCTAAAGAGAAAGCTTATTTAGAACTACTTGATACAAATCAAGTTGATGGAGCAATATTTGCGGGTGGCCAATTAGCAGATGAACATTTAATTAAGGCTAGTTTAAGTGGAGAAAATAAAATAATTTTACTTAATCGCCTAACTGAAGAATTATTACTTCCTTCGGTCATAACAGATAATAGTCGCGGAACTTATTTAGCAACTGAACATTTAATTACTCAAGGCGCACAACGAATAGCTTTGCTAACAGATGAAAACGAGAGTTTAATTAAAGAAGAAAAAGTAAGTGGATATCAGAAAGCGTTAGAAGAACATGCGATTGCATATAATCAAAATTTAGTGATTGATTCCCAGGGTTCAAGAGAAGCCGGTTACCATGCTTTTCTGGAATTGATTAATCTTTCTGATCCGCCCGATGCTTTTCTTGCTACAAATGATTTATTAACAGTAGGTTTAGTTGAGGCCATAAAAATGGGGGGGTATTTTATACCCTTGGACTTTTTATTGGTTGGCTATGGTGATAATCTACTGACATCTATTTTTGATCCATCCTTAACAGTAGTTAAGGAACCATATCAAGAATTAGGTCAAAAAGCAGTAGATTTTTTGACTGATTCACTTGCAGGAAAGAAATTAGCAGAAATGATTGTCGTTTTGGATCCTGTTTTAAAAATCAGGAAATCTTCAATTAAAAATTAAAAGGAGGAATTTTAAAGTGGCTAATGTAACTTTAAAGAATGTGACAAAAAAGTTTGGTGATTTTGTAGCGGTTGATAGTCAAAATTTAGAGATAATTGATAAAGAATTTTTAGTTTTGGTTGGCCCTTCAGGATGTGGTAAATCTACTACTTTACGGATGGTGGCAGGTCTTGAAGAGATCACAGAGGGAACTATAGAAATTGGAGATAAAGTGGTTAATGATGTTCCACCAAAAGATAGAGATATTGCCATGGTCTTTCAAAACTATGCCCTTTATCCACATATGAATGTTTATGATAATATGGCATTTGGTTTAAAACTTCGCAAATTTCCTAAAGAAGAGATAGAACGCCGTGTTAATGATGCTGCTGATATCTTAGGTATTCAACCTTTATTAGATAGAAAACCTAAACAACTTTCCGGTGGGCAGAGACAGCGGGTTGCTTTAGGTCGTGCAATTGTACGTGAGCCTAAGGTATTCTTGATGGATGAGCCGCTTTCTAACTTGGATGCAAAGTTAAGAGTACAGATGCGTACTGAATTAAGTAAACTGCATGATCGTCTACAAACAACGGTTATTTATGTAACACATGACCAGACAGAAGCAATGACTATGGGTGATAGAATTGTTGTGCTTCGTGATGGAGTTATTCAACAGGTAGCTGATCCACTGTCACTTTATAATGAACCAAAAAATGTTTTTGTTGCTGGTTTTATTGGCAGTCCTGCTATGAACTTTCTTGATGCAAAAATTGTGCAAGAAGGAGATGAATATTATATAGATGGTCATGGTACATTTAAAATTAAAATACCAGAAGATAAAATTGAAAAATATTCAGTTAAAGACTATGTTGATAAAGAAGTGATTTTTGGAGTTCGACCTGAAGATGTTGTGGATGCAAATATTACACATGATTTTGATGTAACTGATTATAATAGTTTTGTAGCAGAGGTAGAAGTTGTAGAACCAATGGGTTCAGAAATATATCTTTATTTAGCTGAAAAAGATCATCAAATGATTGCACGAGTTGAAGCAGAAAGTAAGGCTCAAGTTGGTGATAACATTACTTTAGGTATTGATCTACGCAAGATTCATATATTTGATGCAGAAACTGAGGAAGTAATTTTTTAGAAATAGATGCTTACTTTTATGAGCCGGCTTTAACCCCGGCTCTTTTTTTATTTAAATATTTTTTTGAAGAAGTTTTTTCCCTTTTCTTTTTCAAGATATCTTATTTCATTAATAATGCCTTTTATAATAATATCATTTGTTGTTAATTCAAGATGCGATAATTTAAGATCTGTACCATTTATTTCCATAAAACCATAGTTAGTCTTTAGATTAATTATGTTATTATCATAAGAAAGAACTTCTTGTACACCATTTAGATTTATTTTTTCTCTATTATTCATGATTAACTCTTGAGTTTTTGAGGCTTGTTGATTTGCCAATTTAATTCCTCCCTTTTTGTTTTAAATATATTTTTAATGTATAATAATTATGCACTATAATAAAAAGTTGATTATCATTTAATAGTAAGATTGCATATGATATTCATAATAGACTTCCAAAAGGGAGTGATAAAATGTTAATTGAACAATTGCTTACATTTGCTATTATGTTTTCATATGGAGCTTTATTAAGTAGTTTTTATCATAATTTCTCTGATAAATTGGCAAGATATTTTACAAAAGAAAGAGTGGTAGTTCATTTAGTTGATTTTATGTCGGTATTTTTAAGTGGAATATTAGGATTAATAATAATAATCTTTTTAAATTACGGTATATTAAGGTTTTATTATTTATTTGCAGTTGGTTTAGGTTTTTTGATAACACGTAAAATAATAAAATAATATAAAGCAGGGGAGTGTTTTTATGCCAAAAAAACCAAAAGATTATATATTATCTAAAGGTGTAATACTAATATTTATTACTATCATAATCGTAGCAGGAATTACATATTATGGGAATATAAAAAAAATTAATAATTTAAAAATTAAAATAGATAGATTGGAAGCGCAAATTGTTGCAGCAGAACAAGAAAGACAAGCATTAAATGAAGAATTAGACAAATTAGATAGTGATCAATATATAGAGAAAATTGCCCGTCAAAAGCTGGGATTGGTTAAACCTGGCGAAGTATTGTTGATACCTGTAGAGGAAAATATTGAGCAAGAAGAGAATGAACCTGAGCAAGAGGAGAATAAACCTGAGTAAAAAAGGATGATAAACAGATGGCAAATTCAAAAGAAAAGATTATTATTAATAATGTAGCAAGGGACCTTGGCATTAAAATTGGACAAGTTAAAAATACGGTATCACTTATAGATGAAGGAAATACGATTCCTTTTATTGCCAGATATAGAAAAGAAGCAACAGGTGGACTTGATGAAGTACAATTAAGAGATATTGAAGAGTCTGTAAATTATCAAAGAAAACTCGCTAGTAGAAAAGATGAAGTATTAAGATTAATTGAAGCACAGAATAAATTGACTGAATCTCTAGCAAAAAAAATAAAAGATGCTATAAATTTACAGGAAGTTGATGATCTTTACCGACCCTATCGCCAAAAGAGAAAAACAAGAGCTGTAAAGGCTAGAGAAAAAGGATTAGGACCACTTGCTGAGTTAATGCTTGCTCAGAAGCAGATTGATATTCAGACAGATAAACTGGCTGCTCAATTTTTATCTAAAGAAAATAATTTACTTAAGCTCGAAGATGTTTGGTCTGGAGCACAGGATATTATTGCGGAAGTAATTGCTGACCATGCTGAGATAAGAAAAGAATTAAGAGAATTATTTTGGAAAAAAGGTTCAATTATTAGTGAAGTGACGCAAAAAAGCAAAGATGAAACTGGAAAATATAAAATGTATTATGATTTTCAGGAAGCTGTTAGATTGATACCTCCGCATAGAATTCTTGCCTTAAATAGAGGAGAAAATGAAGATGTATTGAGAATAAAAGTTTCAGTAGATGAAACGACTGCTTACCAGATCATTGTAGAAAAAATTGAATTGACTGATTCCATTTTTAAAGAAAAGATTAGAGAAGCAATTGAAGATAGTTTCAAAAGGCTAATAGCTCCTTCTTTAGAAAGAGAGATTAGGAGCAAGTTAAAAGATCAAGCTGAAGAAAAGGCAATTGAAATATTTAGCACTAATTTACGTGCACTATTATTACAGTCTCCTTTATCCGGGCAAATTGTAATGGCAATAGATCCTGGTTTCAGAACAGGTAGTAAAGTTTGTGTTGTTGATGAGATTGGAAACTTATTGGAAACTAATACTATTTATCCCCATCCCCCACAAAATAACAGGGAAAGCTCAGCTCGTACAATAGCACATCTTGTGAAAAAATATGAAGTTGATATCATAGCAGTAGGAAATGGAACAGCCTCGCGTGAAACTGAATTTTTTCTTGCTGATTTGATTAAAAATGGTCTACCTACTAAATATACAATCGTAGATGAGGCCGGAGCTTCTGTATATTCAGCTTCAAAGATAGCACGTAATGAATTTCCAGAGTTAGATGTTGCAATGCGAGGTGCAATTTCTATTGCACGTAGATTACAAGATCCTTTGGCGGAACTTGTTAAGATTGAACCTCGTTCAATAGGTGTGGGTATGTATCAACATGATATTAGTCAATCACAGCTAACAGAATCTCTTGCTGGTGTAGTTGAATCAGTAGTTAATTATGTAGGAGTAGATTTAAATACAGCTTCTAGATCACTATTAGAATATGTATCTGGAATTAAGAGTAGTGTTGCCAGTAAAATAGTTGCCTATAGGGAAAAAAATGGCAGGTTTGCAACGAGAGAACAATTACGTAAAGTTTATGGTCTAGGTCCAAAAACTTTTGAACAGTCTGCTGGTTTTTTGAGAATTAATTCTAGAAAAGATCCTTTAGCAAGCACTCCAATTCATCCAGAATCTTATTTTGCCGCAGTTAATTTACTGGCTTTATATAATTTTAAAGAAAGTGATATATTGAAACAAGATAAAATAAAGCAAATCAGGGAAAAACTTAGTCAAATTGATATTGAGAAAGAATCTAATAGGCTAGATATTGGCAAGTTGACTTTAGAAGATATAGTTGAATCTCTAAAAAGACCTGGGCGGGACCCGCGAGAACAATTACCAGGACCTGTTTTTAGGACTGATGTTTTAAAGATTGATGATCTGCAAACAGGCATGTTGTTTAAGGGTAAAGTTAGAAATGTAGTAGATTTTGGGGCATTTATTGATATTGGTCTTAAACAGGATGGATTAGTTCATATTTCAGAAATGAGTACTAGCTATGTTAATGACCCACTAGCTATTGTAAACGTTGGTGAAACAGTTGAAGTGAAAGTTATTGATATTGATGAAAAAAGAGGCAGAATCGGGTTGAGCATGAAATTTTAACGAGATTTGACAGAATAAAATTAGTAAGTTATAATGGGTACAATATTAATAAATTTAGGGAGGAATTTTTTTAGCATGTCCATCAAGGTAGGTAACACAGTTGAAGGTAAAGTAACGGGGATTACAAATTTTGGTGCTTTCGTAGAACTTGAAGGTGGAGATACTGGATTAATCCATATTTCTGAAGTTGCCAATTCATATGTTAAGGATATTAATAATTTTCTTAAAGTTAATGATGATGTTAAAGTTAAAGTTATTAATATTGATGATGACGGGAAGATAGGCCTTTCAATTAAGCAACTGAAAGATCCGGACGATAGAATTGACCATGCTCCTAAAATGTCTTTTGAAGAAAAAATGGACCGCTTCTTAAAGCAGAGTACTGATCGTCAACAGGATCTGAAAAACAGGGAGGCGAAACGCGGCGGAAATACAAAGTAACATTCAACTGTATTATATATAATATAGATTTAAACATCCTTTATTTATAAAGGATGTTTTTCTTGTTTTATGATAAGATTAAAAATAGGGGGTAAAAATGTCAATAACAAAAAAAGAAAGACAGATTATAGATTGGCAGTTAGGAAGAAGCCCCAATAATTTATTGGATGTGCAAAGCCATTGTCCTTGGGGATATCCAGCTATATTACTTGTTAAACCATATTATAAAGGTCAAGTCTCACCAAATATTTATTGGTTAAGTTGCCCTTATCTAGTGAAGAAGGTTGATATGCTAGAAGACAGTGGTATGATAGGTGAGTTTACCTTAAAGTTAGAAGATGGAAAATACAAGAAAAGCATGGAAAATACTCACCAAAGTTATGCTAAGCAAAGAGCTTTAATGCTTTCAAAACAGGAAATAAAAGAGGCAGCAACTATATCTCCAGATATAGTTGAGATGCTAAAGAATTCTGGTGTAGGAGGTATTAGAGAAAAAAGTGGTATAAAATGCCTACATCTACATTTGGCTGATTTTCTGGTTAGAGGAGAAAATCCTGTTGGTAAAGAAGTTTGGCAAAAATTAGGCTGGCCTGCTGATTGTAATATCTGTCTAAGCAAAGAGGAGGAACTTAAAAATGAAATTGGCAGTAATTGACCAGGGAACTAATTCAAGTAGATTAATGATTGCCGAAAGTTCAAATAATGATTTTAAAGTATTAAAAAAAGAATTAATTATAACCCGTATGGGTCAAGGTGTAGATAAGACAGGTAAGATTAATCAAGAAGCGTATCAAAGAGTTATTAAGGCTTTGGGTTATTTTAGGGAAATAATAAAGGATTACCAGGTTGAAAAAATAATGGCTGTTGGTACTAGTGCATTAAGAGATTTAGAAAATAAAGATGAGTTCATAGAAAATATTGAACAAGTTACTGATATTAAGTTAAAATCGATATCTGGTGAAAAGGAAGCTGAACTAATTTTTAAAGGTGCCGCTACTTTCAATAATTCTAAAGAATTACTAGTCATAGATATTGGTGGTGGTAGCACTGAATTCATTTGGACTGAAAAGGATAAGCTAAATTTAAGAAGCTTAAATTTAGGTTGCGTAAGACTAACCGAAAGACATATTTTAGATACCTCAAAAGTTGTTTTAGATCATGAAGTAAAGAAAATAAGTGAAAACATAATAAAATGTTTAAATTCTTTAGAAATAAATAATATAAAAAAAATGCAATTAATAGGTGTTGGTGGCACTATTACAACATTAGCAGCAGTTAAACAAGGCTTAATTGATTATAGTTCTGAAAGAATTGAAGGATATCATTTGACACGGAGTGATATTGTAAATTTGTTAGATAAATTCAAAAATATGTCGCTTGCAAAAAGGAAAAAAATTGCGGGTCTTCAACCTGGAAGAGCAGATGTTATCGTTTCAGGAACAATAATTTTAAAAGAAATATTAAATTATTTTGACAAAAAAGAACTAATTGTAAGTGATAGGGATATATTATATGGAATGCTTGTTGAAGTATCAGATAAATAGTAGTAATTTAGCATAATCCTTCTTTCAATAGTCGACAACATTTTTCCATTATATGGGTTATAATGTGGTTGGGAGGGGATTGAATTGTATAAGTATCTGGTTTTATTGTTAATTATATTTTCGTTTTTTATTGGACAAGCCCAACTTTCAGGTGAATATTTTATTTTATTAAGTCCATTTGTATTAATTATGCTTTTCCAAAATTTTTTCATGATTCCGGGTGTTTTACTGGCAGCTGGTTTTAGTCTATATTTAGCGGGCGGATGGTTTTCGCTTAGATATCTTTTGTTACCTTTATTTGTTTATCTTTTTTATCAATTGTATTTTAAAAAATTAAAGACTAAAAAAGTATTTTCTCTTGCCTTATTAATGGCTCTTGTAAATACCATTTTAGCTTTTGGTGTTGCATATTATAAAGAAATAGCAGTTGGTCAGTATATATTTTACCTACTGGAAAGCGTTTATTTTGCACTTATAACTTACTATTTTAATCCTATGCAAATAAGCTCTTTTAAAAAAATAAAAAATAATGGGCCAGTTGGACGGGAAAAAATCATTATGTTATATATATTTAGTGGCTTTATTATTGGTTTTAGTTCTTTTTATAGTATCTATACCAGTTTTGCCGCAAATATAATATTGTTAATGGTTATTGTTCTGCAGAGTTATTATCATGGAATTGCAAGTGGAGTAATAATTGCAGTAGCTGGTGGCTTGTTACAATATGTTTTTGGCAATATTCCTATTAATGGTCTTCTGAAATATATTTTCCCTGCTTTAATTGCAGGTATGATTAATAATAAAAATAGAAATTGGTTGATGTTATCTCAATTAGTTTCAATATTATTATACTCTGGTTTTAGTGTAGGTTATTACGAATTTAAGATGTCTGCTGCAGAAATAATAGCTAGTACAGGCTTAATTATTGCAGTTCCTGATTATTTAGCACGTAAAATCTCTGATTATTTAAAGGTAGTGGAAAAATCTTATTTGGCTGGAACTATTGATAAAGAGATTGTAGAGGATAAAACCCATTATTTTATAAATTTCCAAGAAATATTTAGCTCTATTAGTTTAGCTTTTCAGGAAGCTTTACCTGTTATAGAAAAAGAAGAGTTAACTAGAACAGAGGACTTTATTTTTATTTATAAACAAAAAATATGTAAAGGTTGTCGCCGTAAGAGAGTATGTTGGGAACAAGAAGAAGATAAAACTAGAAGGAAATTAGAAATATTCCTAAATAGAGTTGAAAACAAAAATAAACTTGATAAAGAGGTATTTGATGATCTACTTGCTAAAAGATGTGATGGCAGAAACGTATTTATTAAGGCTAGGCAAGTCTATGAACTGGCAATGATAAATAATTACTGGCGTGATAGGCTTTTACAAAAACAAAAAATTGTAGCAGATCAGTTAAGTAGTATGACTACAATGGTTGAAAAATTTAATCCTAATTCATCATCAGCTTATCAATATCAAGGTTTATATGAAAGCATCTCACAACGTGCCGTAGGGACTGGTCTTGATTTAAAGGATTTAATAATAAATTACATTCCAGGTAGAAAATCTGCTGGAATAGAGGCGCATTTAGAACCATGTAGTGGGAATCAGCCTTGTAAAAAGCAACTAGTTAATATCCTCTCGGGTGAGTTGGGAGAAAATTATAGATTAATTAGTAGTGAATGTGGAAGTAAATTGGAAGAAAAGCATTGCAAAGTAAAATTAGGAAGAGTAGGTAATTATAATTTGGAATTTGCCATTGCTAAAAAAGCTGAGGGAGAAATAAGTGGAGATAATTATACATATCAACTTTTATCCGATGGGATTGATGTCATCATATTAAGTGATGGGATGGGTACTGGTTTAAAAGCAGCTGAAGAAAGCAGAGCTGCCTGTGATTTGACGCGAAAGCTTCTCAATACAGGTTTTAGTCTTGATTTAGCTCTAAATACAGTCAATTCAACACTCTATCTCAGAACACCTGAAGAAAATTTCACTACTATTGATATTGGCTATTTTGATACTTTTACTGGTCTGATGACATTTAAAAAAATTGGGGCAATGCCTTCATATATTAAAAGGGACTGGCATGTGGAAGAAGTAGAAGCTTGTAATTTGCCTGCAGGTATCTTAAAAGAAATAGAAATTGGTACTACTGAAAGAAAGTTGGAAACTGGTGATTTTGTAATCATGATTTCAGATGGTATAATAAATGGAAATAAAAAAGATAATGATTGGTTTATTTCTTTACTTGAAAAAAGTTCTTTTACAGATACAGATGAGTTTGCGAGTTATATTATTGAGAAAGCTTCAGCCAGGAAAATTAAAGATGATATGACAGTTATTGTTCTTAAAATTAATTAATTTGTTTTATGGGCAGGAATCCTGGTGATAGATATCGAATTAAAGGTATAAGCTAGCAAAGGGGAAGATTTATTTGGATTTATATAAAAAATTTCTTGTCTTTATAGACCAGCAGGATTTATTTAAACAAACAGAAAAGATAATTGTTGGAGTTTCTGGAGGACCTGATTCCCTTACACTATTAGATCTATTCTATCATTATCAAAAAGAAAATAATTTGAAAATTATTGTTGCTCATCTCGATCATCAAATACGTTCGACTTCTGCTGATGAAGCTAAATTTGTTGAAGAAAAGGCCAGAGAATATGGTTTTTTATTTCAAAAAAAAGTTGTAAATCTACCTGCACTTCATAAAAATAACAGTAAATCAATGGAACAATTGGCCCGTGAAGTTAGGCTTGATTTTTTTAGGATACTTGCTAAAAAACATTCTACAGAAATAGTTGCTTTAGGTCATCATCAAGATGATCTAGTAGAAACAGTATTACTACATTTATTTAGAGGAAGTGGTTTGCAAGGGTTGCGTGGCATAGAACCAGCCTCTCAGCTAAATAATTTAGTTATTATACATCCCCTATTAGATATTAAAAGAAAGGAAATAGAAAACTACTGTAATAAAATTGGTTTGAAACCTAAATTTGATTTATCTAATGAAGAGAATTTATATACTCGGAATAAAATTCGAAATATTATTTTGCCAACTATTCGTTCAGAAATAAATCCCAAAGTAGATACAGCAGTATATAAGCTAGCAAATATTATAAAAGAGGAAGATGATTATCTCGAAAAGTTGGCTATTGAAAAATTAAAGAGTTTAATAATCTCTCGTGATCATAAAAAATTAGTTTTAGATTATCAAAGTTTAGTCAACACTGATTTTGTAATTTTAAAAAGAATTTTAAGAAGAATATTTATGATGATTTTAGGAAATAAAGATGATCTTTATTTTGACCATATAAATTATATGGTCGATTATCTTGCTGAGGCAAAAACGGGAACTGGGATTGATTTACCTAGCAAAATAAGGTTGCATCGTAATTATGAAGAAATCATCATTGAACAGCAGAAGGGGTCCAGTCAAAGTAATGACTACCATTTCGTGTTACATTTGGGTGAAAAAGTATGTATAAAAGATAAATATATTGTTAGTTTTGATCAAGTAGAGTCAGATTTAAATTTTGAAGAGATACAAGTAAAGAATTATTGTTATTTTGATATAGATAAGATAGAACTTCCGATTCAAGTGAGAAATAGAAGACGGGGAGATACTTTTCAACCTTTAGGAATGCAGGGCAACAAAAAATTGAAAGATTATTTTATTGACCAGAAAATCCCTGTGTATAAAAGAGATGAGATACCCATTATATTAGACAGATTGGAAAGAATAGTTTGGATTGCTGGCCAGAGGATGGATAATAAATTTAAACTCAGAGCTAATACAGAAAATATTGGTAAGCTAAATGTAGAATATTTAAAGGAGGACAATTATGAATAAAGATAATATTTTTCAAAATGATATAGCAGAAATAATAATAGATGAAAAGCAATTACAAAAGAGAATAAAAGAATTAGGTGAAGAAATTACTGCTTATTATGATCAAGAAGATGATATTGTGATGCTTTGTATTTTGCGGGGCGCAATATTATTTATGGCTGATCTTTCGAGACATTTAGATCTTCCAGTGGTCTTTGATTTTATGGATGTCTCAAGTTATGGGGCAGGTACGGAAAGTTCAGGTGTAGTAAAAATAGTAAAAGATATGGAAGAAAATATTGAAGGTCGTCATTTATTAATTGTTGAGGATATTATTGATACTGGGAGAACACTTAAGCATGTGGTAGATATGCTGGAAACACGTGCTCCGGCGAGTATTAAAGTTGTAACTTTGCTTGATAAACCTGAGCGAAGAGTGCAAAAAGAGATGGAAGCCGATTTTAATGGATTTGAAATTCCTGATAAATTTGTAATTGGTTATGGACTTGATTTTGCAGAAAAATATAGGAATTTGCCCTTTATTGGAGTGCTTAAAGAAGAAATGTATGCCTAATATGGAAAGTGGAATGTATATATTTACAAATCATATTTATTGTGGTATAATATTTTATTGTGTGTTGTAAAAGATGGAGGGGAGGTTAACTTAATTTGAATAAGTTTATTAAGAATATTGGATTTTATTTACTTCTGATTGCTATTTCGATTCTGGTTGCACAATTTTTCATGCAGCAGAGTCCTCAAGTAATTGAAAATTTCACCTATACAGATCTGCTTAAGCAGGTTGAACAGGGTAAAATAAAACAGCTAACAATTGTGGGTAATAAGAAAGTTAAAGGTAACATAAACAATAGTGAGTTTAGTGTGCCAATTCCACCTGAAGCTATTCCGCATTTAATGCAGGAGTTAAGAACTGCTGATGTAAATATTAAAACAGAACCTCAGCCAACAGCACCTTGGTGGATGAGTATTTTAGGTTATATTTTACCGATTATCATCCTGATTGTGGCTTGGGTCTTTATTATGCAGCGCATGCAGGGCGGCGGTAGTAAGATGATGTCGTTTGGCAAAAGCAAGGCTAAACTTAATGAAAGCAAGAAAAAAGTTACTTTTGATGATGTAGCTAACTATGAAGAAGTGAAAGAAGAACTGCAAGAAGTTGTTCAGTTTTTGAAAAAACCAGAGAAATTCTCTCGTTTAGGTGCGAAGATACCAAAAGGAGTTTTATTAGTAGGTCCTCCAGGTACAGGTAAAACATTATTTGCACGTGCTATTGCAGGAGAAGCTGATGTGCCTTTTTTCTTTATAAGTGGATCTGATTTTGTGGAAATGTTTGTTGGTGTTGGTGCTTCTCGCGTAAGAGATCTTTTTGAAAAAGGAAAGAAAAATGCACCATGTATTATATTTGTGGATGAATTAGATGCTGTTGGGCGTCAACGTGGAGCTGGCCTAGGCGGTGGCAATGATGAACGCGAACAGACGTTAAATCAGTTGTTGGTAGAGATGGATGGTTTTGAAGCAAATGAAGGAATTATTTTAATGGCAGCAACTAACCGACCTGACGTGCTTGATCCTGCTTTATTAAGACCGGGCAGATTTGACAGACAGGTTATAGTTGATAAACCTGATATGCATGGGCGTCAGAAAATCTTAGAACTTCATGTGCAGGATAAACCAGTGACAGAAGATGTCGATTTAAAGACTCTTGCTAAAAGAACACCAGGTTTTACTGGTGCGGATATGGAGAATTTAGCTAACGAGGCAGCTATTTTAGCTGCTAGAAGAGGTAAGGATCAGATTGAGATGTTAGAATTTGATGATGCAATTGATAGAGTAATTGCAGGTCCTGCTAAGAAGAGTCGACTTGTTTCTGATAAAGAAAAAAATCTAGTAGCTGTTCATGAAACTGGGCATGCTCTTTTAGGAGAACTGCTTGAACATGCTGATCGTACTCATAAAGTTTCTATTATACCTCGTGGAAGAGCTGGTGGATTTACTATTCCACTTCCAGAAGGAGATAGAAATTTCATGACAAAAGGTGAGTTGCTTGATAGAGTTACAAGTTTGTTGGGCGGACGAGCAGCAGAAGCTATCTTTCTTGATGATATTAGTACTGGTGCACAAAATGACCTTGAACGTGCTACAAAGATTGTGCGCGCCATTGTTACTGAATATGGTATGAGTGAAAATCTGGGGCCTTTAACTCTTGGTCAAAAGCATAATGAACAGATTTTCTTAGGTAGAGATATATCACGCCAAAGAAATTATAGTGAAGAAGTAGCGGCCAGGATTGATAAAGAGATTAGTAAATTAATTGGTGAATGTTATAGTCAAGCCGAAAGACTGCTCGAGGATAATGAAGAAACATTCGAGAGAATTGTGCAGGCATTAAAAAAACATGAAACACTTGATGCAACTCAGATTAGAAAGCTGATCAAAGGTGAACCGATTGAGGAGCCGGTTGATGACTCTGAAAAAAGTGAAACCGAAGAAACGCATAATAAGGAAAAATCAATAGATAAAAAAACCGAAGATAATAAAAAAGAAGAAAATGAAGATGATGATAATAAAGTTGTGGATAGACATTCTGAAGAAGATGTAAATGATTCAGAGGAAGATCCAAAGAATTAATTGACAATAAGGGCCAACCTTTTAAAAGGTTGGCCCTTATTCTATTTCAAAAATTAATAATTATCTCACAAGAATAAATAATTTGATTAATAAAAAAGGGATTTATTAAATTATATTGAATAATATAATAGAGTATTAAATAATATTTAATTTGAGAAAGGAATGATTATTAATGAAAAGTGATATTGAA
>JADQBT010000011.1 GCA_016278485.1 Halanaerobiales bacterium
TATCAAAATAAAATATATATAATAAAAAGGATAGCTGATGAAAGCTATCCTTTAACTATTCTCTGTTTTTATGTACTACTAGACATAAAAATGGTGCCGAGGGCGGGACTCGAACCCGCACAGGCAAAAGCCCACAGCGCCCTCAACGCTGCGCGTCTGCCAGTTCCGCCACCTCGGCACAACAATATACATTATATCATATGTTACAATTTTGTCAATGTGATTGGCGCTGTTTTTTTCATAAATAAAAAAAATCTTATAAAATCCAATATAAATTCAAAATAATGCAGGAATTAATTATCATTATCACGAATATTTAAAATAGTGAGGCTAAGGAGGAGTAGTAAAATGAATGATAATAATGATAAGAATAATGAAAATAGTAGTGAAAATAATAAACATAATAATAGAGGACGCTGGGTTCTTATACTTGGGATATTATTATTGCTTTTAGGAGGATCCTTCTTATACTTTCAAAGTTTTGATGCTTTACCAGGTATAGGGGATAATAATTTAGAAGTAGAAGAATATAAAGATGAGATGAATTATCAAGAATTAGAAAATAATAATCAGAATAAGAATAATGAAGAACAAGAGACAACAGATCTACCACCTAAAAATGAGAGCCAAGAAACAATCTCATCGAATTTGCAAATGCCAGAAGAAGCTGAAGAACAAGTTATAGAGCAGGAGCAACCAAAAGAAATAACTAATAAGGATGGACAAGCTGTTGAGGAGAAAGAGATTACTGAAGCACCTACTGAAGATAATAAACCTGTCAAACAGGGTCAAAATACTGAACCCATAAAGAATAATGAAGAGGAGTCAAAAGAGGTTGTTGATGTCAGTACCGATAACCAGTTAACAGCACAGAATGAATCCAAAGTTCAAGAACAAACTGTAGCACAAAAATCTTCTGAACAAGAATCTGCAGATATTGTATCTGAGAAAAAAGAAGAAGTGAAGGTAAATGAAAAGAATCAAACAGAGGAGTCACTTACTTCTAAGATCTTCAATAAAGTAAAAGAGACAATAAATAAGATATCAGATGGAGCCAAAAATATAACTAATAAGGTTATTAATACTGTAACTGGTATTAATGATGACGAACTTGATAAAAATATAGATTTAATGATGGTTGGTCTTGATAATAAAAAAAGTGTGGCTAAAGGATTAGTTGAAGCCGATTCAATTATTGTAGCTAGTTTGCGACCTAATGAAAATGTACTAGATGTTAATGCAATTAATTCTGATTTGACAGTAGATAATAAACCATTGAAAAAATATGATCATCAAAACTTGCAGATTAAAGTTGAAGAATTAACAGAAAATAAAATTACACATTATGTTTATGTTGATTATTCTGCCTTTGAAAAAGTTATTGATGAAATGGGCGGAATACAGGTCGAACTTGAAGAGGATCTTGTAATTCCTCAATTAGGTCTTAATCTAAAAGCAGGAGAAAATCTTCTTTCAGGCCGGGAAGCTTTAAACTATGTGCGCTGGTACAATTATGATATTAATAATAACGATAGAATAAAAAGACAAAAACAAGTACTTAATGCAATAATTGAGAAAGCAATGCATGGTGATATTATGTTTGATATTTCAAGTATGTTTAATACTGTTGTTAAAACATTTAGTTCTGTTGAGACAAATTTAAGTCCAACCTTAATTACAGATATTTTCAATTATTTAAAGAAAAATAATGATTTAAAGATTAATTATAGAGTTATAGAGAAATAACATTTCTTAAATTTTAATTTGGGTAGAATAATGGAGTATGTAAACGTATTTATTATCTAAATTAATTTTATGCAGGATAAAATGCTGTTAAAGTTTTTGACTTAAAGCGAGTGATTGTATATACTAGTTATTGCTGATGGAGTAATTGGTAGAAATGCTGATCTGTCAGTAATAGTAGATGGGCGAATAGCTCAGCTGGGAGAGCACCTGCCTTACAAGCAGGGGGTCACAGGTTCGAGCCCTGTTTCGCCCACCATTTTGCGGAGGTGTAGCGTAGCGGTTTAACGCGCCGGCCTGTCAAGCCGGAGATCGCGAGTTCAAATCTCGTCTCCTCCGCCATTTGTGGTGAGATAGCTCAGTCGGTAGAGCAGTGGATTGAAAATCCACGTGTCGACAGTTCGATTCTGTCTCTCACCACCATTTTTTTCTTGAGCGGGAATAGCTCAGCGGTAGAGCATCACGTTGCCAACGTGAGGGTCGCGAGTTCAAATCTCGTTTCCCGCTCCATTAATATTTTGGCGGCATAGCCAAGTGGTAAGGCAGAGGACTGCAAATCCTTTATTCGACGGTTCAAATCCGTCTGCCGCCTCCATAACTTTATTTTGGCTGTGTGAGATTGTTGTAATAACAGCGATTATATCATTTTTGAAATGAAAACTTAATATTAAAATTTAGGAATCCAAAGCAACGGATTATTGGCCTTTTTTAAGGTGAATCCTGTGCTTTGGATTTTTTTGATATTCACAGATGGCCCTGGCGATGATATGCAAACTGTTGCATTGAATCAGGGCTCTTGTTTTTGAAAAATAGACAAGAGTAAAGTAATCATAAAGAAGAACCCTGTGAAAACAGGGTTCAATGTATTTCCCGATGGATTTATTTGTTTAGATATATTATATTACCAACTAGTGGATAGAATTAATAAAATCAATATTAAGAATAAGATTGCTACTTCGCTACCATATCCTTTAGACATTTCGATCCACCTCCTTTTATTTTTACTGGAGGGTAAGCAAGGTTAAAAAGTAATGATTTAACATTTACTTAGTACATTATATACTTATCGTGAAATAATTGTGCATTAACATTTCATTTAATTAATTCATATAATAAATTACAAAGTTATAAAGGAGGATATATTATGGGTAATTATTTAGAAGGTTATGATAATAATGAAGCCTTTATTTTATTTCTAATTCTTATTCTTTTGTTATTGTCTGTAATGAATGGATATTAATATTAATTAAATTAGGGGATGGTGAAATCCACCATCCCCCTAGATAAAACATAAGAGTAATAGATTTAAAAATATAATTAACCAAATTTATTAAACCACTCATAATTTAGTAGGGATGGTGTGTTACTATTCTCAAATTTTTATTTTGTACAAACTCTGAAATTTACTAGCTAGATATCGAAAAATATTTTCATTTTATAGAAAGGCATATAAAATACACAAATAGTAACTAATAACTCCTCTAGGAGTTATTAGTTACTATAATATAGGTGATTATATGGTTATATATATAATAAAGAGGAGGTAGAGTCATTTATCTTTCAAAGCTAAAGTATCTTTAACAATAACCATTCATAGTACCTAAAATTAAAAGGATCAATATAAGAAAGAGTATAAAGACTTCATTATTAACACCATCACAATAGTTACCCATATCTAAATCTAAACCTCCTTCAGTTCATAATTCAATATATAATATGTTCGAATTATATAATATGTTAGTTATTTTACATAATAATAGGTGATAATATGGATAAGGACCAATTTGTCCGCGATTGTTATAAACGGATTATATGTATGTACAGATAGTTGGAAAGATATTATCTTAAATAATACACGGATGCGTCTTCATTATTCGACTCTGGTCTACAAACTAGCTGTAGAAGGATTACCAAAGAAAACAGGAATTTACAAACAATAAGCTATTTAATACTATATGTAAACTATCACAGGGGCATCCAAATGATAAAGATTTCAAAAAAAAATTTATTGAAAAGGTAGTGGATTGACTTTAGATGAAATTCTTAAGTGGGAGGATATAGTGTTACTGGCATTTCAACAGATGTATCAAAGATAGAAGACCTAAAACAGCTATTTAATCATTCTCTAAAAACATGGGGAAAGATAGATGTGTGGATAAATAATGCGGGAGTATCTAGTGGTTATAGACAACTTGAGCAAATATCTAATGAAGAAATAAAAAAAATAGTAGATATAAATTTAACTGGTACTTTACAAGCATGTAAAATAATTATTCCTTATTTTAAAGAACAGGAAAAGGGAATATTAATAAATATGAGTGAAGGGGTGGAAATGGAGATTATTCTGCTTATATGGTTCCATATGTTGCAACTAAGTCTGCAATAACAACTCTTACAAAGAGTTTAGCTAAGGAAAATATTGATTATCCAATTTCTATAAACTCTGTTGTGCCAGGAATGGTTGAAACAGATTTTTATAAAGATGTTAAGACAGATTCTGAAGGAAAAGAAGAGTTAGAAAGCTTACCATATGTATTAAATGCATTTGGAGTTCCTTTAAATACAGTTGGTAATTTCTTTGTTGAATTGGCTTCCCAGCATCCAGGTAAAGAAACGGGTAAAAATTACTCTTTGCTAAAAGGATTTAGATTAATTAGAGGTATTTCTTTAATTACTTGGTATAAGATAACAGGAAAAATATAAGAAGATAATCTGATTCTTGATGTTCGAGTGAATGAAAAAAAGGGTGAAGTAATTTTAAAGTCTCCCCCTGTAGAGGTTGTTCTACGAGGGGAGTTTTTAATTTATAAATATAGATTAAACTGCTTAGATAGATTATTGAAACTGGTACATTCCATGGCTCTGCATGTAATCAAAAATTCCTTTTCCGTGTTCCTGCTCTTCTTTTTGAATATGGTTCAATACTTGTCTTACTTGAGAATTTGTACATTCAAATATAGTTGTATCATAGGTACTGGAAACATGCTTTTCAGTAGTTAAGGCATCTGAACAGAGATTTTTATCTGTTTCATTGGTAAATCCAGCACTATTTTGTTGGAATCCCTGATTTGCTGTTTGGTTCTGGCTGTTTTGCTGATTATTTTGATTTTGCCCCTGCCCCTGATTCATCTGTGGTACATTTCCATTAAGGATTTGGTTTATAGTATCTAGATGTGTCCTTTCCTGTTGTGCATAGGAATTAAAAAGATTTTTCAATTCCTGGTCCTGAGTTTGATTTGCATAATTTTTATACTTTATTTATTCATGAAGTAAGAACTATTATATATTTTAGATAGAAGTCAAATAGATATCTACTCTTTTTAGATATTTCACATATATATTAAAATTATTCTTGACAGAATATTAACTGTAACATATAATAATGTTATTAAAATAAATGTTATAACATAAAATTTTAATATATAGTTAAGTATTAGTATAGAAACGAGGGGGTTCTCCATGAAAATTACATTAAGAAAAAGAAATAGTGTTACAAGTATAGTTCTCTTCATCTACAATCTATACGGAGAATACAGTGGTGATTATAGTATCAGCCTGGATAGCCTAATAAATTACATCCAATATTTTGGTAAAAGCGAAAGTGCTATCAGAATGAGTTTGTCCAGATTGGTCAGTTCTAACATAGTTGAAAATAAGAAGGATGGCAGTCGGGTGATTTATCATTTAACTAAAGAGGGATTATCCAATATTGAAAGTTGGAATAGAGGTTTGAGTAGTTTCTTTAATCGATATAAGCTGAGAACTAAACAGTGGAATAGGCAGTGGAAAAGTATTTATTTGATTGATTTTAATAAATCAGATCAGGAGAATAAAGTAGTACTTGAGGAACTCGTTGAACTGGGTTTGGGAGAAGTAGATAATAACCTCTGGATATCACCATATGATATGGAAAGTGAGATAAAGAAGGTGTTAGCAGATAGGTCAGATATTAACTTTTTATTCCTAGAAGGTTATATTAGCTCTAATTTATCCTTATCTGAATTGGTTGAGAAGGTTTATAACCTTAACGAACTTGAGAAGAAATATAAAGATTTTATAAAACAATTAGAAGAAAAAGAAGGAGTTATTGATGAGAAGTATCTTTCTACAGGAGAATTATTACCGATTTTATTTGAATTAGGTTGGGGTTTTTATGATATCGTTACATCAGATCCAGCTCTGCCGAAAAATATATTGGTTTCCTGGAGTGGGGATCAGGCTGTGAAGAAATTTAGAGTATTAAGAGGTCAGTTATATAGTTCTATAACTAACTTGTTTGCTGATTAAATACCTCGATGTAAGAAAGAGAAAGTTAAAATTATTGGAGGTAAATCATGAATAATAAAAAGTTGAGATTTTTTCGTTGGAATCCTGATAAGAATCTGTTGGTGGTATTAATATCCTGGGTATTGGTGGTTGTCCCTCTTTATACTGCTACTCATATTGTTGGTACCAATGTTGGTGGAGGACTTCCGTATTTTTTCCTTTATGCAGTTCTGGGTGCTACCATCTTTGGTATCGGTCTGCCTTTATACTGGATGGTTGTAGTATGTAAGAGGCAGATATCAACTCTGGGCTTGAATACTGACAAATGGAAACTGAGTTTAGTTTTACAGTCTGTATTTTTCCTAAGCCTATATTTTAGTATGGATGATCTAAGTTTACCATCTTTAGAAAAGCTGATTCCTTTATTAACACTGGCCTTAGCTATTTCATTCTTTGAAGCAGTCTTCTGGCGGGGTTGGATTTATTTACGACTGGAAGAAGCATTTGGTATTATTCCGGGCCTTTTAGCTGGAGCTTTTTTGTATGCCGCATATCATATAGGATATGGGATGAAGATAGATGAGATAATTTTCCTATTTTTTATAGGTATAATGTTTGCAGTGGTATTCAGAATTACTAAAAGTATTTTGATCCTCTGGCCCTTATTTCAACCATTAGGTCAGCTGAGGACATTGATTGAGGATGGATTGGAGCTGCCTCTTATCTCAAGCCTAGGCTTTATAGATGTGTTAATAGTGATGCTAGTACTGGTATTTTTGGCCAGAAAGTATTATAGGAAAGCAGATAATGATAGGAATATTCTATCTTAGAGCCAGGGGAGTATCTCTCTCAGGGCTCTTTTTTATTTCTTAAGTTTTGATTTTTTTCGATGATGTAAACAGAATATTACTAAAATATGTTGAAGTATTAGAGTAATTTAGATGGTAGTATTTTAGAGATATAGTAAGTAATAAAGCTTATCATTGCATTATTTTCATTTAATTAAAGATAATCAAGTTTTTGACTATTTGACTAAGTTTAAGGAAAATATTACAATTGTATAGACCTATTAGGACAGTGTCCAGTACATTGTACAAATCGATACACAAAAATTAGAATAAAATTATTAAAATAAAAATGTCTGGGAGGATATTATGACAAAAAAGGAACTAGATACTAAAGATAAAATTATTGAAGCTACAATACAGCTAATTAGAGAAGAAATGGATGTAAATAAAATAACAGTAAGAGGTATTGCCGGAAAAGCTGGTGTAACAAAAAGTGTTATTAATTATCATTTTGATAGTAAAGACAGTTTAATAGATTTAGCTGTACAGTCATATATTAGAACAGTTATAAGTCAGGGAGATGAAAAGCTAAAAAAAATTGATATGAAGCCAGAAGAAAGGCTAAGAACAAGGTTTAAACAGGCTGCAGGGTTTTTAGCTTCCAACCCTGGTGTTTCAAGGGTTTCAATTCTCGGTGACTTAAAGAATGCTAATAAATATGATAATAGTAGTCAGTCAATGCACTCAATTTTTAGCCAACTGAAAGATATTTATGGTGATGAGAGAGATGATATTGCATTGCAGATTAAAGCACAACAGTTACTAGCATCACTACAGGCAATATTTCTTAGAGCCAATGTTTTTAAAGAACAAACCGGTATTGATTATTTTAATAAAAAAGAAAGAAATAAGTTAATGGATATTATTATAGATAATATATTGAAATGATTTTTTACTCATTATTCAAATTAATAGATACAAATAGATTAAACTAAGGGGGAGGTATCATGTCTAATTCATTAAATATAAACACTTATTCTCTAAAATTTAATACTGAGAAGAATTCAAATAATTATTATGATGAAATATCAAATTATACAGATACTGTACTTACCAAAATAGATGAATTTGGAAGTGAAGCAATTAATGATTATTATGAATACATGCAGCTAGATAACTATGAAGCATCACCTAATAAAATGGAAATTCTACTGGAGTTTCTTGTTATTGGGGTATTATATAGATCATATTTTAAAATAGCTGTGGGAGCTAATAAAGTAATTGAAAGTTGCTTAGATAGGCTTACAGAACTAAGGCAGGTAAATGGCTTTCTAAAAAAGTTAGTCGATCCACTTAGAGGTATATTAGCTACCATTTTATATCAATATTCAAATAAATACGAAGAAGTGCTTTCAGAGAGCAATACCCTAAAATATTTTCAACGTCTAATTAAATGGTTGGCTGCTAATGGTGAGTTTAGTCAAGAGGTAATCATAATGGAGAGATGGTATGATTTTCTTGCTGCAAAGTCAGCAGTAAAAAGATTTATATATATAGAACAAAGTTTAGAACTAGCCAATTGGTTCATGGATTCCAGTAAAAAGGTATTAGGTAAATACACAAAGAATGTTGAAAGCTTTCTAGGTAAAGAAGGTAGAGAACATTATTGGTCTGAAGATGTTATTTTCTGTAATCGTAAGAGGGTTGAGTATCATTTAAATATGGTAGGAGCTGAAATATTAAATAGAGCTTATCGGGAAGATTTTAATAAAAAAGATAAAAAAATAATAATAGTTCCTGCCTGTATGAGAATAAAGAGTAGTTCATGTCCGGCAGAAAAAACTCCATTTGGATACCGTTGTGTCTGTTGTAATAATGAATGCAATGTTAGTCATCTAAAAAGTTCCAGTAAAGATACTGATATTACAGTTTATATTGTTTCTCATGAATCTATGCTTTTTAAAAATGATGCTAATAATATGTTTGGTAAAAACGTTGGCATAGTTGGTATTGCTTGTCCCTTGCATCTAATTTCTGGTGGATGGAAATCTAGAGGTATGAATATACCAGCACAGTGTGTATTGTTGGATTATTGTGGATGTAAAAATCACTGGGATAAGTATGGTATCCCTACAGATATTAACCAGGAAGAACTTCGCCAAGTATTAGCAGCGGGGTCTAGGTATTGGAAGGCAGTATAAAGACATTTTTATAAAAAAATAATGAGGTGAAAATAATGGATTTCAAACTGCAAGTAAACCCGATAGGTAAAGTAAAGATTGACGATAATAAGCATTTTATTCAAATTGATGAAAAGTATATTGAGGCATTAGAAGGTATCGAAGGATTCAGTCATCTTCAGATAGTTTGGTGGGGCCATTTATGTGATACTCCAAAAAATAGAGCCAACTTGACTTTAGAAAAGTTATTTAAAAAAGGCCCTGATCAATTAGGAAGTTTTGCAACACGATCGCCGATTCGTCCTAATCCAGTAATGATTAGTACTATTAGGGTTAAAAGTATTGATTATCAGAAGGGTATAATTATTACTCCCTACATAGACGCTGAAGATAAGACTCCAGTTATAGATATTAAACCATATTATTTAATGGAAAGAGTGAAAAACTGTAAAGTTCCGAATTGGTGCAGTCATTGGCCTCATTGGTATGAAGATACTGTAACATTTGATTGGAAAGATGAAATTAATTTTTAAGATAAACTATAAACTAAATTTTTGAATATATTGGAGTGAAAATAATAATTAGATTATGAAAAGGGAAGAAATATTCATAGATAGGAGGCAGATTATGAAACTATCAGTATCTATAAAAAAGACATTTAAATATTTTATACTACTGCTCATCTTAATTGTGGGACTGACAGGATGTGTTCAGGTAGATACTTCAGAAACGGAAGCGAGTCAGGAAACTCCCAAACTTAAAGCATATTTCCCCATGCATCAGGGAATGGAATACTCCTATGCAGGCGAGGGTAATGAGTTTGCACCATTTAAGAGAAAGATTATGTATGTTAAGGATAATTACCTTCAGCTCACTGATAATAATGGTGGTACGATAATTGTTAAAGTATATAAGCTTAGTGACCAGGAGGTAAGTGAGGTCTTCTATAAAGGTGAGTTCTATGAAGATGATAATTTGATTCCTGATGTTCGAGAGAATGAAGAAAAGGATGAAGTAATCCTAAAGGCTCCTATTGAGGTAGGAAACAGCTGGAACAGTAATGATCAGGAACGGGAGATAGTTGCAGTAGATCAGGAAATAAAAATACCCGCCGGTACCTTCTATCAGGTTGTCAAGGTAAAGACTACCTATCAGGATAGCAATAATGATGGATATGAATATTTTGCCCCCAATATTGGTCTGATCAAGACAGAATATATAGGTGAAGGTTTTGAAATAAAATCTGAATTAGAATCTTTTAATTTAAATATTGAGTGAACATATATTAATTTCAAAAAAGATAATTTAATATTTAATACGTACTTACGCCTGTTATCTTATTCAGAATTTCGAACAACAAGAACCTCATCGGATTTTGTACAACAACTATTAATGCATGCTATAACAAAAACACGACCCAGAGTACCTGGAGGTACCTGCCAAAGAATCTCGGCAACACCAGTAACAGCACTGGGACAATCAACACCAATGAGACTGGCAAGTTCACAGGTTTCAGTACCAGTAGGCTGTAAGAAAAAAAAGGCTCGGGAAACCGGACGATTGAATGATGGTCGTACAATTACACGGTCATTAAGCTGGACAGATCCGTTAACTGCGGGCAGGGGTTGACCATCTTTGGTTAGGAATCTTAGTGTAAGCACACGAAGATCACAAGTAGGTTTGTTTGTTTCAGTTGGGATGCATATTAACTGACCTGCAAAGATAATATCCCGGTTTGAAATCTGTGGGTTCACAGAAAGAATACTTTCAACTGTTACTCTGAATTTGCGAGCAATAATGAAGAGTGTATCGCTTGGTTGTATAGTATAAAGTTGACCATCACAATTTTTTGGTGGTTGCGGGATTTGGTCTTTTTTGACGGGATGTTTTGCACTTGCAGATTTATCATTATTCAAAGTAATTATCTCCTCGAAAAAATTATTAATACATTATATGTTGAAAATTGAATAGATGTGACCGAGCTTACTTTAATGGACATTTGGTGTTATTGTTATCTTATTATCAGGAGTTTTAAAATAATATATAGATATGATCTAAAGGGGGGGGTTAATTATCAAAACTTTTGAATTTACCAGTCGATAATAATGATATATTTTATGATACAGATAGATATCTACACTTTTTAAATGAGCACAAAGAAAGGGCAGAAACTATAATTTTAATTATTAAAAATAAATAACCCTCCAGTAATACACCACTAATGCATTTTGGATTAAAATGTCTTTAAAGCGGTGTGTTTTTTTGTGAAATTATATAATTGGGGGAATATTAAATGAATCAAAGCAAAATTTATAAGCTTAAAAATGAACTGAAAGAGGTATTAGAAAAAATATGTCTAGACTATGGGGAAAGATTAACAGGTTCCTATAAAAATAAACAAATACAGGAATATACAAAGTCATACTTTGAAGAAAATGGGTATAATGTTGAACTCCAGGATTTTTCCTGTATAGATTGGAAAGAACAGGGTGTAGAACTTCACTGTAATGGTGAAGCTCTTATTGCTAAACCATCATATTATACAAAAAAATGTCAGGTGGAAGCGGAATTTGTTTCACTGAAATCAATCGAAGAATTGGAGACAAGCAGAATAAATAATAAAGTTGCATTATTATCTGGAGATCTTACTACAGAACAAATAATGCCCAAAAGTTTTTCTTTTTATAATCCTGAGCATCACCAGAAAATAATTAGTTTATTGGAGGAGAAAAAACCATTAGCAATTGTGACAATTGTTGATAACGATACTTCTATTTTTGAAGATGGTGATTTCGACATCCCCAGTGTTTATGTTACAAAAGAGGTAGGTGAGAAAATACTTAATAGTACTGGTATTATTAATCTATCAATAAAGGCAGAGAGGGTAAACTCAACCGGGGCAAATGTAATTGCCAGGTTAAATGAAGATAAAGAAAAGAAAATTGTAATTACTGCACATCTGGATACAAAATATGGTACCCCTGGTGCATTGGATAATGGCACTGGTATAGCTGTTTTATTATTGTTGAGTAAACTTATAAAACCAGAGATGTTAGATTACTGTCTTGAGATACTCCTGCTTAATGGAGAGGATTATTATTCTACACCCGGGCAAATGAAGTATATGAGTGAATATCTTGGTGAGGATAACAGTATAGTTTTAGCACTTAATTGTGATGGCATCGGTTTAAAAGATAGTAAGACTGCTATTGCCTTAATGGAATTAAAAGAAGGAAATGAGTTCATAGTAAAAGAATTATTAATAGAGAAAAAAGATTTTGAGATAATTGAACCCTGGGTCGAAGGAGACCATATGTTATTTTTAATGAATTAAATACCTGCAATTGCATTAACATCTAAAAATATTTTTGAGATGATCGATAGCGTAATACATACTGAGAGAGATACTTTAGAGTTAGTGGATTATAATAAAGTTGCAGAAGTGGTATGCTTTCTGGAAGACCTTATTAAAAAATATGAATAGAGGTATTATTGTAAATGGGTAGATGATATGAAAATATTTAATTTTACTGCTACTGGAAATAGCCTACAAATTGCTAAAGAGATAGGTTGTGAGATTAACTTTTATTCAGTAAACTAAATCTATACAGGCTGCATATAATACTCTAAAACTATCTTTAGGAGTTGAAGTTTTATGAGTGAGCAATCTGTAAATCCAGAGGATGGAGCAGATAGGAAAGTAGCAAAGTCTAAGAAACATCGGCCAAATATCCTTTTTATTATGGTCGACCAACAGCGATATCCAGCCGTTTATGAGAATGATGAATTAAAGGAATGGAGACAAAAATACTTTAAGGCAGAGAATCTGTTGAAGAGTAGGGGTCTGGAGTTTATAAACCATTATATCGGTAGTAGTGCCTGTTCTCCGAGCCGGACAACAATATACACTGGACAGTATCCCTCTCTACATGGTGTTACGCAGACCGATGGTGCAGCCAAAAGTGCCTATGACCCAGATATGTTCTGGTTAAATCCAGCTACAGTCCCTACAATAGGGGATTATTTCCGGTTGGCCGGTTACCAGACCTACTGGAAAGGGAAATGGCATGCTTCAGAGGCAGATATTACAATCCCTGGAACCAATAGTCCTTTTCTCAGTTATGACCCGAATACCGGTGTACCTGTACCTGAGAATGTAGAGATCTACCGTAATTCAGCACCCCTGGACAATTTCGGTTTTCAGGGTTGGATAGGGCCAGAACCGCATGGTGCAAATCCCAGGAATTCAGGCTCCTCTGCTGCAGTTGGATTGAGTGGTAGAGACGTAGTCTATAGACAGGAAACGATCGATCTACTCAAGAGATTGGATCGGGAAAACTGTGAGAAAGAAGAACACCAGAGAAAACCATGGTTTATCATGTGCTCCTTTGTAAATCCACATGATATCGCCATCTTTGGTGCTGTAAGCAGAAATTTACCAAATTTCGATTTTGAAATTGACCCTTCTGTACCTTATATCGACCCGGCACCTACAGCCAGGGAATCTTTATCCACAAAACCAATAGCCCAATCCAGTTATCATAGGGTATATCCAAAGGCTCTGCAACCCCTTGTCGATACGTTGTTCTACAGACAGCTCTATTATAGCTTACAGTTGGAGGTAGACCGGAATATCTACCAGGTATTACGGCAACTGAAGAAGTCCTCATTCTACGAAGACACGATAGTAATCTTTACTTCTGACCATGGTGAACTGCTGGGGGCTCATGGTGGTCTGTTTCAAAAATGGTATCAGGCCTATGAAGAGACAATCCATGTACCTTTAATTATCCATAACCCTCAACTCTTTAAGCATCCTGAGCAGACAGAAGTCTTAACCAGTCACCTGGATCTACTTCCTACTATTCTGGGATTGACAGGTCTTGAGCAGGATAACTTGCAGAAGGAATTAAAGAAAAGTCATAGTGAGGTACGTCCCCTGGTGGGTAGAGACTTATCGCCATTAATTTACGGCGAAGAAGACAGTGATTGTTATCATGAACCTATCTATTTTATGACAGATGATAATGTTACCAAAGGACTCAATCAGGTCAGTATCACCGGCAAACCATATCATTCTGTAGTTCAGCCGAACTCTGTACAGACAGTAATTGTAGAATTACAAACTGGTAGAGATGGTAGGAAGGAGACCTGGAAATATTCCCGCTATTTCGATAATCCTCAGTTCTGGGATGTTCCTGGTCGCAAAGAGCAGTTTCCCTATAAAGGACCTATTGAAAGAACTTTTAACTTTTGCTGTAATTTCGATATGATTGATAGGACTGAACCACTACCGGATCAATATGAAATGTATAACCTGACCCTTGATCCACTTGAGACAAAAAATCTAGCAAATCCAATCTATAGCGATCCTCAGACGAAGAAAATACAAAAGATATTAGGTAAAATCTTAATAGAACAGTGCGAAAAGAAGAGGATTTATCCTGAGGAAGGAATTCCTAGGGAACCTTCCTGTGACTTCATATCCAACATACGATGAGGTAACAAATTGTAATGATGCTTGGATGTAAAAGTCGTCGCTGCCAATCGGATTCGGGAAAACCGACAGTCCGGGATAAGAGGGGGGCTACAGGTAACGTGATTTTACTTAGAGAAAATGCGCGCGCCTGTTTTCTACCCGACTGTCATGATTTAGTTAGGAAGTTTGCTGCTAATAATTTTCAAGATACTTTAAAATAAGCCAAGGAAGTATTCTGATTGATTTAATAGTAAAAAGGAGTCGTTTCTTTATAATCTGGATTTATCATTCGAAGCTGACATCATATATGAAAAGGTTTAATGAATTACGTAATATTGTAGAGATAATAGAAGCAAAAATTTTGGAATTAAAAATGAAGATTGACAACACCTTAACATTAATATATAATATTTTTTGTAATAATTACATAAAAATTTTTCCAATAGCATTGGGGAGTAGTTTGATAGGTGGAGTTAACATAATGGCCCTGGGCCTGGCTTCATCGGCAGTACATATTCTGTTAAACGAGACCTTTGGTACTTTACGGTACCATTAGGTCTTTTTTTATTGTCATAGATTGATTAATTTAAATAACGGGGAGTGTACTTATATGAAAGCAAAAACAATAACTGTGAGATCTATATTTCCTTCATCAGCAGAAAGGGTATGGGGCAAATTAAAGGATTTTAAAACACTAACTTATATCACAACCTCTTTTGAGTTTTAAAGCTCGAAGTGGAGATGAATCTGGCTTCAAATGGCTTGAAGGTGAGCGACATTTCTTTAATTTACGATTTTTTAGCATAATACCCATTGGTGTTCACCAGATATATGTAGATAGAGTAGACGAAAAAAATTATGAGATTCAGACATTTGAGAAAAATAGAGTTGTTTCTGTCTGGAATCACTATATAAAGTTAGAACCACAGAAAGATGGAACTGTAATCTATACTGACCAGGTGGAAATTCATGCAGGGGTACTTACAGAATTATAGGTGAGAAAGCCTCGCCTATGATAATGGGCGGGGATGAATCAGCTATTTTAATTTTTAGTCAAGCTTAGAATAAAAATTTTGTATAACAAGCCCTTGAAAGCGAACACGTGTTTATGATATAATGTACTTAACAGCTAATATTCAAGAGATTTTAATAATTATACCTATAAAAGCACAAGACATGCAAAGTTTCTTTTAAATTATCATTTTATATGGATTCCTAAATATAGAAAACATATTTTAGATAATCCTAAAATTAAACAATTAACCTTAGATACTATCAATGAATTAGTTGATACACATAAATTTGAAGTGTTAGCCGCTGAAATAATGCCAGACCATATACACCTTTTTTTATCAACTCTAGCTAAACATTCTCCAAGTATATTAATAAACATCATTAATGGTACTACTGGAAGAAGAATATCAAAGCGCTTTCCAGAGTTGAATATTAAAGGTTCTATCTGGACTAGAGCATATCTTGTAGCTACTGCAGGTAATGTGAGTTTAAGAAACTATCTAAAACTACATTGAAAATTAAAGGTGATTAATATGCAACTAACCTATGTTTTAGAGTTGTTAAAACCAACTAAAAGAAAAGAAAATATATTCTTAAATAATATTGCAGAAGTAGTTAAGAATCGTCAAGCTATTGCTGATAAACTTAAAGCAGGGGAAGCTAAGTTAAGTTCTGCTGACTTTAAAGAACATAACCTTCCTTCTGCTGTTAAAAATCAGAATATTAGAGAAGTTAAAGCACTTTATAAACGGTTTTTAAAGTCTAAATCTAAAAAAGAAAATATAGAATTTAAGGATAATCAACCTATTTGCTATAATAATCAAAATTATAAAATTGATAATCATATAATCTCAATACCTCTTTATACTAGCAAATGTCAAAGGTTAGCCTTTCCTGTTAAACAGACTATAAGATTTAAAGAATTACAACAATACATTAAAGATGGTTGTAAATTGGACAAAGCCAGTCTTTTCTATAAAAGAAGAAAATGGTACTTTGCTGTAACTATTAAAATTGATGATAAAAAAACTACTAATACTAATGTAATGGGTATTGATATAGGGCTTCGGCAACTTGCTGTAGCTAGTATTAAAACATCTAAAGACAAAGAGATTAATCGTCAATTCCATAATGGTAAACAGGCTGGCTTTATTCGTAAAAAATATCGATCCTTAAGAAGGAGGTTAGGTAAATCTAAAAAAGTTAAAGTTATCAAGAATATTAATGATAAAGAGCAGAGATGGATGACTGATTTAAACCATAAAATTAGTCGACAACTTATTAATCTTGCAGTGCAAGAGCAATTTGGTCCTATTATTATGGAGAATCTAGAGAATATCCGAAATACTGCTAAAAGTCTTAATAGAGCAGATAGAAACCTCCATAGCTGGACTTTTTATCAACTTCAACAGTTTATTGAATACAAAGCTGAATTAGCTGGGATCAAGGTAGAATATATTAACCCTAAATATACCTCCCAGGGTTGTTCTAAATGTGCTAAAGTTAAAAAATCTAATCGTAAAGCTAATCTATACTCTTGTGAGTGTGGAAATCATATCCACGCTGATTTAAATGCAAGTAGAAATATAGCTAATAAATATTTAGAGCAACAATCTGCTTAGATGGTAATAGTCTAAGTGCCTAAGTGGCTATATGCCTATCTTAGGAGGGCTGATGGCACAGCCTGAAGTCGAAGTCATGACGGCCTCGATGGCCTAATATTGAAACTATCATTGCGTAATACAAAAGAGAGTTTCGGTGAAAGTTCCTTTAAGGAATCCTCGTTCGTGACTGTTAACGAACGGGCGGGGAGGATGTCAATGGATAAAGAACTTTCTTCTCCCTCCTGGAATGGTGATATAATTAATATTGGTGGAGTATGTGATAGTTATCAGTATTACTTCCTGTGATAATTATATTAGCAAGAAGGTTGAGCCTGGAGCTAGCCTACCTGTATCAAGGTTAAAAGTATTAAAAGAATTTTCTCATACGAATTCATATACTGCTTTTCATTTGATGCCAATCCTTCCATATCTGGCAGATAGTGAAGAAAGTTTAGAACAGTTAGTACGGTGGGCAGCCGAAGCCAGAGTATCCTATATGTTAAGTGGTATGTTGTATTTAACAGGTGGGATTAAAAAGAGATTTTATGATTTTATTAAAAAACAGTTTCCCCAATACCTTTCAGATTATAATGATCTTTATCCAAGGGGAGGGGCAAATAAAGAATATAAAAATATAATACATAGTTATTTAGCAGAGATGAGACTAAAATACGGTGTTAATAATCATTATGCTAAATTTATAAAAAAACATTTGTCGTAATATCTTTTAGGTTAAGACCTCCACTCTATAAGCTATTTAGTAGTGATTTTTAATTTCCGTGGTACTCTTCAGCATCTTCTTTAGTTTCATGAACTGTACCATGTGGATGCTGAGGTGGAGCATAAATTGAGTATAATTTAAGTGGACTACGACCTGTATTGATTAAATTGTGCCATTTTCCAGCAGGTATAAATATTGCATCGTCATCATAGACTCTTGCTTTAAAATCTAACCGATCTCTATTATCTCCCATCATAACAACACCTCGCCCTTTTTCAATACGTATGAATTGATCAAGGTCTGTGTGAAGTTCTAAACCTATTTCATCACCAACATTGATACTCATCAAAGTAAGTTGTAAATATTCCCCTGTCCATAAAGCAATTCGGTAATAATCATTTTGCTTAGTAGCCCTTTCAATATTAACCACAAATGGATTTGGTCCATGATCTCTAAACTTATTACGTCGTTTGCGGTGACGTGGGTTAAATATATAGTTATTATTCATATTTCTCATTCCTTTCGTAGGCTTTTTTATATATTATGTTATCTGATTAGTATAAGTTCTTGGAACCCCAATCTAGAACCCATATCCCAGGATGATCCAAAGGATGAGCTGGATGAATAGAATCATTATTATTTGTTCAACTTGGCATAGCAGGTAGGTTCTTATTATGATATATTTTATATAAAAAGGGAGTTTTTTAATAATGAGTAAAGTAAATATTAAAGATAAGTTCAAGCTGATAAAAAATTATTGGGATCCTAAAATAATTGGTGAAGTTAATGATATGCATGTTAAAATTGCCAAAGTAAAGGGTGAGTTTGACTGGCACCTTCATGAAAATGAAGACGAGATGTTTTTAGTAATTGAGGGAGAACTACTTTTGAAATACCGTGATCGAGAAGAAGTCTTACAAAAGGGAGAAATGGCTATAGTTCCAAAAGGTGTTGAACATAAGCCGGTTGCTGAGCAGGAGACACAAATATTGATGATAGAACAAAAGGGTACTTTGAATACAGGTAATGTCAAGAGTGAAAAGACTGTAGATGATCCTGAGTGGATTTAGATAAGTACATGTTGGTGATAGTGTAAAATTTCAGTAGGAAGCAGGAAATCAGGGAATAAAAATAGAAATAG